>PSMF01000028.1:0-31632 GCA_040290005.1 Meiothermus sp.
CGGTACAACCGCCGGGTGCAGATGGTCTTCCAGGACCCCTTTTCTAGCCTCAACCCGCGGATGACGGTGGGGCAGACGCTGCGTGAGGCCATCCTGGTTCACGGCCTACGCAAGCCGGAGGAAGTTCCGGGGCGGATTCGGGAACTGCTCGAGCTCGTCGGGCTGCCGAAGGACGCCGAGACCCGGCTGCCGCACGAGTTCTCTGGCGGGCAGCGCCAGCGCATCGGCATTGCCCGAGCCCTCTCGGTTGAGCCTGAAACCCTCATCGCTGACGAATTAGTTTCGGCCCTCGACGTTTCGGTGCAGGCCCAGGTGGTAAACCTGCTCCTTGAGCTGCAAGAGCGCTTGCACCTGACCGTGCTGTTCGTGGCCCACGATCTGCGGCTGGTGCGGCACATCTCGCACCGGGTGGCGGTGATGTACTTGGGGAGGGTGGTCGAGTTGGCTGAGACCGAGAAGCTGTTTACCAGTCCGGCCCATCCCTACACCCAGGCCCTGCTGCGGGCCGCGCCGGAGATTGACCCCTCGAGGAAATCTGTGGTGGAGGCGGTGAAAGGCGAGCTGCCCAGCCCGCTCAACCCGCCCTCCGGTTGCCCCTTTCATCCGCGCTGCCCGCGCGCTTTTGATCGCTGCCCTAAAGAAGTCCCCGCGCTTGTCCCGCGTGGCCCGGAGGGGCGTTTGGTGGCCTGCCACCTGCTCGAGCCCCAGAAAAACTCAAGCCCCAACTAGCTAGCTCTCGTCCAGAACGAGATTTCATAACGGGTCAAAGATGCCCTCAGGAACAGGGCTTGGTTCAACTTCACGGAGGGGAGATGAGTGAAAAACTGAACGGTAAAGTTGCGCTGGTGACGGGAGCCTCGAGCGGGATCGGCGAGGCCACCGCGCTGGCCCTGGCCGAAGAGGGCGCGAGGGTGGCGATCGTGGCCCGTCGCGAGGACCGCTTGAGAGCCCTCGCCAAGCGGATTCAGGGTGCCGGTGGGAAGGTCTTGGTGATCCCCGCCGACCTCACCGACGAGGCCCAGGCCAAGGCCGCCGTGGAGCGTACCGCCAAGAAGATGGGCCGCCTCGACATCCTGGTCAACAACGCCGGGGTGATGTACTTAGGCCCCGCCGCCGAAGCACGGCTCGAGGATTGGAAGGGCATGATCGAGATCAACCTGATGGCCGTACTCTACGCCACCCACGCCGCGCTGCCGATCTTCCTCTCGCAAGGCGGGGGCCACATCGTCAACGTCTCGAGCGTCTCCGGGCGCTTTACCAGCCCCACCTCCAACGTCTACAGCGTGACCAAGTTCGGCGTGGGGGCTTTCAGCGAGTCGCTGCGGCAGGAGTTCTCGGCCAAGCACAAGATTCGTGTCACCGTCGTCGAACCCGGCGTGGTCGCCACCGAACTCACCGACCACATGACCCACGCAGCGACCAAGAGCACTTACCTCACCAACACCAGCAAGTGGGAGCGGCTGGAGTCCGAAGACATCGCTGCCGCCATCCTCTACGCCGTGACCCAGCCGCTGCGCGTTAACGTCAACGAAATCCTGATCCGTCCCACAGACCAAGGCTGAGCATGAGCTACGCCGAACTCACCCGTAACGTCGCCGAGATCAACGACGTGCTCAACGCCCTCTCGGTGCTCACCTGGGACGCGCGGACCCAGATGCCCCCCGGCGGGGTCGAAACCAGGGGCCACCAGTTGGGGACGCTCAGCGGCCTCGCCCGCAGGATGATTTTGAGCGGTGAGTTGCGGCAGGCGCTAGAGGGAGCCGAGCGCGAGGTGTCGGGGGAAGAACCGGACGGCGTCCGAGCCCGCACGGTTCAGCAGGTGCGGGGGGCAGTGGAGGTGTTTTCACGGATTCCTGCCGATTTGGTCGGCGATATGGCGGCCCTCAAATCGGTGGCGCAAGCGGCCTGGGGCGAAGCCAGGGCCACGGATGACTTCTCCCGCTTTCAGCCCTATCTCGAGCGGATGCTCGAGCTCACCCGCCAGCTTGCCGAGGCCATCGGGTACGCCGGGCACCCCTACGACGCGCTTTTAGCGCAGTACGAGCCGGGGATGACCACGCTGAGCCTGCGTGCCCTGCTGGACAAACTCAAGCTGGCTACCTTGCCGCTGGTGCAAGCGATAGGGGAGAAGGGGCCGCCCCGCTGGGACTTCCTGACCCGGGACTACCCCGAAGACCTCCAGCGCAGCTTTGCCCTGGGCATCGCGCAAAAGTTTGGCTACGACCTCAGCCGGGGCCGCCTGGACACCTCGCTCCACCCCTTCGAGATATCCTTTACCCGCCAGGACGTGCGCATCACCACCCGGTTCCGCCGTGACTACCTGCCGATGTGCCTGTTCGGTGTGCTGCACGAGACCGGCCACGCCCTCTACGAGCAGGGGGTGAGCCCGCAACTCACCCGCACCGCCCTGACCACCGATTTCCTAGGGCTCTACGCGGTGGGCGGGGCCAGCTACGGCACCCACGAATCGCAGTCACGGCTGTGGGAAAACCTGGTGGGGCGCTCGAGAGCTTTCTGGCAGGTGCATTTCCCCGCGCTGCAAGCTACTTTCCCCGAGCAACTGCGGGACGTGGACGCTCAAGCCTTTTATCATGCGGTGAACCGCGTGACCCCCAGCTTGATCCGGGTCGAGGCCGATGAGCTGACTTACAACTTCCACATCCTGCTGCGGGTCGAATTGGAAATAGCCCTGATGGACGGCAGACTGGCGGTGGGCGACCTACCCGAAGCCTGGAACGCCAAGGTCAAGGAGTATCTGGGGCTCGAGGTCCCCAGCGACACGCTGGGTGTGCTCCAGGATATCCACTGGTCCGCCGGGCTGTTCGGCTCCTTCCCGACCTATACCATTGGCAACGTGATGTCGGCGCAGTTCTTCGCGGCGGCGCGGGAACAGGTGGGCGGCCTCGAGGAGGCCCTCGCAGCCGGGGATTACGTCCCCTTGCTACAGTGGCTCCAGCACAACATCTACCAGCACGGACGCAGGTTTTCCCCGCAGGAGCTGCTCGAGCGCAGCACGGGACAACCGCTCACTACAGCCCCCTATCTGCGCTACTTAAAGGGTAAATACACGGTTTGAATGAGGCGGTTCAGGGGGAGTCAGCATGGGGTTTCTCAACAGGGCTTCTCGGCGCTCTTTCGGGCGTAGTAGCGTAGTAATACCAGTTCAGCCCCGCGTTAAGGGCGTAGAAAACCGCTACTGCGTAGAAGAAGGCGGTGGGATGTCCAGCCTTTCACACCCCCGGCTTTACACGGTTCAAAGATCATCGGCATCTGTTTGAAGGTGCTGGCATTGCCGATCCCGGCAAAGAAGAACAGCAGCATGAAGGTCACAAAGTAGGGGAACTGCTCGAGCGAGGCCGGGTTGACATAGAAACTCAAGCCGATGGCGCTTGCCAACATCCCCAGGGTGCTCACCCAGGTGAGCTTAGCTCCGCCGACGCGATCCGCTAGCGGCCCAAAGCCACCCGCACCAGCGAGCCGACCAGCGGCCCCAAGAAGGCAAAAGCCAGCGGGTCCGGGGCGCCGTCGAACTTGCCGTAGAGCTGCTTGATGAGCAGCGCGAATACCGCCAGAGACCCGAAAAAGAACCGAAGGTGGCGATGTACAGGCTGGTCATGATCCAGGTGTGCTTGTCGCGGAAGATGTCGAACTGCTCGCGGAAGTTGGCCCGCACCGGCACACTCTTGAGGAAAACCCAGGCCAGTCCCACCCCGATGAGGATAAACAGGGTCCAGACCAGCGCGGCATTATGCGGCCAGATGGGGTTTTGCAGACCATTCTTGGCGGTGAAGATTTCGGCATCATTCAGCCGCACGAGGCCACTGGCAAAGAGCGCAAATCCCACTACCCAGGGGGTGAGGAACTGCACCACGCTCACCCCGAAGTTGCCGATCCCGGCTTGAATCCCCAGCGCCGTGCCCTGCATCTTCTGGGGTAGAAGTAGCTGGTGGAGGGCATGAAGCCCGAGAAGTTCCCCATGAACGAGAGCATCAGGCTGTAAGCGGTGATCCAGAGGGTGCGCCAGGCGATACGCTTACCCGTGGATTCCCAGAAACTAGGATTCTCTGGCTCCCACTGCGCAAGCCATGTGCTGCTGGGTCGGTTTGGAACGCTTGGGGCTGCCATATCTTCTCCTTTGAAGGGCTCGTGGCAAGTGGAAAAGGCAAATTCTACACACTACAAGCCACGGTCTACGAGCCAGTTACGATGTTTTAGGGCGGTGCTCGAATTGCCCCCTTAGCTGCGGAGCCGCTTTGTTGAGGATGGAAAGTACCGTGAGGTGCATCCAGACTGCCGAGACCAGGGTTAGCACGAACAGCACCAGAAAGGTGCTCTGTGGCATAGAGGTCCACTTGTGGGCGTAGGCGAACAATGTCCGGCGGATCATCCTCGAGAACGACGAGGGCCACACCCTGGTAGAAATCCCGCTCACCGTGGGGGTGGTCGGGGCGCTGTTGCTGCCGGTGTGGGGCGGGATCGGGGCCATCAGGTCGAGCGGGTGGAGACCGGCAAACCCCAAGAACCCGTCGTCCACACCTGAAGCTGGATTGGCCCGCTTCGCCCGGCGGGTTCGGCTCACCGGGCATTTCCGTCGCCCTGGACGGGCGAGTTTAGAGGGAAGTAGACTAATGCGGTGAAGCGCCTGCCTAGCGAGGTCTACGTTCTGGGCGTCATCAGCCTCTTTACCGACATCGCCTCGGAGATGGTTTACCCGATACTTCCGCTGTTTCTGACCACGGTTCTGGGCGCCACCACCACCACCGTCGGTCTGGTCGAGGGCGTGGCCGAGGCCACTGCCAGCCTGTTCAAGGTGGTGGGCGGGCGGGTCTCGGATCGCATCGCCGCCCGCAAACCGGTGATCCTGCTGGGCTACGGCCTGCCCACCCTGCTCAGGCCGATTCTAGCGCTGGCGACGGCCCCTTGGCAGGTCCTGACCTACCGCTTTTTGGACCGGGTGGGGAAGGGGCTGCGCACCGCTCCCCGCGACGCGGTGATCGCGGAGGTCTCGAGCAACGAGAATTATGGCCGCAACTACGGCTTTCACCGGGCGATGGACACGATTGGGGCTTCCATCGGCCCGTTCCTGGCGTTCTTGCTCCTGCCGCTGGTAGGGTTCCGCGGGGTGTTCTGGCTTTCGGCGATTCCGGGGGTGCTAGCAGCGCTGGTCATCGTGTTTTTTCTACGCGAGAAGCGGGGGATTCCCAAACCGCTGCCCCCGCTCCGGCTCTCGGCTTTTTCCCCACAGTACCGCTGGTTTTTGCTGGTCTCGGGGCTGTTCACCCTGGGGCTCTCCTCCAATGCCTTTCTGATCCTGCGGCTGAAGAGTCTTGGCTTTAGCGACGCCCAATCCACCCTGGTTTACACCGTCTACAACCTGCTCTACGCCCTTTTGTCGTATCCTTTGGGTTCGCTGGGCGACCGGATCGGGGTGCACCGGCTGGTGACGCTGGGGTTTGCGGCGTATGCGGGGGTTTATCTGGGTTTTGGTTTGAGCACCGCGCCCTGGCAAGGGGTGGCGCTTTTCCTACTCTACGCCTTGTACAGCGCGGCCTTCGAGGGGGGCAGCCGGGCTTACCTCGCCAAGGTCATCCCGGCTACGGAAAAAGCCAGCGCGATTGGGCTATACACCACCTTGGTGGGCGTGCTGCTCTTGCCCTCGAGCCTGCTTTTTGGCTTTCTGTGGCAGCGCTTTTCTCCCAGCGTGGCCTTCTTCTCCGGGGCCGCGTTTGCCGCCGCCGCGCTGGTTTTATTTCTGTTCCAGCCCAGGCCACAGCCCTCCAGCGCCTAAGCGTGGGGAAGAATGTCCCGCCTGCTAGGAGCAAGCTGAGGGTGGATATGCTAGAAGCCGCACCGTACAGCGGAAGAGAGGCGGTTGGGATGAGGCTTGAGGCGATTCGCCGGGACTTTCCCCTCCTGGTGGGAAAGCCTGATCTGGTTTATCTGGACTCTGCGGCCACCGCGCAAAAGCCCAAGGTGGTGCTGGAGGCCTTGCAGCAGTTTTATCTGCACACCAACGCCAACGTCCACCGGGGTGCCTACGAACTCTCGGCGCGGGCCACCGAGGCTTACGAAGGTGCTCGCCGCAGCCTGGCGCGGTTTGTGGGGGCCCAGGAGAACGAGATTGTCTTCGTCCGTAACGCCACCGAGGCGCTGAATTTGGTGGCCTATGCCTGGGGTCTGCGAAACCTCAAACCGGGCGATGAGATTCTGCTGACCGAGATGGAGCACCACGCCAATTTGGTTCCCTGGCACCTGATCGCCGGGCACACCGGTGCGGTCATCAAAGCGGTTCCCATCACCGCTTCGGGGCGCTTGGATTTGGACGCGCTGGATAGGCTGCTCACCCCCAAACTCCGCTTGGTTAGTCTGGTCCACGTCTCCAACGTGCTGGGGACGCTCAACCCGGTGGCCGAGGTCGCGCGGCGGGCTAAGGAAAGGGGAGCCTTGGTGGTGGTGGACGGGGCGCAATCGGCGCCGCATCTGCCGGTGCGGGTGAGAGAGCTGGGCGCTGATTTCTTTGCCTTCTCCGGGCATAAGATGGGCGGCCCTACCGGTGCGGGGGTGCTGTGGGGCCGCTACGAGGTGCTCAAAGACTTGCCCCCCTTTCTGGGCGGCGGCGAGATGATCAACGAGGTGTTCGTAGACCGGTCCACCTACGCCAAACCGCCCCAGCGCTTTGAGGCCGGAACCCCCGCCATCGCCGAAGCGGTGGCGCTGGCCGCCGCCGCCGAATACCTGATGGCCCTCGGGATGGAGAAGGTCTGGCAGCACGACCTCGAGCTGGTGAACTATGCGCTGGGGCGGCTGGACCAGGAAGTCCCTGAGGTGCGCACCTATGGTCCCAGGGGAGCCGACCGGGGCGGGGTGGTGGCTTTTACCTTGGGTAGCCTCCACGCTCACGACGTAGCGACGGCGCTCGAGCAATACGGCATCGCCGTGCGCGCCGGGCACCACTGCGCCCAACCCCTGCACCGCAAGCTGGGGGTGGCGGCTACGGCGCGGGCTAGCTTTTACCTCTACACCACACACCAAGAGGTGGACCGCTTCCTGGAAGCCCTGAAAAAAGTGCGCGACGCTTTCAAGGTGTGGCTATGAGTGTTCTGGACGAGCTGTACCGCGAGACCCTAATGCGCCACTACAAGCACCCGCACCACTACGGCGAGCTGGAGGGGGCCACGCTGGAAGTGCAGGGCGACAACCCCTCCTGCGGCGACCGGGTGCGGCTGATGCTGCGTCTCGAGGGGGATCGCGTCGCCGAAGTGCGCTTCGTGGGGCAGGGCTGCGCCATCAGCACCGCCTCGGCCTCGATGATGACCGACGTGCTCCAGGGGAAAACCGTCAGCGAGGCGCTACGGCTGGCCCGGCAGTTCAAGGCGGTGGTCGTAGACGGCACCCCGCCCGCCGCAGAGCTGGGTGAGCTGGGCGCGTTGGCGGGAGTACACAAGCTTCCCGCGCGGGTGAAGTGCGCCACCCTCGTCTGGAACGCGCTCGAGGAAGCGCTGAGCGCGAGGTGAGGGAGTCGAGTGCCCTGTCCTGAACTCCGGCATTGACCGCTCACAGCGATGATGCGACGAGCTTTTGCCCACACCGCTCGCTGTTTTTATCGGTCAATGGTCAACCCTAAGCCATACACCTTCTAAAGCCCCAACCTTATCCCCAGTGCGGTTGCCAGCACGATTAGCAGCCCGAAGCCCATCTGGGTCCAGTCCACCACCCTGGCCTGGACCGAGGGCCGTGCCAGCGTCCACCGAGCGAAAAGGAGCAGCCCGCCGAGGGCCAGCACTGAAAGCCAGGGAACCCAGTTTTGCACGGCAGCTAGCGCCAACACCGCTACCGCCAGGGTCAGGAAGCGGTGGGCCGGTTGGCTCGAGACCGCATGCCCCCTGGTCCGCAAGACCTGGGTGCGGGCATAGTAAATTGCCCCCAGCGAGCGCATCGCCAGCACCAGCCCCAAAAGCCTCAGCAGGAGGTAGAGCAGGGCGAAGCGCCCGGCCAATGCGGTGCGGGGGAAGCGTTTGCCCCGGCGCAGGTCGGCCAGCCACAGCTTGAGCGGGTGGTGGGCGAAAAGGGCGGCTAAGGCAGCCAACCCCAGCCCCAAACCGGCCCCACTGGGCAGCACCAGCAGGTCGAATTCCTTGGCGGTGAGGCTGAGCGGTTTACCTGCAGAGCTCACCCGGCGCTTATCCAGCTCGATCTCTAGCTCGCCCACCCGCAGGGTCTGCTGCGCGGGCTCAGGGGAGGTCAGGACTTCCATCCGCCGCAACAGAGCCTTGGCCCTGGCCTGCAACTCTCGGATGCTGAAGGGCTTGGTCATGTAGTCGTCGGCGCCGATCTCGAGGCTCAGCACCCGGTCCAGCTCGCTGCTGCGGGCGGTGAGCATCAGGATGGGCACGTAGTTCTGCCCACCGCGCAGGCGTTTGCAGACCTCCAAACCGTCCAGACCGGGAAGCATCAGGTCCAGCACCACCAGGTCGTAGTTGTGCGCGCTGACCTTCTCGAGGCCGCCCCGCCCGTCCAGCGCTACATCAACCTGATAACCCAGGTCGCGCAGGTTGAGCGCCACCAGATCGGCGATGTCCCGGTCATCCTCGACCACTAAGAGCCTTTTTGACACGGCTGGGCTCCTTTCGCGGGTTGCGCCCCTTCAGTACAGAAGGTATCACTTTGGCCCTCAGGCAGCCAGCGCGAGGGTTTCCAGGTGACACTTGAGTCCCCTTGGCCGAGCCGAACTTTACGCCGAAAGCTTTGCACCAGACGTAGACCTGTGGGTACTGCGAGAGGTCGGTCCCGGCGGGAACCCCGTAGTTCTGCCCACCCTGGTTGCCCTTGAGCTGGCCCAGGTCGAGAAAGCCTTCTTTGACCCCTCCTGCCTTGACCAGATACACATGCAGAGCGGGGCCGTTGATCGGGTTGAAATCATCGTCCAGGCGCAGAATTCGCCCGCCGCCTTGGGCGACCACTTTGGCCGTGCCGGAGACCTTGTGGAAGGAATCGCCGTTGATGAACTGGCCTCGCTCGAGCACCTTCACCGAAGCGGCGTTCAAGCCCTCCGAGACTTGCTGGTTGATGAACAGAGGAGAGGCCGTCCACCACACAAACCATCCTCCTGCAACGACCACGGCGAGGGCCAGAACTGCGAACAAGGTCTTTTGCGCCGGGGTCCAACTGCGGATCGTCTGAATCATCTCTGTATCCTCCTTAAACCTTCCTAGCGCCGGTTGAACGGGGCGCGGATGGCCTCGATAAACTCGTGGCGGGTCTTGGGGTCTTCGCGGAACACGCCGAGCATCGAGGTGGTGACCGTCGAGGAGTGCTGCTTCTCTACCCCGCGCATCGCCATGCACAGGTGGGTGCCCTCAAGCACAACGCCCACACCCTGCGGCTCCAAAAGCTCCATGATGGCCTCGGCGATCTGCGTGGTCAGCCGCTCCTGCACCTGTAACCTCCGCGCGAACAGGTCGGTGATGCGGGCGAACTTGGAAAGCCCCAAGATTTTGTCGCCGGGGATGTACCCAATGTGGGCGCGGCCAAAGATGGGGAACATGTGGTGCTCGCACATCGAATAAAACTCGATGTCCTTCACCACGATCATCTCCGAGCCCTCGGCCCCGAACACCGCCTCATTCGCCACTTCTTCGAGGCTCTGCCCGTACCCTCGGGTGATGAACTCCCAGGCTTTGGCGACGCGCTCCGGGGTCTTCAACAGCCCTTCGCGCCGGGGGTTCTCGCCGATGGCCTCGAGCCAACCCAAGGTGTAATCCTCGAGCCTGTCCTTCGCGGTGAAGGGCTTTTCCTCGTGGAGCACTAAGGGGTTTTCGGGCATATCCAAGCGCTGCAGCATAGCTTCCTCCTGACAGGATGCAGCGTAGCGAAGAGTGATCCCGTGGGCTTTAAGCGGAGTTCACGAATCTATAACGCGGGCTGCCGGACTTCCTTCTCGAGCTCCCGCGACAGATAAAAATCCAGCCCGGTGCGAATCGCCGCTACCGCCGCCAGCTGCGCGATGTCCTGCCAGGAGGGAGCCCGCAGCGTGGCGAGGACGTCCGAGGCCAAGAGGAACTCCAGCGAAAGCGCCAGGTAGTGGGCGAACTCGAGTTGCATCGCCTGGGTTCCCTGACGCAAACCCCGCAGGGCTAGCACGAACCCCACCAGCACGGTGATCGCCCAGAGGTTCTGGAAGCCAATCTCGAGCAGTTCCGCGAGCGCGTTGGCGGCAGTGTGCAGCGCGTCCATCAGGTCTCACCCCCCCCCACCAAGCCCTCGCCGCCGTCAATGCGCAGAACCGAACCGGTGGCGTAGTCGTTGGTGGCGAGGAAAACGCAAGCCCGGGCGATGTCGCCCGGCTCGCCGATGTGCCCCAGCGGGAGTCCCCTCGCCACCTCGATCACCGAGTTTTCCGGCTCCCCGGCGGCGGGCAGCACCGGGCTGGGAACCACGCAATTGACGCGGATGTTGTGCGGTGCCAACGATAATGCCGCGACCTGGGTGAGCATGATGACCCCAGCCTTGGCGACGCTGTGGTGTGGGCGGGATTTCCAGGGTTCGAGTCCCGAATTATCGCTGATGTTGATGATCGCGCCGCCGTTCCGGGCCTCGACCATCAGCTTGGCCGCGCCCTGAGTGCAGAGAAATGGGCCGTTCAGGTTGGTGCCGATCACCGACCGCCATTCCTCAAAGCTGAGGTTGAGCAAGTCCCCGTACTTGAAACTCGCCGCGCTATTGACCAACACATCGAGCCGCCCGAAGCGCTCCTTGATGGCTGCGAACATGCGGACGACCTCCTTGGGCCTGGACTGGTCGGCCTGCACGATCATCGCTTCCACGCCCAAGCTTCGGGCGTCTTCGGCGGCGGTTTTCGCATCTTCGGGTGAGTTGCTGTGGTGGATGACGAGGTTTGCGCCGCTACGGGCGAACTCGAGGGCAATGGCCCGCCCCACCCGCCGGGCCGAACCCGTCACCAACACGACCTTGCCTTTCAAATCGAGTTGCACGTGACCTCCTTTGCGTCGTCATGTTGAGCGCAGCGAAACATCCCCTCGCGCGTCAGAACTCGAGCCCTCGGGCACACCAAGACGTACTTCTCTACCTGAACGGTTACTTTGGTGTGTGTGGGATTCTTCGCCGCCCGCCCAGAATGATTACGGTTAGGTTTATACGGTTGTGGCGGCCTGTTTCGCGCCGAGGCGCTCGAGCAAATGATCGCCCACCCGAATCGCGTTGGCGATGATGGTGAGCGAGGGGTTCACCGCGCCCACCGAGGGGAAGAACGAGGCATCCACCACGTAGAGGTTGTCCAGGTCGTGGGTCTTACAGTTGAGGTCCAGCACCGAGGTTTCGGGATCGGTGCCGAACTTGAGCGTCCCCGCCTGGTGCGAGAGGTTGAAGGGGAACTTGGTGCCCAGGTAGTAGTCAATGGGGATCATGTGCTCGTGGCAGCCGATGTGAGTGAGCAGGCTTTTCAGCTTGGCGATCAGGCGCTCGTGGGCCTCGAGGTTGTTCTTGGTGTAGGCCAGCTCGATCTCGCCCTGGGCGTTCACCGTCACCCGGTTGCTGGGGTCGGGCAAATCCTCCGATTGCAGCCAGAAGTCGAGGGAGTGGCGGGCCATCTCGGCGTAGGTCATGTTCCCCAGCGGCTCGGGTGTCTCGAAGCGCATCAGCACCTCGTCCACCTTGCCGAGCATTTGAATGAGGCCCATCGGGTATTCCCACTCGGCAGAAGGCCCGTAGAAGTCGCTCACCACCAGGGTTTTCTGAAAAATAGAATCGTTGGGCTCCTTGGAGATTGCCAAGAAAGTCGAGTTCTGGTGGCACATGTAGTTGCGCCCCACCAGCCCCGAGCGGTTGGCGAGCCCCTGCGGGTGCTGGTCGGAAGCTGAGCGCAGCATCAGCGCGGCGGAGTTCGCGGCCCCGGCTGAGACCACCACGACATCCGCCGAATACGTCTCGGTTTTACCTTCGTGACGGACGATAACCTTGCTAACCTTACGCCCTTTGGCATCGGTCTCGAGCCGTTCCACAAGCCGCCCGGTGAGCAGGGTGACGTTGGGATACTCCAAAGCGGGCTTGACCCCGATCACGTGGGCGTCGGCCTTGGACTCCGACGGGTCGGGGTAGCCGTCGAAGGCGGAAAGCTGGGTGGGGGCCTGGGGATACGGCTTGTCGTCGCCCAACCGCACACCCAGGGGCAACGGGAAAGGGTGGTAGCCGAGCTTCTCGAGGTCGCCTTTGAGCTGGGCCACGCGGGGCTCGTGCTCGAGCGGCGGGAAGGGATAGGGGTCTTTGCTGGGCGGCTCAGTGGGGTCTACACCGCGTTTCCCATGCACGTGATACAGCCGTTCGGCACGGGTGTAGTAAGGGGCAAAATCCTGGTACGACAAGGGCCAAGCCGGGGAAATCCCGCCGGAGTGCCGAATCTCCTTGAAATCGGCCTCGCGCAGCCGGAACAGGGCCGCGCCGAACATCTTGGTGTTGCCGCCCACCCAGTAGTGGATCGCCGGGCGGAAGGGTTCGCCGTTGTGATACCAAGTGTCGTGCGCCTGGTAGCGCTTGTCCAGGTAGACCGCTTGGGTGTCCCAGTTCTCCCGCTCTTTGGGCAGAAACCCGCCGCGCTCCAGGAGCAAAATCTTCTTTCCCGAAGGGGCCAACTGATGCGCCAAGGTGCCGCCGCCCGCGCCCGTGCCGATAATGATTACGTCGTAATGATTCGCCATAGCCCTCACCTCTTCGGGCTAAAGGCTATTGAACGCAAGTTGCGCGGGCTTCACGCGGAGGTCACGAAAGGGTCACGGGCGACGGACCATCAAAAGCCCGTTGCAAACTGCCGGGCCTACTCAGCCCCGAGGACCACCCGCACCAAAACGCCCTGGCCCGGAGCACTGCGCACCTCGAGCTTCCCTCCGACGCCCTCGGCCCGCTCGCGCATCGAGCGCTGCCCCAGATGGCCGGGAAACTCCTGGTCGGGCTCAAAGCCCTTGCCGTTGTCGCTCACCTCGAGCACCGTGCCCCCCGGAGTCTGCTTCAAGCGAATCCCCACCGCGGTCGCCTCGGCGTGTTTGACCGTGTTGTGCAGGGCTTCTTGGGCGATGCGGTAGAGGGCTTCCTTGACCTCGAGCGAGAGGTTGGGTTCCTCGCCAAAGCTGGTCTCCACCCTGAGGTTGTAGCGGGCCTTGGCCGCCGCGGCTTGGCGTGCCCGGGCCGCCACCAAGCCTTCCTCGGCCAGGGATTCGGGGCGCAGCTCGAAGATCAGGGCCCGCATCTCGGCGAGCCCCGCCTCGGAGAGGGAAAGGATGTACTCCAGCGGCTCCTTGAGGGTTTTGGGGTTGTGCTCTGCCGCGTTGAGGGCGGCCCTGGCTCCCAGGGCGATGCCGTAGAGAGCCTGGGAAACTGAGTCGTGGAGTTCTCTCGCCAGGCGGGCGCGCTCCTCCAGCGCGGCCTTGCCCTGGGCTTGTTCGAAGAGCTGGGCGTTCTCGATGGCTGCGGCGGCCTGTTGGGCAAAGGCCTGGGCCAGCTCGACCTGCTCGGCGCTGTAGGCCTGCGTGACTTGATGGTCGAAGGCCAGCACCCCGCTGACCCGGTCGCGTACCATCAGTGGCACCCCCATCCAGGTGCCGATCACCTGCGGTACGTAGCCGAGCTGGGCCTGGGCGGTGGCGCGAAAGGCCGCGGCCAGCGCGGTGCGGGCACTTACGTCGGGGATGATCACCGGGCTGCGCCGCCGGATCACCTCCTGGCTGTGGCGGGCCAGCCGCAGGTCCCAGCGCTGGACCAGCTTCTCTTGGGGCAAGGGGCCACGGTAGCACAGCAGCTCGAGCGTTTGGTCGTCCCTCAGGGTGAAGATGGCTGCCCCCGAGTACTCCACCACGCCCGAGAGTTTCTCCAAAAGCTGGCCCAGCAGCGGGCGCATCTCCAGGGTCAGGGCCACATCGCGGGAGACCTCGAGCAGGGCTGAGAGTTCCCGGTTCTTCTGCTCGGCCTCCCGCTGGGCGCGGCGCTCCTGAGTCACGTCGCGGAAGATCGCAAAGCTCTTGTCCTTGCCCGGCGACGGCAGCAGCTCGGTGGAATAGGCGATGACGCGCTCCTCGCCGCCGGGGAGGACGATGGTGGTGTCGTAAAGCCCTGGGGTATCGCGGGTGGACTGAATGCGCTGTTGGTCGCGGTGGTGCTCGGCGATAAACTCCAGCAGGCTGCGCCCCAAGATTTCTGTTTGGGGGCGCCCCAGGATGCGGCAGGCGGCGGGGTTGGCATAGGTGATGAACCACTGCCGCTCGAGGACCACGATCCCGTCCAGCGAGGCTTCCACCAGATGGCGCAGTATCTCGGTGTTCACCCCACCAGACCTTCCTTCAGGGCGAAGAGGGCGGCCTGGGTGCGCGAACTCACCCCTAGCTTGGACATGATGCTGCTCACATGGGCCTTTACGGTGCGCTCTTCTACTCCGGTCTCGCGTGCGATGGCCTTGTTGGAAAGCCCGTTCGCCAAAAGGCGCAGCACCTCGGTCTCGCGCGGGGTGAGCGACTCGCGCATCTCGGGGGTGCGCACCTCGCGCATCAGGCGCTTGGCGGCCTCGGGGTGGAGCCGTACCTCGCCCCGGCTGGCGGCGTGGATGGCCTCGGATAGCGCTGCGGCGTCGGTGTCCTTGAGCAAGTAACCCATCGCCCCGGCCTGCACCGCGTCCACCACCTTCTTATCCTCGAGCACGCTGGTCACGGCCACGATCTCCACATCAGAGAAGCGCCGCTTGATCTCGCGGATGGCCGTGATACCGTCCATCACCGGCATCAGCAGGTCCATGATCACCACGTCCGGGGCGAGCTTCTCGACCTGCTCGATCGCTTCCTGGCCGTTCTTGGCCTCGCCCACGATCACAATGCTGGGGTCGCCCGCTAGGTACAGCCGCATCCCCTGGCGCACCACCCCGTGGTCGTCCACCAGCAACACCTTGATCTTGGTTTCTTCCATTCCTGCACCCCTGACCCACAGCTACCGGGGTTTAATTTACCCTCTCGAGCCGCTCTGGAGGTTTAGCACGTTGCCGTCCGGGCCGCGCAAGGTGGCCGTCCAGCCATGTGCGGTCTGGGTGGGAAGGCGCAGCCACAACACGTCGGGGTTGTGGCTCAAGGAGCGGTAGGTCTCCCGCACGTCGGCTACTTCCAGGGTCACGTCGGTGAACTGCATCAGGGGGTCGTTGTGCAAGAGCAGCTTGGTCTGGTCGTGGGCGAAGGCCAGCTCGAGGGCGCGATGCCCTTTGCGAAGCTTCAGCTCCCGCTTTAGGTGGAGCCCCAAGGACTGGTAGAACCGCAGCGCTTCTTCCAGGTTCGCGGTGTAGAAGTTGACTCTCGCCAGGTGGTTGATCATGGGGGTTTTGCTCCTCAGACGCCCGTCCCGAACCCGAGCATAGGGCGGGAACCCGGAGCGGTCATTGTCCTTAAGTCCAAAATGAATGGCGCAAGGGCCGCGCCCGTTACAAGCACCCGAGCATCTGGGCCAGCCAGACCCAACGGGCCGCGCCCGGTCTGGGGCGGTGTTTTCGGTTGAACGCTGTATCCTGGCGCAGCGTGTTCAGTACGGCCCTGGTCACTTCGGCCTGGATTTGTTGGCTATGCATATTCCGCCTCCCAAACTCCAGCCTCGCAGGGCCTTGAGGGTTTGCCCTTGTCCTTTAGTCCAATGGGCTGCCCTGCTCAGAAGGCCAATGGCTCTGCGGACAAACTCCGTTGTAATAACGGCAGGTTCGGGCGGAGACCCCGCCCCTGAAACGGAGGCAGTGATGAACGATACCCAGCGCAGTGGTTCGGTGATCGGCGGTCTGGTGCTCTTGGGCTTGGGTCTGGTTTTTCTGGTGCAAAACCTCACCGGGCTGGACCTGGGCCACTGGTGGGCCTTGTTTCTGCTGGTTCCAGGCGCGGCGACCCTGTTTAGGGGCTACGGTTTCTTCCAAACCGACCACGGCCTTAGCTCTCGAGCGACCGGCGCGCTGTTGGGCGGCGGGGTGCTGACCCTTTTGGGTGCAGCTTTCCTGTTCAGCCTCAACCTGAGCGGCATATAGCCCCTGTTTCTGATGCTCACCGGGGTAACCCTCCTGCTGCGCCCGCAGAAATCCAGGAATTAGGCCCTGTGACAGAGAAATAGTGTTGGGAGGAGACCATGTTTGTAAACCCGCAACTTCAGGCGTGTCTCGCCAAGGAACGCACCGAGAGCCTGTGGTCCGAAGCCCAGCAACACCGGCGGGCCAAAATCGCCCCTCAGGCCCAGACCCCTAAGTTCTCCCTGCTGGCTTGGTTCAGCGGGAGATCGCTTCGCCCCCGCCGGGCTTGAGGAGACCTATATGCTCCACCGAACTGAGGAAAAAGTGAGCGGCCTCGAGCGCATCGTCTTTATGAGCGACGCGGTGTTCGCCATCGCGCTCACCCTGCTGGTACTGGACATCCGCCTGCCGCCGCTGGGGCACCACCCATCCCCCACCGAGTACGCTGCGGCCCTCCTGGGCCTGGCCCCCAAGCTCTACAGCTATGTCCTGAGCTTTTTGGTGCTGGGGGTTTACTGGGTGGCCCACCACCAGACTTTCGGTCACATCACGCGGTACGACACCCGCCTGACCTGGCTCAACTTGTTCATGCTGCTGTTCGTGGCGTTCCTGCCTTTCTCATCGGGGCTGCTGGGGGAGTATGGCAACTACCAGTTGAGCTGGGTGGTGTTCGCGCTAAACTATGTCGCCATCAGTGTGCTGCTCACGCTGGCCTGGCTGCACGCCCTGCGCGGCGGGATGGTAGAGCCCTTAGAGCCCGCCCAGGTGCGCTACCGCAACTACCGGGGCCTGATCGTCCAGGCCATCTTCCTGCTCTCTATCGGCATCTCCTTCTTCAACCTGACCTTGGCCGAATTTGCGCCCTTGCTGCTGATCTTTACCGGCTGGATCGCGGGAAAGCTCTCGAGCCCCCTCTCCGCCGAGGCGCGGGCCTGAGCCCCTTGGTACAGCCTTTGCCTTGACCTTAAGTACAAGGCATTCTCCCTTTTACCGGACCATACTGACCCCTGAGGTGAACCCTATGACCCTGCGAAAAGTTCCGTCCGAAGTTGGCGTTGCGGCAAACACCATCCTGCGCATCCTGGGCGCGGAGCTGACCTTCGTGCTGGGAACCGGGGTGGTCTTCGGCCTGCTGCTCGCACTCCGGCTGGGGGACGCGGTGCTGCACGACCCCCTAACCCGGATGTGGGCCGACCTGTTGCTGGCAGCGGTTTTGTCGGGCTCGTTCGTGCTATACGGCCAGAAGCTGGGCGGGGTCCCGGCCCGAGCCTTTTCCTTCGCCTTTGGCCCCAAAGACGCGGTTTTTGCCCTGCTGGCGGGGATTCTCACCCTGGGGTTGGCGGCAGGCTACATGCTGCTCATAAGCCGCAGCGGGGCGCACCCCATCACCGCCGTCGCGCCTTCGTTGGGGCTCCTGCTGATCGGGTTCCTGGGGGAGTTCGGGGTGCTGCACGAGGAGGTGCTGAACCGGGGCTATATCCTGCCCCTGTTGCGCTCGCGCTACGGGACCGCTTGGGCCTTGCTGGTCTCGGCGGTGCTTTTCTCACTGAGCCACGCCATCTTCAAAAGGGTGGATTTTATGCTGGTCAGCCACTTCCTGGTGGGGATTGCGCTGGGCTATATGTACCTCAAAAGCGGCTCCTTGACGCTGACCACCACCGTTCACGCCTTTCACAACTTCGCCGCCGATTTGTTTTTACAGGGCAACAACAACGGGGTTTCCCTGGGTATCGGGGTGTTTCAGTTCTCGGCTCACCTGGGGGCGCTGGAGCGGCTGGCTTTTGACCTGCTCCTAGCGCTGGCGACGCTGGGCCTGACCTATTGGGCTTACGGACGGGGCACTCGGTTTTCCGAAGCTTCCGCACGGCTTCCGTCTGTTGGGACTGCGCGGTAGAGCGGGAGTCCGCTCGAGGGTCGCCAAAAACTCGTCCGAGGGGTTGGCGAAGGCGCGGAACGCTTTTCCGAAATTTCGGCCATACGGTTCTGGCTGATGAGCAGAAAGGTCGAGAGGAAAATGGACTCGAGGGAGACAATCAGGGTGAGGAGGCCGTAAGGGAAGGGGTCAAAAGGCTTTAGGCCAAAGCGCCCGGTGTTCAGCAAAAACCACGCTATAAACCAAACCAGGTGCAAGTAGACAAACAGCATCCGCCCCGAGAAGTTGGTGCGCACATCGGCGGCGCGGTCTTGCAGGCTACGCCGCCTCTCGTTTTGCAGCCGCAGGCGGTAGAGGGTGCGGGTGTTGCGGTCAATCACGCGGCTGATGGCAGGATTGTCCTCGGTGGGCTCGAGCAGCGATGACAACATGGGCGATCTGCCTCACCGCTGGAGTGTAGAAGCTAAAACCCTGTAAACGTCCCCAAAAATCCGCTCGATCAGCGCCTCGGGGTCATTGGATTTGGCAAGCTCGTCGTAAGGCACGTACACACCTTTCCAGCCCTCGGTGTGCCACTGGGCAGGTTTCGGCAGAGGCAGCCGCTCGAAGCCCCCTGGCATCGGGTAAGCATAGGCGTAGAGGTAGGGGCGCGGGTGGATAGCGTCGAAGGGCGCGAAGCCATAGTTCATGTGCGGGCCGGACTCCTCCGCGTGGCCGCTGGCGAACCACAAGGTAGAAAGGTCGAAATGCTCAGGCCAGACCACCAGCGGGGTCTGGGGGCCGGTGAGGCGGGCCTTCCAGCGGGCGATGGCGGTGAACACGCCGTATAGCGCCGCACCGTACTCCGCGCTCACCTTGGGGTCTACCGTGAGGGGTTCGGTGGAGGTCAGCTCGAGGCTCCCATACAGGGTGTGCATTTTGGCATGAAGAGCCGCTAAGAAACCCTTGCTGAGCGATCCATTACGAGCTGGGGCCAATCCTTCGCCATTGGCATCGAGGGTTCCGAGCACCGCCTCTAGCAGCGAAGCTTGGGTGTGTGCGTTTAGCTCGAGGGAAGCTTGTGCTCCGGATTTGGAGGTCACGATCAGCGCGGCTTTGCCAAAGTCCAGCACCACCGACCCGCCAGAAGGCAGAACATCGGTGGAAAGTCCGCTGGGATCAACTCGTAAAGCCAGCTCTAAGTAGTTGGGCATGGGGTCGCGCACCAACATGCGGATAGCTCCGAGCAGTTCTGCGGCCCGGTGCAGGCTGTGGGCGCTTTCTTCCCAGCCGGTGAGGGCAGGCAGTTTGTTGACAAAAGGGGCTCGGGTCATGGATGGCCTCCTGAGACCCAGGCTAGGGTCAAGCGGTCGCGGAGACTTCACAAAGAGGTCACGATTTGGTCGCAGCGTTGATCTGAGATAATTCAAGGTGATGAAACGCTTTGGCCGAACCCTGTTGCAGCACTGGCCGTTGGAGCCGCAGACCACCTATCTCAACCACGGGACCGTGGGGGTCACACCCTGGCGGGTGCTGGGGGCCCAGCAGGCCATCTGCGAGGAGATCGAGCGGCAACCGGCGCGGTACTTGTTGCGCGAGCTTTCCGGGCTTTCCGGCGAATCGGAACTCGCTCAGCCTCGCCTGTGGGCGGCAGCCCAGGAGGTCGCGGAGTTTTTAGGGGCTAAAGGGGATGATCTGGTCTTCGTAGGCAACGCGACAACCGGGGTTAATGCGGTGCTGCGCTCACTGGAGTTTCAGGAAGGCGATGAAATCCTCGTTCCCAATCTGGCTTACGGCGCGGTGGCGAATGCGGCGGCGTTCGTGGCGCGGGAACGCGGGGCCAGGGTGGTGAGGTTCGACTTACCCTTCCCTGCCTCGGACCCCGGCCAGCACGTCGAAGCCGTGGAGCGTGCCCTCACCCCGCGCACCAAGCTCGCCATCCTCGACCACCTCACCTCCGAAACCGCGCTGATTTTGCCTCTGGCTGAGATGGCCGCCCGCTGCCATGCTCGAGGCGTTCCCGTGCTGGCCGACGGAGCGCACGCGCCCGGTCAGATTCCGGTGGACATCCCCAGCCTCGGGGTGGACTGGTACGCGGGCAACCTGCACAAGTGGGCCTTCGCCCCGCGCGGCTGCGGCATCCTCTGGGCTGCGCCTGAGCGCCAAAAAGACCTGCACCCGCCGGTGATTTCCTGGGGGCTTGATCAAGGCTTCGCCCAGGAGTTCGACTGGGTGGGCACCCAAGACCCTTCGGCTTATCTGGCCGCGCCGGAAGGGATAAAGTTCATGCAGGAGTTTCTCGGCCCGGAGGCCATGCGCGAGTACAACCACGCCCTGGCCTGGAAAGCTGTCCAGATGTTCACCGAGCGCTGGGGGCTGGAGCTGAAAACCCAGGAAGCGATGATCGGCTCGATGGTCACCTTGCCCTTGCCGGGCGAGGGGGACTCGAGCCGCGAAGAAGCGGCTCGGCTCAAGGACTGGCTGTTGTTCGAGCGACACATCGAAGTACCGATTATGGCGATGGGCGGGCGGCTGTGGGCGCGCATCTCGGCGCAGGTTTATAACGATGTAGAAGACCTCGAGCGGTTCGCTGGGGCAGTGGAAGTGTGGCTGGGGCGCTCGAGCCTGGTTTAGTGGGTTTTGACAAACTCCTTCTTCCTCAAGCTCTCGAGCAAAGGTGCCACCAGCGCCGTCCACCCGGTTTGGTGGCTAGCTCCCACCCCGCGCCCGGTGTCGCCGTGGAAGTATTCGTAGAAGAGCACCAAACCCTTCCAGTGCGGGTCGCTGGCGTAGCGCTCTTCGCCGCCATGCGCAGGACGGTGGCCCTGTGCGTCGGGCAGGAAGAGGTCGGAGAGCCGCCGGGCCAGTTCCTCCGAGACCTCCTGCAAGTTCATAAACTGCCCCGAGCCGGTGGGATACTCCACCTTCAGCTCGTCGCCGTAGAAGTGGTGGTAACGCTCCAAAGCTTCCACCAGCAGGTAGTTCACCGGCATCCAGACCGGGCCGCGCCAGTTGGAGTTGCCGCCGAACAGGCCGCTCGTACCCTCGGCGGGGTCGTAGGCGACGCGGTGCTCCATGCCGCCCTCGTAGAAAGTGTAGGGCTGCGCCTCGTGCGTCTTGGAAAGGGCGCGGATGCCGTGCGGCGAGAGGAATTCGGATTCATCCAGCAGGTAGCGCAGGATGCGCTCGAGCCGCTCCCGATTCGGAATCGCCAGCAGGCGTTGCTCGGAGCCATCCACCATTTTCGGCAGCATGCAGGCGATGTGGCGGGCTAAGTCGGGGCGGTTTTCTAAGAACCAGTTCATCCGCTTGTTGAAGCCGGGGAGCTTGTCTATCACGGCCTGGTCGAGCACTTCCACCGCGATTAAGGGCAGCAGGCCCACCATCGAGCGCACCCGCAGCGGCAGTTTGCTCCCGTCCAGGTGGAGCTGATCGTAGTAGAAGCCGTCCTGGTCGTCCCACAGCCCGGTTCCGCCGAGGGTGTTCATGGCATCGGCGATGGCGATGAAGTGCTCGAAGAACTTGGAGGCCAGGTCTTCGTACACTGGGTCCTCGGCGGCTAATTCCAGGGCCATCGCCAGCATTGTTGCACAGTAGAAAGCCATCCAGCCCGTCCCGTCGGCCTGCTCCAGGTGCCCGCCCGTAGGCAGCGGCTTGCTGCGGTCGAACACCCCGATGTTATCGAGACCCAGGAAGCCGCCCGAGAACAGGTTGTGGCCCTCTAAGTCCTTGCGGTTGACCCACCAGGTGAAGTTCAGCAGCAGCTTCTGGAAAACCCGCTCGAGGAACCGCCGGTCGCGCTGTCCCCGTTCTCCGGTCATCTTGTAGACCCGCCAGGCGGCCCAGGCATGAACCGGGGGGTTTACGTCCCCAAAGGCGAATTCGTAGGCTGGGATTTGCCCGTTGGGGTGCTGATACCACTCGCGCAGGAAGAGCGCGAGCTGGTCCTTGGCGAAATCGGGGTCTACCTTGGCGAAGGGAATCATGTGGAAAGCCAGGTCCCAGGCGGCATACCAGGGGTACTCCCACTTGTCGGGCATGGAGATGATGTCGCGGTTGTAGAGGTGCCGCCACTCGGCGTTGCGCCCGCGTTTGCGCGACTCAGGCGGGGCAGGCTGAGAGGGGTCGCCCTCGAGCCAGTCCCTCACCGAGTAGTGGAAAAACTGCTTGCCCCACAGCAGCCCGGCGTAGGCTTGGCGAGCGACTTTGGCTTCCTCCTCGTTCATCCCCTCGAGCCGCTTGGCGTAGAACTGGTCCGCTTCTTTGACGCGTTCGGTGAACACTTGGTCGAATGCCGCACCAAAAGTTTCTGACGGAGCTTCGTTGTGGGCGTAGAGGCGTAGTTGAACGCTGACTTGTTCACCAGGGGGAACTTCGAGCTTGTAATAGGCAGCCGCTTTCGTACCGACACCATCGGGGTTTACAGCCTGAACTTCGCCGCCGATCACGTAGCGGTGAAAGGCATCTTTGACGTACGGGTTGACGTTGGGGAAGGTGTAGAGCCGCTCGGTGTTGGTCTCGTTGTCGGTGAAGAGAAAATCAGGATTGCCCTCGGCCTCGAGGTAAAACCGCCCTAGGTCGGCGTGCTCGGCGGCGAGGCGACCGCCCTCGAGCCGTATGCTCGGCTTGGGCCAGTAACCCTCCCCGGTGCGGCCCCAACTCCAGGTGTTGCGGAACCACAGTGTGGGAAGCAGGTGCAAGGTTGCCGTCTGCGAGCCGCGATTGGCGGCGGTGATTTTGACCAGGATGTCGTTTGGCCCGGCCTTGGCGTACTCAGTGAACACGTCCCAATAGCCCTCGTCGAACACCCCGGTATCGAGGAGTTCGTACTCGAGGCTGTCCTTGCCGCGCTTGCGGTTCTCCTCGACTAATTTTCCATACGGGAACTCGGCCTGCGGGTACTTGTACAGTGCCTTCATGTAGCTGTGCGAGGGGGTGGAATCCAGGTAGTAATACAGCTCCTTCACGTCCTCGCCGTGGTTTCCCTCCGGCCCGGTGAGGCCGAACAGCCGCTCCTTGAGGATGGGGTCTTTCCCGTTCCACAGCGCGATCCCGAAGGCTAGCCGCCCCTCGCGGTCGGTGAGCCCCAGCAGGCCGTCCTCGCCCCAGCGGTAAGCGCGGCTTCTGGCGTGGTCGTGGGGGAAATAGCTCCAGGGGTCGCCGCTCTCGGAGTAATCCTCGCGCACGGTGCCCCACTGCCGGTCGGCCAGATACGGCCCCCAGCGCTTCCAGTTGTGCGCTCTCGAAGCATCTTCGGCCAAGCGCCGCTCTTCGGCGTTCGCGGGAATCCGGCTCATCGCTCCACCCCCTCGGGTTTCTTTGCAGACAGGACCTGTTGATCCAACCTTAGCACTTCGCCCAAACTCCAGGCCTGCAACGGGCAGCCGTTGGGTTTATAGGATGCGTCGCCATCGGCGATTTCCGAGACGTGCCCGAGCCCGGCGGTGCCCAAGTGTTCCAGAAGCGGCTCCAAGAAGCGGGCTCGAAGGCCTCGGGATACCCGCTCCCCTCGGGATACACCACGTCCGGCGCGTAGTGCTGCGAGGTCAGAAAGAACGTACCAGTGGGGGTTTGCACCCAGGCTTCAAACCCGTTCACCAACATGATTCGGCCCGTTGGCGGGGTTTGCGCGGTCAGCAGCAGCCCGTGGTAGCGCCGGGTACGGATGCCGTCCACCGTCCCCGAGGCGAAACCGCCCAGGCCGTCGGCCTCGAGCCACTCTTCATTTCCCGTCCAGTTCATGCCCCCCTCCTTTCGCCCACCCGGAGCCTCGAGACCTGCCGCACCTCGTAGTCCACCGCGCCGTGCGAGCGGTAAATCTCCAGCACGGTGAGCGAAACCCCGCCTAGCAGGGCCGCCGTGCCGAGTAGGAACAGCACCAGCGCAAGGGTCGCCACCCAAGGGGCGCTGAAGGCGGCGAGCGCGATGATGAGCATCGTCACCACGTACAGCGAAACCGCGATGAACACCCAGAGAATCGAGGTTCGCATCAGCGCGTGGCGCACCAGCAGTTGCGGCAGTTGGGTGTCAATCTCCTCGAGCCGCTCCCCCACGAAGAGCCCGCGCGACGCCTCGACCCGCAGACGCAGCAGCTCGAGGCGCTCTTTCGCCAACCCGCGCAGTCGGTCGCTGATGGCCGCGTAATGCGCTAGCAGGCCGTTCAGGGCCACCGCGCAGGCGTTGATCATCACCGCTGGTGCGAGGATAAACCCGATGGTCCGGGCGATCATCTCAGCACTCACGGCTACTCCGAACTCCAGGCGGTCTCGAAGGACGGGTAGAGCGTCAGGCCGCCGTCAATAAACAGGGTCTGTCCGGTGATGTACGCCCCCTCGTCGGAGGCCAGGAAGGCGGTAGCCGCCGCCATCTCTTCGGAGGTCCCGGCGCGGCGCATGGGGATGTGGCTCTCGACCTGGGCGCGCTTCACCGGGTCGTCAATCCAACCCCGGTTGATGGGCGTGACCGTCGCGCCGGGTGCGATGGCGTTGACCCGGATGCCGCGCGAGGCGTACTCGAGGGCTAATGTCCGGGTGAGGTTTTGCATCCCGCCCTTGCTCACCGAGTAACCGAGGTATTTGGGCTTGGGGATGATCTGGTGGACCGAGGAAACGTTGATGATGACCCCAGGCTGGTTTTTCTCGAGCCAGTGCTGGATGGTCTCCCTGGCCGCCATAAAGGCTCCGCGCAGGTTGACCGAGAGCACCTTGTCGAACTTGGCGGTGTCGAGCATCTCCGACTCCACCGAAATCTGGATGCCCGCGTTGTTGACCAGCACGTCCACGCTGCCGAGTTCGTCAATGGTCTGCTGGATCATCCGCCGAACGTCCTCCTCCTTGGAGACGTCGGCCTGCACCTGCACAACCTTCACCCCGCAGCTCTTGGCCTGCGAACTGCACATCTCGTAGCCGTGAATCTGTTCCTCGGTCTCGGCGGCATCGCCGGTGAGGTAGTTGAGCGCTACGTTCGCGCCCTCTTGGGCGAAGCGCACCGCGATGGACTGGCCGATGCCGGAGCTGGCCCCCGTCACCAGCACGTTTTTCCCCTTGAGTCCGTTCATACATCCTCCCTATGCGGCTTTTTCTAAATCCTTTGGCTGAACCGGTTTGCTCTCACTGGAAAGCGGTTGGGCCCCAGCTTCCGCCCGCGCTCGTTCTTCCCGCGCCTCTTGTAATAGCCGCTCGCGCCGGTACTCGAACTCGTGCAACGCCTTCAACATCTCGCTCATACCCTGCCTCCTTTAGCCCTCAATCGTGGCTTCCCTGCCGTAGTCCTCGAGCAACCGCATCGCATAGACGGTAGGCCAATCAGCTACCGCCCGGTCTTTCTCGGTCTGGATCAGCCAGCACACCAGCTCGCTGTTGCTGACGGAGCGGGCCAGATAGGGCTTGAGCCGGGGCAGCAGGTATTCCGCGTACCACAGCGGCCACTCGGGGTCCTCACCGTTCGTGCGAATGAAGGCCCGGTGATGAGCCTGCCCGGCTTTGCGGAACAGGTCCGATAGCTGGTGAATCTCGGTGACGCTCATACCTTCTCCTACACGACCGCGAGCGGGGCGACCCACGCGCCGGTGGCCCCCCGCAGCTTGGCGTGTGACAGCACCAACATGAACTCTTTTGACGGGTTCCCTTCGGCCAGCTCGGCGGTGAACAGGTTCTCTGCCACGAACACCCCGTGCCGGACGTTGAGGGTCTGCGGGACTTCAAAGGGCCGGTGGGGATTTTCCGGCGGGACCGGGCCAAAGCTCCAGGTGTCGCAGCCGGTAAGCACGACGCCCTGCTCCACCATCCACTCGGCGAGTTCGATTCCGGGCCCCGGCTGCCCCGATAGGTAGGTTTCGTTATCGGTTGTCCAGAACCCGCCCCAGCCGGTATGGAAGAGGAGGGCATCGCCGCGCTCGAGTCTCAACCCGCTTTTCTCCAAAGCAGCCTTCACGTCCCCGACAGCGATAACCTCGCCCCGGTTTAAGCGCTCCACACCGCGAATCCGGGCCGCATTAATCAGCACTCCCCGCGTGATGATCTGCGGCACGGTCTCGAGGCCCAACTTATTGGTGCCCCACTCCTCGGCGATCTCGGCTAAGGTGTGCCCGTTGTAGAACCGCTCGCCAATTTGTAAATGGTTGAGCCCATCCAGGTGGGTGCCCATCTGCGAGGTGGCGTAGACCGTCTCTATAACCCAGTTGAGCCCGTTCTCGCCCCATCCCTCTGGCCCCGCGTCTGCGCGGCGGCGGTTGGTTTGATGGGCGGTGGTGTCCAGGCGCTGACGAAAACTGCGTCCTGGAAACGCTGGGATATGCTCGTGGAGGACTCGAGATTTCCCTGTTTCACCAAGGCTGCGGCCTGCGCGACCTTCGCGGCGCTGATCTCGTTGAGCATCCCGATCTGGTCGTCGGGGCCGTAGCGGGAGGGCTGCTGGGCTTCAGGCGGACGGGTGGGCGACATGATCTCCTCTGTAAAGGTTGGAAGGCGGGCGCTGGGCCAAACCCTGCGCGACCGCCCCCTGATAGGCCCCGTGCAAGCAGTTCCACAGCGCCTCCTCGGCGTCGCTGCCGGGGTCTATCACCTGCATCCAGCCCGGCCAGCCGGGTACGCACGCACCGGCCAAACCCTCGAGCCCCGCGACCCGCACGAAGCGGTAACGGGTTTGGTTTGAGGAGGCTCCGGGGTCGCTGAGGCTACAGAACAGGCTCGGGGTGCCGCCCTCAGCGGTGTAAAAGAATCCCTCGTCCGGGCCTAGCGGGCGGGCCCGAACCCCCTTTAGCCCCAGCAGCCCCGCCCGTAAGCGGTCGTGCAGATCGAACATGGCGGCCCCTCCTAACCTCATGGCCTTGAGGCTAGGGGAGGGGGATCACGGGGGCCTCACACAAAGGTCACGCAAAAGTCACACCTGGGGGCCGGGGCGCAGAGCAGAGTCCCATCCTGCTGCTAGTGTCCCTTCCCCCGCTCTCATTTTGGGTTCCCAAACCCGTCACACCCTCGTCACAACCCCCCACCTAGACTGCCCTGGCAACCGGGTGAGCGCCCGGGCAAAGGAGAACACCATGCGTCAACTGCTGAGATTCATCCCGCTTCTAGTCCTCTTGTTGGCCGCCTGCGGCGGTGCCGGAGGGATGCCCACCAGCGGCCCTGCCGGAACCCCGGTGCCCGCCGAACTCCAAGGGGAGTGGCTGTACGGGCGCATCTCCACCATCCAGTATTACGACCCGGTTACGGGAAGCTGGGGCCAGCCCAACGGGGCAGGCGACCGTTTCCGCTTGGAGGCCGACGGCAAATACGAGCGCACCCGCCTGCTCCAGATTTCCACCTACGGCTGTGAGTCGTCCTTGTTCATCTGGGAAAAGGGCACCGTCAAGCTCGACTTGGAGAAAAGCCAGATCACCTTCCAACCCTGGACCGGGGCGGTCAAAAGCCAAAGCTGCTCGCCTTCCCATACCTACGAGAAGAAAGGCCCCGGCGCGGTCAACCCTGAGACCTACAACGCCGAGATGGACCAGAACGATAGCGGCCAGTCGGTGCTGCGGCTGAGGATTGGGCTTGGCGGGGGAGGAGCAGGCCGCCAGCAGGCCGAGGGCTAGGGTCCAGAATACGGGTTTGAGATTCATGTTCTTCTCCTTGGGGTCAGCCACTCCCAACGCCGCGGCCAATCGAGGGCAAAGGGTGTGACCGAGCTGTGATCGGTTTGTGCAAGGCTCCTGAGACGAAAAACCGATGGTTTTGGTCTGTCGGCGGCCGGAGGAGGTGCTCGAGGTTAGGAAGCCGCCGTCTGTGGCTGAGGCTGGCCTGTCTTCTCGCGGGCGCTCAGGCCCACGCTGAGGGCGGCGAGCGCGACCACGCCCACGAGGCCCAGCAGGAGCCCCGGCTTCACGGTCATCAAGAACACCAGGCCGAGGGCTAGCCCGGTGCGCAGGCTCATCCAGGTGCGGTGTTGGCGGCTCTCGAGCAGCTCCTTAGCCCTCGGGGTTAAAGGACCGCCCTTACCCGCTGCGATTTCGCGGTCCAGGGCGGGTCCATGCGGATTTCCCCAATAAGTACCGCGACGAAAATGAGCAGGGCCAGGTTGGCCCAGGCCATCCCAAAGCCCCAGACCGCGAACATCATGGCGAGGCCGGTGACAAATAAAAGCGGGAGGGCAATTTTCGCCACCGGCACGGCGGTCTTGATAAAGCCCATCGCCCCGGCGAGTGCCGCAAAATCCTTGGCCCTTCGGGCCTGGGGGAAGGCCACGGCCACCACGCCCTCAACGGCGAATAGGGCTAAGGCCGCGAAGATGTGGACCAGTTTGAGTGCGAGATACAGTTCAGTCATACGCTTCTCCTTTACGTCCAACCGGACAGGCAGGAGCTTAGCGACGGGGCTGTGACCGGGCTGTGACAGAGGGAAAATGCAGAGCAAATATGCTGACGCCAAAAAATGCCTTACTCATGGGCATAAACAAAGAGGAAACCCCTTAATCTCGCTTCCGAAGATGGATTATCTCAAGGGCCAGTTTTCTTTGTCGCACAGCTTATTTAGCTTGTAACGTTTTTGTGACGCTGTCTTTCGTATTCTTTGCCTGCAACCTTGAGAAGAAGGGGCAAAGGAGAAGCTATGAAGGGAATTATCTGGACAAGCTTTGCTGTAGCTGCACTGGGTCTGGGCACGCTGGCGGTAGTCGCGCAGGGCCAAGGCAAGGTGGTGCAGGGTCAAGAGGGGTTGCTGTTTGGGGCCAAGACCAGCAGTTGGGCCAAGCTCGACGCCAAGGGCACGGTGCAAGAAGCAGGGGTCACCATCCCCCTGAGCGGTATCGAGCAAGCCCCCCTGCCCGCGGCAGGGGCCAAACCCCCTAGTGCTGGGCCGATGATGATGATGCCCACCCTGAGCCTAAACTTCCCCGAGGTGGTGAAGCAGACCACCTTTTTAGACCACATGGAGCTGTACTGGGAGCAGTTCGGCCACCCCCCTGAGCGCTACCTGACCCCGCACTTCGACTTTCACTTCTTCGGGGTGCCCGAGGCCCAGGTGAGGGCGGTGGACTGTAAAAACCTGACCCCCCCGGCCATGGAACTCACCCCCCAGGGTTACGCACCGGCGGTGCCTCCGGGGGCCAACGCCGCGGAGTTCTGCGTGCCGATGATGGGTTTCCACGGCCTGCCCATGAGCGAGTTCAGCGGTCCTGGACAGTTCAAGCCCGGGCTGTTTGACAAGGTGATGATCGCGGGGTTCTACGGCGGGAAGTACACCTTCACCGAGCCGATGATCACTCGGGAGTTCCTGCTCACCAAGCAGAACTTCAGCTTCGCGGTGCCCCGCCCAGAGAAGGTGGGCCGTAAAACCCTCTACCCCAAGACCTTCACCGCCACCTTTGACGCTAAGGCTAACGCCTATAACTTCGTCTACTCCAACTTCGAGGCGGGTCAGTAAGGCGGGTCAGGAAGCCTGCCCATCCTTCCTGTCCAGAACCCAGATATTCGATCGCCGTGCTGGACAGGGAATGCTTTTAGGAAACTGTCATGAAGCAACCAGCCCTTTCTTTGATTCTCACCGGCCTGCTCGCCACGGCGCTGGTGTTCGCTGAGGGCAGCGGGGCGCAACGCGCGGCGTGGTTCAGCCCGGCCCAGGCCCAGCGGGGTCAGGCCCTGGTTTTTCAGCAGTGCGCGGGCTGCCACGGGGCGCGGCTCGAGGGCCGCTACGGCCCGCTGCTTTCGGGCCCACGGTTCCTCAGCAAGTGGGGTGGGCGTAGCGCCCAGGAACTCAGGACCTACATCGCCAGCCGAATGCCGCTGGGGCGGGCCGGAACCTTGAGCGAGGCCCAGACCCTGGATTTGGTGGCCTACATCCTGCAAGCCAACGGTTATCCCAGCGGTGGGCAGGAACTGAAGCCGGATTCCCTGCCGCAGATTGAGCTGACCAAGCCTTGAAAGGTGGTTGCGGGGATCGTAGGGGCGGGTCTCAGACCCGCCCCTACACGCTTATCGGGCCCCTGTTCCTCAAAGGATTTTCTGGTGCGCCGGTTGGCCTAGGAAAGCGGCCCGCAGGTCTTTGGGCAACTTCTGCGCGGTCTGGTGAATCCAGTTCTGGGCGGCCTCGAGGTGGGCCTTTGCGTCCGCGTCGCCCAGCCCCCCCAGAATCTCGTACGCGGTGAAATGCCTCTCGGCGGGGCTCAGCAGCGAGGCCGGGTGGTTCAGGGCCTGCTCGATGGCGGCTCGAGCTTCTTCCAACCTTCCCAGCTTTAGAAGAGCCTGAGCTTTTTGCGTTAGCGCCGCCGCTTCGGCCAGCTTTAGACCCAGCGGCGTGACCAGCTCGAGCGCCTCTTCACTCAAGCTCAGTGCCGCGTCGGGGTCGGCAAAACGGGCCTTCGCCAGCCGCAGCCGGGCTTGCAGCTCGGGCTTAGGGGTATCACCCAGCAGAGCCTCGGCCTCCCCCAGCGGCTGTGGATTTTGGCCCAGCTGAGCCTGCAAAATCCGAGCCGAGACGTTTGCCGAGAGGTGGGTGTCGCCCAGCGATAAGAAGGCCTCGAGTTCGGCCAAGCCCCGTTCGCGCTGCCCCAGCGCCCCCAGCATCAGCGCCAGCATCAGATACGTGACCTTGGGCGGCTCCACCCTATCCAAGCGCTCGGCCTCCTGGGCCGCCTCCCAGGCTTCGGGTAGGCGGCCCAAGGCCAGGAGGGTCAGGGCCTCGCCGGTAAGGGGCCAGACCAGCCCCCTGGCGCTCACCGCGTACTGCTCGGCAACCGCCTTGGACTCGGCGATATCCCTCAAGGCCGCCTCGGTGTCGCCCAGCGACAGCTCGCTGTGGGCCCGGCGGCTCAGGATGCGGGCCTTGGCGTAGTGGAACTGCTCGTGCTGGTCAATCATGGCGAGGGTCCGGTTGTACTGAGCGATGGCCTCGGCGTGCCGGTCGAGGGCGGAGAGCAAAACTCCCTCGTCCTCGACCGAGGCCCCTTGGGCCTCGAGGGCTCTCGGAATCCCCAGCCTCCCCATCTGCTGGGCGGAGTGTTGGTACGCCGCCAGGGCTTCCCAGGCCCGCCCAAAGCGGCCCAGCCGGATGCAGCACAAGAGCGCGGTCTGGTTCAGCGTGGTTTGGCTCCAGAGGTCGTCGGGGCCCACAATCGCCAGGGCCTCGTCCACCTTGGCGAGGGCACCGGCAAAACGCCGGGTCATATATAGCCAGATGGCCCAGTTCGCCATCGCCTTGGCCTTCTCCTTGGGGTCTCTCGCCAGCCGCACCAGCCGGGCGCTGGTCTCGCCCATCTCCTCGAAGGAGCCGTTAACCCCCAGCACCTCGAACAACTCGGCCACTGCCTCGTACTCTCTGGGGTCTGCGTGCTGGCGGTAGATGGCGATGGCCCGCTCGGAAAAGCCTCGAGCTTCCGCCAGCAGCGAGCTGTTCATGGCCTGCTGCGAGGCTCGAACCAGGAATTCCGCCGCGCTCAGTTCGTCGCCCGCCTCCAGGTAGTGCCTGGCGATCACGGCAGGGTTGGGGTTTCTGCGCCCCTGGAGGTAGCGGGCCGTTCTCGAGTGCAACAGCCCCTTCACCGCCGCCGGGATCCCGGCTAGGGTTGCCTCGAATACCAAATCGTGAACGAAGGCGTCCCCGCGCAGCACTTGGGCCGCCTCGAGTTCGGCGTGGGCCTCGGCGAGTTCCATCGGGGGGCGCTCCAGCACCGAGCTTGCGAGTTCTAAGAAACTGTTGTAAAAGTCCCCTCCTCCAGCTTATGCGGCCTTGGCCAGCCGCTTCACCAGCAAGCGTATCATGCCTAAATACATCCAGGCTTCCGT
>PSMF01000221.1:0-3030 GCA_040290005.1 Meiothermus sp.
CATAAGCTGGAGGAGGGGACTTTTACAACAGTTTCTAAGTCTAAGTTGGGGTCGGCGGCCACCACTTTTGCCAGGTATTTCACCTCAGGGGGCTGGTCCACGAAGCGGATTGTGCCCACATAGATTTTGGGCGCGACCGTGCGGCTGTCGTTGTCGCCGATCACGTGGTAGTTGGTGAGGATGTACCCCTGCGGGCTGATGATGGTCCCCGAGCCGATGCTGTCGGTCTGGGGGTCAATCGGGAAGGTGATCAGCACCGTCGCGGCGATAATGCGCTCGCGGATTTCTCGGGGGAGGGTCTGCGCTTGCCCTATCCCTGCGCACAGCAAAACCAAAGCCAATGCTCTACCCAACCAAGGCTGTTTCATCCTGTCCCTCCGGCTCCTTCTCAGGGCTCTATAGGTTCAACTCTAAAAGACTGATGAGAAATTCCCGGTGCATTTGCACGGAACGTCGAGGGTCAAGAGTCGAGAGTCGAGAACAAAATACGTCCAGGATGGGAGCACTTGATATAACGTTTTTGCCTTTGGGAACGGGAATCAATAACCCCAAACCGCTGTCATTCTGAGGAGGCGTTGTTTGCCGATGAAGAATCTGATGCGCTACAAAGCCCGTCACGTACCCACCTTTGTAAAGCATCAGATTTTCGCCAACACCAGGCTCAGAATGACACTTTTTTGGATGGTGTTGGCGACCTCCTTAGCCTCGTTAGGGTTTAGCCGAAAGCAACTCAGCTAATCTGGAGAGGCACCTGCCGTATTTTTTGGCAAAAGCTCCGTTGCGGTAACTCTCAGGAAAAATCCGTTCCAGACTCGCCCCCGACGCCCGTAACCCCAGCCCCCGGTCGTAGAGCTTGTCAATGAAATGCACGAAGCGCAGGGCGTCGTTCTGGTCCTCGATGGGGGACAAACCCTCGAGATAAATCACCTGCAACCCCTCGAACAAGAGTCGGTAGCGAATCGGATGCAGCCCGCGCAGGAGGTAGAAAAGCTCGGCGAAAGGGTCGTAGCTGGCGGGCCGGGTCTCCTCGAGAAATAGGCGCTCGAGTTCCTCCGGCTCCATCGGTTTGGGCAAGCGAACGAAGTCGCGCTGGCGGTAGTCCGGCCCCTCTAAGGTCAGTGAGACAAAGCGCCGTGCTAGACTCTGGATTTGAATCCGAAACAAATCCGCGTTGAACCGCCCTTGCCCCAAGGCTTCGGGTTGGGTGTTGGATGTCGCGGCGACCCGCAGGCCCTTGCTCATGGTCTGACCGAGCAGGTTCGTGACCATCTGGGCGTTGCCGGGGTCGTCGAGCTCGAACTCGTCTATGAACAGGTACTGAAGCCTGCCGAAGTGCTCCACCGCGCCTGCCATGCCCATCAGTCCCACCGTGTAGGTCAGCTCCTCGAAGGATAAATAGGCCTTGGGCTCGGGCGCGTCCCAGTAGGTCGCCACCAGCAAATGCGTTTTTCCCACCCCGAAGCCGCCGTCGAGATAGATGCCGCCGGGCTCAGGTAATTTTCTGCGGAACAAGCCTTTGGGGCGGTCGTGCACCCAGTCCTGGAGCCGTCGCAGAGCCTCGGCTTGCGACGGGTAGCACGGGTCGGGCCGGTAGGAGGCGAAGGTGGCCCCGTAGAAGCGCGGCGGCGGGACGAACTGTGCCAGTAGCGCATCTAGGTTGATTTCGGGGTGAAGCCCGGCCAGGCGCACGAAGAGAAGTTTACCGTTTACGGTTGACCGTTGACCGCAAAGGCATAGTCACAGGTCGCAGGTCAATAACGGGGTTTTCGACCTGCGACCTGTGACTCGAGACTTGCGACAGTTATGGCGGTAAACTTCTCCTCAACGCGCTACAATACAGGCGTTGATGAGGTCATTATGGCCGTGAATACGGGTTCTCCTGCTCGCCCCAGCGGGCGCTTTCAATTGGTTCAACTGGCCCAAACGGTGCTCAAGCCGCTGTATTGGTGGTACGAGCGCCGGGTCGAGGCCGAGGTATTGCGGGGCCACGCCCCGCGCCACTTGGGGATGATTCTCGACGGCAACCGGCGCTTTGCCAGGGAGCTAGGCCTCGAGGGCCACGAGGGGCACGAGTTCGGGGTGAGCAAGGCCTATGAGGTGCTCGAGTGGTGCTTGCAGCTCAAAATCCCCACCGTCACCATCTGGGTCTTTAGCACCGACAACTTCAACCGCTCGGATGTCGAGGTCGAGACCCTGATGAACCTTTTCGTCAAAGAGGCGCGGCGGATGGCGAAGGACGAGCGCATCCACGCCAACGAGGTGCGGGTCAAGGTGATTGGCCGCCACGACCGCTTCCCGCCCAAGGTTTTAGAGGCCTTGGAGGAGTTGGAAAAAGCCACCGAGCACCACAGCGGGATGCTGCTCCAGATTGCCATGGGCTACGGCGGGCGCGAGGAAATCGTGGACGCGGTGAAGGCCCTTTTGCGCGAGGCCGCCGAGACCGGCAAGTCTCCCGAAGAACTCGCCGCCGAACTCGACATGGAGCACATCTCCGAGCGGCTCTACACCGCCGGGGTTCCCGACCCCGACTTCATCATGCGCACCAGCGGCGAGGTGCGGCTGGGCGGCTTCCTGCTGTGGCAGGGGGCTTACAGCGAATATTACTTCTTCGATGCCTTCTGGCCCGCTTTTCGCAAGGTGGACTTTCTGCGGGCGATTCGCAGCTACCAGGGGCGTGAGCGGCGGTTTGGGAAGTAACTAAAGGCCTAACTACCAGAGTTCAGGCTACCCTCCTACGGCGCAGGAGGGGTTGGGGAGGTAAGTTCCAGGTCGTCAATGTATTTGCTGATAGCCAAAAGCTAAAATCTTAGCTCCTGTCTGGGACAGTGAAATCCCATCTCGAGAATCCCCATCCCAGACATGAACTATAAATGGACGACCTCGGAACTTACCTCGCCCTGGGACTCGCAGACATCCCGGCACCGTGTAGGGGAGGAGAATTTACGGTTGGGCAAGATGAGTAGGAGATGCATACTAGAAACTGTTGTAAAAGTCCCCTCCTCCAGCTTATGCGGCCCTGGCCAGCCGCTT
>PSMF01000222.1:0-2984 GCA_040290005.1 Meiothermus sp.
TCTTAATCGTGGACGACTGCTACAAGACGGTGGAAACCCTGCGCGGCAAAGGCGTGAAGATTCTCGAGGAACCCCAAGACGCTGGCTGGGCGTTCTCCGCACTCATCGAGGACCTATACGGCAACACCTTCGCCCTGTCGCAGCCAAAGTAGAACCATTTACCCCGCATTCACCGGGGCCGCTCTAAAATGCCCCTCATGAATCTCCCACCCGCCCCACGGAAGCCGCGCCGCGATTTCAATCAGTTGCGCCGTTTGCTGGGCTATACCAAGCCCTACCGCGCAGGGCTGGTGGTGGCGATTGTGGCGACGCTGATTTCCAGCGCCTTCGGCCTGCTGTTCCCCCAGGTGATTGGCCGCCTGATTGACGCCTCATTTCTGCGCATCGGTAGCAGCGACACCGGGCCGCTGGACCGCACGGTGCTTCTCCTGATCGGGGTTTTCGCAGTGCAAGCCCTGTTTACGTCGGTACAGAGTTATCTGCTCTCCCGTGTGGGCGAGGGCGTGGTGGCCGACCTGCGCCGCACGGTTTACAGCCACCTGCTCACGCTCTCCCCGCGCTTTTTCGAAGCGCGGAAGACCGGGGAAATCACCAGCCGCCTGACTTCGGACATCGCCACCGTACAGGGCGTGGTCTCCAACGCCCTGGTGCAGATTTTCAGCCAGACCCTGACCCTGGTGGGCACGGTAATTATCCTGTTCCTGATGAACTGGAAGCTCTCGCTTTTGATGCTCTCGATCGTCCCGGTGGTGGTCCTCTCAGCGTTCTACTTCGGGCGGCTGTTGCGCAAGGTCTCCAAGGAGTTCCAGGACCGCGTGGCCGACGCCAACGCCAGGGCCGAAGAAGCCATAGGCGGGGTGCGGGTGGTGCAGAGCTTCACTGCTGAAGGCCTCGAGTCCCGCCACTACTCCGAGCTGATCGGAGCCTCGTTCGCGGTGGCGCTGCGCCGCGCCCGGATTCGCGCGACCTTCAACCCGGTGGTGTTTTTCGCCATGTTTTCGGCCATCGGCATCGTGCTGTGGTTTGGCGGGCGGCTGGTGATCTCGGGGGCGCTCACGCCGGGGCAACTGGTCTCGTTTCTGGTCTACACCTTCAGCGTGGCGGGGGCGGTAGGAGCTTTCTCGGGGCTTTTCAGCCAGTTCCAGGAAGCTTTGGGGGCCAGCAGCCGCATCTTCGAGCTGCTGGACGAGCAAAGCGAGCTAAAGGAGCCGGAGAAGCCTGCCATGCTCAAGGAGGTGCGGGGAAAGGTGACCCTCGAGCACGTGAGCTTCGGCTACGGCGACCGGGGTGAGGTGCTCCAGGACGTGAGCTTGGGGGCGGAGCCCGGCGCAGTCGTGGCCCTGGTCGGGCCGAGCGGGGCGGGGAAGAGCACCCTGATATCCCTGATTCCTCGCTTCTACGACCCTACCGGCGGGCGCATCCTGCTCGACGGCGTAGACATCCGCGAGCTGACGCTGCACGACCTGCGCGAAAACATCGCCCTGGTGCCGCAGGAAACCCAGCTTTTCTCCGGCTCAATCGCGGAAAACATCCGCTATGGTAAGCCCGAGGCCACAGACGCGGAAGTCGTTGAAGCAGCGAAGGCCGCGAACGCGCACGAGTTTATCGAGAGTTTCCCCGAGGGCTATAAAACCGTCGTCGGTGAGCGCGGGGTCAAGCTTTCGGGTGGACAGCGGCAGCGGGTCGCCATCGCCCGCGCCCTGCTCAAAAACCCGCGCATCCTGATTCTGGACGAGGCCACCAGCTCGCTCGACTCGGAGTCGGAATCACTCGTGCAGGAAGCGCTCGAGACCCTGATGCAAGGCCGCACCACCTTCGTGATCGCCCACCGGCTCTCAACGGTGCGGGATGCCGACAAAATTGTGGTGCTAGATGGTGGGAGAATCGTCCAGCAGGGCACACACGCCGAACTGATGGCGGCTGGGGGGCTGTACAAGGAACTCTACGATTTGCAGTTCCGCGATGAAGAACGGTTGGTGCAGTAGAGCTTTGGCTTGCGAGCCGCTACCAGGCTAACAATTCCGGTTTGCCTAAAACTTACGGATTCACGGTGATGGGGACACCGTTGTCAGGTATCCTCGTCAACGGCGATATTGTTTTTGGATCGCTTGGCATAGCGGAATAGAATCCTACAAAAGTGGAGGGACAGCCTGGCGGGTCAGTGCATAAGCTCACACTTTCGACCTGGAACTCTACCTTCCACTGCTGAGCCTGTTGATCGTAGCTTAGCTCTACAGCTTTTGCGGGTACGCCTGGAGCAATATCTGGAACCAAGCTTCTGAGGTAGTCTGGCATCACTGGACAGAAGGGTTCTATAGCGCTCGTACTGGGGCTCACACGTACGCTGAAGCATTCGCTCCCGGTTTGGCTTTTCGTAGCGAAGAGAATACCGTAAGTTTTTTGGTTGGGATCACTGGGCTTAACAAAGCTGTCCGAAACCCCCGGAACAGCGGTGATCTTGATCTTTTCTCCCGAGCGAGCCTTATATCGCGACACGTTCTGCCCATTAACCAACACTATTGGGGTCGGGTATCGCTCCACAGGGATCTTAAGACATCCAGGTACAGCAAGTACAAAAACGGCAAAAACCAATCCCGTATCATGGAATCCTCACCCACTCCCCGTTGAATCCTAAGCCATTGGTACGTATCAGAAGTAGTGTCTTGGAAACTTGACCTGAGCTCGTAGCGATAGTCATCTTGGTTGAGAAGGTCGTTTCTATTCACATCACCAATACACGAAGGGTTGTTATCTCTGGGAAAAGAACGAACAGATAGTTGTTCCACAACTTGTAAATTATTCGGGTTATTGCGGGCCAAAATCTCGGTTACGCACCTGTACAAAAATGTTGAGACACGAAGCTCAACTATTACCTTGGTTGTTACAGCTATAGCAAGTGGGTGTCTTATTACAGCTACTAGCTTGAGGATAAACCAGAGACCGTCTGAACTGGGCTGGGGAGGGTATAACCTCAAGGCATGCCC
>PSMF01000029.1:0-30947 GCA_040290005.1 Meiothermus sp.
GAAACCTGTGCCCTCACGCGTGAGTTCCAGCACGTTGCCCATTACCGCTTCGACATAGCGCCCGGCGTACTCCTCGCCTTCGCCCTCAGAAAGCTCGAGCGGCGCGGGCTCGGAGGCGACGATACCGAGCAGGTTTTCCCGCACCCATTTGGCGATTTCGGTGTTGAGGATGTTGCCATCGTTGTGGTTGGTGAGCGTGGTGAAGGCGAAGCCCCGCTCGGGGACGAACCAAAACTGCGACATCTGCCCGTTGGTGGCCCCGCCGTGCGACACGATGCGGGTTCCGCCTATGTCTTGCAAGAACCAAGAAAGCCCCATCTGCCCACCGTTCGCCGCCGCGACCTGGGGGGTTTGCAGGAGCCGCATGGACTCCGGTGAAAGGATGCGCTCGCCGTTCTTCGCCGTGCCGTCCCCCATGTGAAAACGGGCGTACTCGAGCTGGTCGCGCACCGTAGAAGCCAGCCCACCGACGGGGTTGGCATTCCGCGCGAAGGCCCAGGGCTGTGCGATTACGGTCTGCTCGTTCTGTTTCACGTGCCCCACCGCGAAGCGATGCACCATCACCTCTTCCGGGAAAAAGAAGCTCTGGGACAAGCCCAATGGCTCCAAAACCCACTCCCGGCACACCGCTTCATAAGGCTGACCCATCACCGCTTCGACTACGCGCCCCGCCAGCCCGAAACCGGCGTTATTGTATGACCACAACTCGCCGAGCGGGGTGATTCGCTTCAGACCCGCCATCCCCTCGACATATTTTGGCTAATGCATCGTCCCCGCTCCCGGTGCGGACGAAGTAATCCCCGGCCCAGCCGCCCGTGTGGGTCAACAGATGGCGCAGGGTGACTCGAGCTGCAACGTCCTCATTGGCAAGCCTTAAGGCGGGTAGATATTGGCGAACGGGAGCGTCTAACTCGGGCTTTCCCGCCTCCACTAGTCGCATCACCAGCGTCGCGGTGATAGTTTTGGTAGTGCTGCCGATCTGGAACAGCGTGTTGGGCGTGACCGGGAGGGGGTTCTCGAGGCTCGTGACCCCAAACCCCTCGGCGTATTCCTCCCCATCCATCCAAAGCCCTACCGCCACGCCAGGAACCTTGTGCCGCCCCATCCCTGTGCGGATTTGCTCGGCCAGTTGTGCGGTTTGGGAGGTATTCATTGGGGGATTGTACCGGAAAGCGGGAAGCTGGAGGCGGGAAGACCCCCGACACCGGCGATCAGCGCGTAATTTCACCCGCCCTGACCTCCTTGCGGCGCCGCCCGGCGCCAGCGCCTGTGTTTCACCAGACAGGGCGGGCCGGGCTTTGCCCGTGCGAGCACTAGGCCCGCTGAGTACCGGCATCGCCGGGGGCCTGGCGGCCCTTCACTAGGGCCGGGCTTTGCCCGTGCGAGCGGGGGTGCTTAGGAGAGCCCCCAGCGCGGAGCCGGGCGCACCTTGGCTTGCAGGGGGCGCTAAAGGCACAAGAGTCATCACCAAATCACTGACCGCCTCGTAACTTGTGGGGGGTCGCTTTTCCGGGCTCCCGCCGTATCATGGAGATTATGCGCCTACAACAGTATCTTGCCCGCTCTGGTGTTACCAGTCGCCGCAAGGCCGAAGACCTCATCCGGGCGGGGCGGGTCTCGATCAATGATCAAGTGGCCGAAATCGGTGCGACCGTGGGCGAAAACGACACCGTGCGCCTCGACGGGGAGCGGGTGCGGCTGCCGCAAAAGATTGTGGTCATCGCGCTTAACAAGCCCAAGGGTTACACCACCACCCACGAGGACGCCCACGCCGAGAAGCTCGTCTACGAGCTGGTCCCCGAGCATCCAGGGCTGCACTCGGTAGGGCGGCTGGACAAGGACACCGAGGGGCTTTTGCTGCTCACCAACGATGGGGAGCTGACCGCTTTCCTGAGCCACCCGCGCAATCAGGTGCCCAAGCTCTACCGGGTCTGGAGCAAGCGGGGGCGGCTTTCCCAGGAGGACTGCGAAAAGCTCGACGCAGGCGTGATGCTCGGCGACGGCTTGGCGAAGGCGGTCGAGGCGCAGCCGGTCAAAGGGGGCGCGAAACTCGTCCTCACCGAGGGCCGAAAGCGCGAGGTGCGGCGGATGCTGGGGCGGGTGGGGCACCCGGTCGAGCGGCTGGTGCGCCTCGCGGTAGGGCCGATAGAACTCGGAGAGCTGGGTGCGGGGGAGTGGCGCTATTTGTCGCCGGAGGAGGTGCGGCTGCTGCGGAGCAATCCGGCGCTGCCGGAGCTCAAGAAGGGTTCCGGGGGCCGGGCTCCGGGGGCCGGGAAAAGGGAGCCGGAGGCTGGGGTGCAATCCCGTTCCAGAACGCATAAAACCGATGCGCAGAAAACCCCGTTGGGAAGGGACACTTCCAAGTCGCCTCGAGAAAAGCAGGCTCGAGCCGAGTTCACGTCTAAATGGGGGAAATCCTCAGGGGCGGAAACCGTGTCAGGGAGAGGGAATTCCAGGGATGAGGCTCAGGGTTGGGGTGGGTCCCAAGATAGGCGGCCTTCCGGTTCAAGCAAGTCTGGTGAGGCTCGAGGCCCTAAATCCGAACACCCGTCGGGGGCGCGAAACCCTCGAGGTGAGAAACCCGCCTTTGGCAAGGAGCTTGCTCGAGGCCAGCGCCGCCCGGCCCGGCCCGCAGACGAGAACCCCCGGTCTGGCCGCGAGGACCGTCGCACCTCGCCCAAAAGAGAGTCGCGTACCGTAGAATCTTCGCGTGAGCATCTTCGTGGCGGGGAAAGGTCAGGTACAGATCAGCGCGGCGCAGATCGCCGGGCGCATCGCCGAACTCGGCGCACAGATAAGAAGTGATTACGCGGGGCAGCAGCCCCACTTGGTTTGCGTCCTCAACGGCGCGTTTATCTTCATGGCCGATTTGGTGCGGGCTATAGATATGCCCCTTTCGATGGACTTTCTGGCGGTCTCGTCGTACGGCAACGCCACCAAGTCCAGCGGCGAGGTGGAGCTGCTCAAGGACCTGCGCTACCCGATCTCGAGCCGCCCCACGATCATCGTCGAGGACATCGTGGACACCGGGATTACCCTCGATTACCTGCTGCGGATGCTGGGGGCCCGCCAACCGGCTTCGCTCAAGGTGGCCTCGCTCCTCTCCAAGCCCAGCCGCCGCAAAATCCAGGTCCCGATTGATTATCTGGGCTTCGAGATCGAGGATGCCTACGTCTACGGCTACGGCCTCGACCGCGCCCAGTACGACCGGAACATCCCCTTTATCACCTCCCAGGCGGAGTGATCTAAAGCCGTTTCTGCCGGTCGAAGTAGGCCCAGATGTAGTAGGCAGCCGCGACCAGCACGAGGAAAAACAGCACCGTCATCAACCCCCGGATGATATTGCCCAGATACGCCCCCACCGCCAGACCCAGGGCGAAGGTGAGGACCGGAACGGGGAAGCGGCCTAGTCCGCGCATAGGTTGATTGTACGCGGCTTTCGCCGTCCTTTCTTCTCATGGATTCGCCGTACCCTAGGGGCCTGATGAACCTATGGCGCTGGATGCTGATAGCTGGCCTCCTCTCGGCAGGCTTCGCCCTCGCTCAACCGGTGCAGGAGCAGGCAATCACCTACCTGAGCGGCAGTTTGAAAATCAAGGCTCGAGTTTTCTTTCCCGCCGGGGACGGGCCATTCCCAGCCGTCCTCTTCAACCACGGCGGGGTGGACGGATTAACTGAAGGCACACTGGACCGCTGTCGTGAATTGGCGGTGGCGGGCTACGTGGTCTTCGCCAGCAGCTACCGCGGCGAGGACGGCTCGGATGGGACGGTGGAGATTGCCAAGGGTGAGGTGGACGACGTGCTAGCGGGGCTCGAGTGGCTGCGCAAGGAGCCAAAGGTTGACCCGAACCGAATCGCCGCCGTCGGGACCAGCCACGGGGCCCTGGTGAGCCTGCTGGCGGCCTCGCGCACCGACCGCCTCAAAGCGCTGGTTTTCGCCTACGGGATCGCCGATATCTACACTTGGTTCGACTATCTGAAGGCCACCAACCAGCTCGGCAAGGACGAACTCACCCGCCGCACCTACGGCAACGGGCCCAAAGACCGCCCTGAAAGTTTCCGCATCCGGCACGGTTTGGCAGTGCTAGAAAAGCTGCCCAAGACGATACCGGTGCTGATTCTCCAGGGCCTCAAGGATACCACCGTTCCGCCCGCTCAGGCCCAGGCCTTGGCTCTGGGTTTGAAATCGCAAGGGCAGCCCTACACGCTAAAGCTCTATCCCAACAGTGCCCACGGTTTCATCATCAGCCGCAAAACGCTGCAAAAGCAGGGGGAGAAGTCGGCGGCTTACCTCGAGTCCCTGCAAGCCTGGGCCGCGCTGCTGGGCTTTCTGAAGGCAAATTTATAGGCTTAACCGGAAGGCTCCCTCTCCTACCAGGGGAAAGAGAAGGGTGAGGGGGATGCGGCGATAGAGTGCTTATCTTGCTGTAAAAGACGGCCTTTTCAACCAAATGAAGCGGCGAGGCCCTTACACCCTCACCCCTCTTCCATCGAGGGAGAGGGGCTAACTGCTGTGCCGTGCGGGATGATCTCGACCTCGCGCTTGTCGTTGGTGGGGGTAATCCGAACCTCGAGCGCGTCCGAGAAGACCTCGGGCTTGCCCCACTCGATCAGCACCAGCCGCGCTTCGGGGAGGTAGTCCTCAAGGCCCAGGCTATAGAGTTCCTCCTGGTCGGCCATGCGGTAGGCGTCAATATGCACGATCAGGCCCTGCTCGGTGGGGTACTCGTGGATCAGGGTATAGGTGGGGCTGGTGACTTCGCCGGTAAAGCCCATCGCTTCGCTGAGAAACTTCACCAGGGTGGTTTTGCCCGCCCCCATCGGCCCCGTGAGGAGTACCAGCGCGCCCTCTGGGAGTGAGTTCGCCAGTTGATGGGCCAGGGCTTTAGTGTCGTCTAAAGAGCGCAGTTCCACAGGGCTAATTCTCCGCGTTTTTCTCCCCCGGCAAAACCCTCCCGATCAGGGCAAACGCCTGCTCGAGGCAGTCCTTGTCCACCCAGACCTCGGCCTGCTGCGCGTCGCGGTAGTAGGGCACGCGTTTGTGGGGGACACCCGACAGGCTCAGCCGCTCGCCGATCCGCTCAGCGTCGGCTTGAGCGAAAGGTCCAAAGGGGACGAAGTGCCGAGGGTCGGGCAGCTTGGACCGGCGCACCTCCGCGGCACCCTCGCTTTCCTCCTCGACGAACAGGCTGTAGGGCGGCTCTCCGAAGGCCTCCTTGGCCCCAGCACCCAGCCGAAGCTGCGGGTTGCTGAGCCAGGCGCCCTCGAGAAAAGCCTTGACCAGGATTTCGCTGTTGCTAAAGCCTAAGGGAATGCTCCAGCGCCGGGTTGTCCAGAAGCTTAGCTTGCCGTTTTTGTACTCGAGGTCGGCGTCGGCTCGCAGATCGCTAAAGCGGATGATGCGCTGCGAGAACAGGCGCTGAACCAACAGCCCGGCGTTCGAGACCCGCAGGCTATAGCTGCGGTCGTAGATGAATCCTGCGTAGGCCACCACGAAGGCCGCCATCGCCAGCCAGTCGCCTCCGCTCAGGGGTTGTCCCGCCGCAAGATGGCGAATCTCGCGCCAGAACAGGCCCAGCCCCAGCATGATGCCCAGCCCCGAGTTTAAGTAGGCCCAGGGCGAGCGCACCGAGACGAACACCCGTTTTTGCACCACGCTCCCAGTGTATCCCCTCTGTCTCCGGTGGGAACAAGCGGCTAAGAAGTGTTGGTCAGGGCGTTTGAATCCCCTGGGTGGCGAGTTCGATGGCGTACAGCGAGGTGGTCGCGGTGATGTACAGGCGGCTTTTGTCCGGCCCGCCGAAGGTCAGGTTGGAGACGGTCTCCGGCACCAAAATTTTGCCCAGCCAAACGCCATTGGGGTCGTAGACCTGCACGCTGTCGCCTGCGCTGGTGAAAAGGTAGCCGTGCATGTCCAGGCGAAATCCATCGGGTAGGCCGGGCTCGATCAACGCGAAGGTGCGCCCGTTGGTGCATCTCCGTCCGTCCACCACGTCGTAAGCGCGAATCTCGCTGGGGACGGTTTTGTCGTGCGAGGCTCCGGTTTCCGAGACGTAGAGAATACGCTCGTCGGGGGAGAAGGCCAGACCGTTGGGTTTCACCATGTCGGTGATTACCGCGTCCAGTTCACCGGTCTCGGTCTCGAGCCTATAAACATAACACCCGTCCTGTTCCTGCTCCCCGCCGTAGCCCTCGTTGGGTTGGATCAGGCCGTAGGGTGGGTCGGTGAACCAAATCGTGCCATCGGATTTCACCACCACGTCGTTGGGCGAGTTGAGGAGTTTGCCCAGATATTTGTCCGCGAGGGTGGTCCAGGTGCCGTCTGGCTCGAGCCGCTCCACACAGCGCTTGCCGTGAGAGCAAGCAATTAATCGGCCTTGCAGGTCGCGGTAGTGCCCGTTGTGGAAGTGCGAAGGTTTGAGGTATTCGCTGAGGCCGTCCCGCTCGCTGTAGCGCAGCAGGCGGTTGCCGGGGATGTCGCTCCAGAGGATCGAGTCGTCCTCGTGGAAATACACCGGGCCTTCGGTCCAAGTCCCGCCAGTCGCCAGTTGAACGAGTTGAGAGCCGGGCCGGAGTAGCGCTCGGAAACGCTCGTCGTAGATTTGGAAGCCGTCCACCAGCCCATTCTAAGTTCGCCGACGCCACTAACCCAACCGATGTCACTCCGAGGCCGCCTTTTGCCAAAGAATTTCACACGCGCTCCACAACACGAGTTCGCGGGCGTCGGAGTACGCCTTTGTTTACCCGAGGACTCGAGTTGTGAGCCGCGGTGAGCCGCGTGTGGGATGTTTCGCTGTCGCGGGGCATGACAGTGGTTGGATTGATGGCGTGGACGACGGACGCGCGCCGGACGTACAGCCGTAGGTTCCTACAAAAGATAATTTTTGCCCTAGGCGTTCGTCGTTTGGCATTCCTTGTAGGATGGAAACCTGTTTGGAGTGGGCTGTGGAAACCCAAATATTATTGGTGATGGGCGTCTCGGGCTCGGGGAAAACCACCGTGGGGAAAGCTCTGGCGGAGGCTTTGGGTTGGGAGTTTGCCGACGCCGATGATTACCACCCGGAGTCCAACCTCGAGAAGATGCGCCAGGGCCAACCCTTGACCGATGCAGACCGTGAGCCTTGGCTGCGCCGGTTGCACGAGTTGCTCGAGGACCACCTCCGGCAACATAAGCCGGTGGTGCTGGCCTGCTCTGCGCTCAAAGCACGCTACCGTGAAATCCTCGTTGGAGACCTGCCGGGCACCAGGGTGGTATTCTTGAGCGGCAGCCGCGAGCTGATCGAGGGGCGAATGCAGCGGCGTATTCACTTCATGCCCGCGAGCTTGCTGGGGAGCCAGTTGAGCACGCTCGAGCCGCCCAGCGATGCCATCGTGGCAGACATCAGAAAACCCGTAGACGCCATCGTAGAAGCGGTACTATCCGAACTCAGCTTGCAGGGAACAAATCTGGGAGAGAAAAATGGGGAGTGACATCGGGGTAATCGGGCTGGCAGTGATGGGGGAAAACCTCATCCTGAACATGGCTTCCAAGGGTTTTACGGTCTCGGCCTATAACCGCACCACTGAGAAGGTCAAAGATTTCATCGGGGGCCGCGCGGCAGGCAAGAGCATCGTGGGGGCGTATTCGCTCGAGGAGTTCGTCTCTCAGCTCGAGCGCCCCCGCAAGGCCATGCTGATGATCAAGGCTGGGAGCGCGGTAGACGCCATGATCGCCCAGCTGGTACCTTTGCTCGAGCCCGGCGACATCGTCATTGACGGCGGCAACAGCCACTATGCCGATACCACCCGCCGCACCCGCGAGCTCGCCGAGAAAGGCCTTCTGTTCGTCGGAACCGGCGTTTCAGGTGGGGAGGAGGGTGCCCTGCATGGCCCTTCGATCATGCCCGGGGGCAACCCGGCGGCCTGGGAACCCGTCAAGCCGATCTTCCAGGCTATCGCCGCCAAGGTCGCCGACGGCACGCCCTGCTGCGACTGGGTGGGGCCGGAGGGAGCCGGGCACTTCGTCAAGATGGTCCACAACGGTATCGAGTACGGCGACATGCAGATGATCGCTGAAGCCTACAGCCTGCTGCGTCACGTCGCAGGCCTCTCTAACGCCGAGTGCGCCGACGTCTTCAACGAGTGGAACCAGGGCCAACTCGACAGTTTCCTGATCGAGATCACCGCCGACATCCTCCGTAAAAAGGATGATGAGACCGGCCAGGACATGATTGATGTGATCCTCGACGCCGCCGGGCAGAAGGGTACCGGCAAGTGGACTTCTGTGACCGCGCTGGACGTGGGGGCGCCTACCTCGACCATCGCCGAGGCTGTGTTCGCCCGGCTCCTGAGTGCCCTCAAGGACGAGCGGGTGGCGGCCTCCGGTGTGTTCCGCGCACCCGAGGTGAAGCTCGAGGGCAGCCGAGATGCCTTCGTCGAAGGGGTGCGTCAGGCGCTCTACGCCAGCAAGATTTGTAGCTACGCCCAGGGCTACCAACTGATGCGGATGGCCGCGCAGGAGTTCGGCTGGGACCTCAACTACGGCGGCATTGCCCTGATGTGGCGCGAGGGCTGCATCATCCGGGCGCGGTTCCTGGAGAACATCAAAGCGGCTTATGACACCAACCCCAACCTGCAAAACCTGCTGCTGGACAGCTACTTCGCTGACACCATCAACTCCCACAGCGACGCCTGGCGGCGGGTGGTGGCTCAGGCGGTGCTGCATGGGGTCTGGGTCCCGGCCTTCAGCTCGGCCTTAGCCTACTTTGACGGGTATCGCACCGCCACGCTCTCGACCAACCTGGTGCAGGCCCAGCGTGACTACTTCGGGGCGCACACCTACGAGCGCACGGACAAGGCCAGGGGCGAGTTTTTTCACACCAACTGGACGGGGCGTGGGGGGGCGACGGCGAGCAGCACCTATAACGTGTAGCCTTGGACGCTCTTGGGCTAACCCAGCAACGCACTCCGAGCCTGCGCCCGTTTGGGGGTTCGCGTTTGGGATGTAGTAAACCTGATGTTTCCTATGTTATCTCCAACTTAGGTTGTTACGGGGGCTACCTCATGGTACCTCCGAGGTGAGCAGCAAGCGCTTGCACGAGGCCATCAAAAGAAGCAGGCTCGAGCTGATCCAAGGCGGTCCGCACGGCATCAATACCACCCATGCCGAGCAGTTCAACCGGGCGCCGCTTCGCTTCCTCGGTAGCTAAGCCGCTCGCGTCCCTAACAGGGAAATTTCACCCGAAAACTTCACGTGCTGGATGTGAAGTTTTTTCATGCCCCGGATTTCGCCCTCGAGGTAGACTCTCCTCAAACCGACAAGGGGGAAAGTATGCCGAAGTTCTCTAAGGAAGACTTAGGGCTGGGCATGAACCGCAAGATTGACCGCAGGGATTTTCTCAACGGGATGGCCCTGACTGCGGGCGCCGTGGTGGCCTCGCAGTTCCTGCCGGGCCACACCGTGATGGGCCCAGGCCGAGACGTACCCACCCGCCGATTCCCAGGGGTTGCAGGGGCAGACCGAGGCGGCCAGGGCGGTGATGCACTCGGTGCGCGACGGGATGAAGTTTGACTTCTCCTCCGCCAAGGACACCGGCGAGCGCTACGATTTGGTCGTCGTCGGGGCCGGGATTAGCGGTCTGGCTTCGGCACTTTTATATCGGCAAATGGCGGGTGTGAAAACTAAAGTTTTGCTGATTGACCCGCTCGACGACTTCGGCGGCCACGCTAAGCGCAACGAATACCGCGTGGGAAAGCGCACCGTGCTCGGCTATGGTGGCTCGCAGAGTATGCAAACGCCGTCCTACTTTAGCCCAGCGGTGAATCAGTTGCTCGCAGACATCGGCATCGAGCCGGAGAAGTTCGAGGTATATTACGACCAGGAGTGGGCCGATAAACGGGGGTTGGGCGAGGGAATTTTCTTCGCCAAAGAAGCTTTCGGCAAAGACGTTTTAGTTCCCGGAGGCGAGAAAGCTGCCGACTGGGTGGGCAAAACTCCGCTATCGGAAAAGGCCAAGCAGGACTTGATTCAGCTTATTGACAACCCGCCCGACTATCTGCCCGATTTGGATAGAAGTGGAAAGCTCGAGCTGCTCTCCCGCACCACCTACAAGGATTTCCTGCTCAACATCGTCAAAGCCGACCCGCAGCTCGTCATCTACTTCCAGAGCAGCACCGAGCTGTATTTCGGCGTGGGCATCGAGGCTACCACCTGTCTGGATGCTTGGGGCAACGGCAACCCTGGCTTCGGCGGGATGAAGCTGGGCGACAAGCCCTACCGCACCATGAGCCCCAGCGGTCGCCTTACCAAAACCGACCCCGACGACTATATCTACCACTTCCCCGACGGGAACGCGGGGATTGCCCGCGCTTTGGTGCGCTGCCTACGCCCCGATGCCGTTCCGGGCCGCACGATGGAGGATTTGGTCACAGCGAGGGTGGATTATGGGCGGCTGGACCGGCCAAACGCCTCGACGCGGATTCGCCTCAACAGCAGCGTAGTCCGGGTCAAGCACCTCGGCACGCCGGGCAGCGCCAAGGAGGTCGAGGTCACGTACACCGGCCCCGGCGGGTTTCAGAAAGTGCGTGTGGGACACGTCATTTTGGCCTGCTGGCATCGCGTGATCCCGTACCTGACCGACGAACTACCCGCCGAGCAGGTCGAAGCCCTCAACGACCAGCAAAAGGTCCCGCTGATGTACAACAACATCGTGCTCCGCAACTGGCAAGCCTGGAACCGGCTGAAGATTGACAGCCTCTCGGTGAAAGGCCACTTCTGGAGCGAGATTGGCCTAGACTTCCCGGTGAGCATGGGCGCGTACCGCTTTGTCCAGAACCCCAACGACCCCATCGTGGTCCACTTCGGCAAGGTGATGGCCGACCCCGGCAAATCCACCCGCGAGCAATCCCCTAAACGGGCGGCGCAAGCTCTACGCCCACAGACCCCTACACATAACTCCTTACACGACCGGCAAACTCCAACATAGAACGAGCTATGGGCTGACCATCAGCCCATCATTACGAAGATTTGACTTATCAAAGAACCGCATGACATCTGCGCCAATAGTCATTTTTTGTGAACCCCTCTAGAACTACATTGTAGAGGGTAACTTATATATGTTCTTAAGATAAACAAAAGCCGCCCGAAGGCGGCGTATTTTGGTGCCGGAGAGGGGACTTGAACCCCTACGCCCTTACGGGCACTACCCCCTCAAGATAGCGTGTCTACCAGTTCCACCACCCCGGCAGGGCAAACATTAGGTTAGTGGGCACAAGCCCCCTTGTCAAGAACGCGGGGCCGGGTGTACTTTGCACCTTGAGCCCGCTAGGGCCGACACAGCTCGGCGCAGTTCTTGGTGCCTTGGGCGCGTAGCCCAGGCTTAAAGTGGGGAAGCCGGTGCGAATCCGGCGCTGTCGCGCAACGGTAAGGGCGGAAGCCTAAGTCCGAACGCCTGCCAAGAAGTCTCCAGACCCGATATGGAGACACCTCTCGCAACGAAGAGGGAGTTCTCGGGGAACCGCGTCCGTTTCGCGCCCCACTCCCAGGGGCGTTTTTATATGCCTCCTAGCGATAAGCCGAGTGTCTCTAGCGCCGCTTAGGAGGCATATGAACAAGTTGTGGTGGTTGTTTTTGGCTTTGGGCCTTCAGCTTTCGGCTTTCAGCCTAGCACAGTACCCGCGCACCCTCACCGACGACCTAGGCCGCAGCGTCACCCTGAAAGCCGTGCCCAAGCGCCTCGTGGTGATGCTCCCCTCCCTCACCGAGACGGTCTGCGCGATGAACGCTTGTGCTCGAGTGGTGGGAGTAGATGATTACTCAAACTTCCCCGAGTCGGTGGGGAAGCTGCCCAAGGTGGGCGGGCTGTACAACCCCAACCTCGAGGCCATCCTCGCGCTCAAGCCCGACCTGGTGCTGGTTTCGACGTATGGCAAGTTGCAGGAGCCGCTCGAGAAGGCCGGAGTACAAACTTTCGCTTTGAAGGTCGAGAGCTACGATGACATTGCCCGTACCACCCGGCTCCTGGGGCAGATTCTCGATTTGCGTGGTGAGGCTGAGCGCGTGGTTTCTAAAGTCCAGCAGGAGGTTTACGCTGTAGAGGCCAAAGCCGCCGCGACGAAAGACCGTCCCAGCGTTTACTACGAGATTGACCCCACGCCCTACACGGCGGGGCCGGATTCCTTTATCGGGGTGCTGATCGGCAAGGCTCGAGGGGTAAATATCGTGCCCAAGGAACTCGGGGCCTTCCCGCAGATTAGCCCGGAGCTGGTGGTGCAGAAAAACCCTGCGGTCATCGTGGTCACGCACCCCGGAGCGGCGGATTTGAAAAAGCGTTCGGGATGGGGCGGGATTCGGGCGGTGCAGACGGGGCGGGTGTGTGATTTCTCGAGCCGCACCGATGATGACTTACTCTCTCGCCCCGGCCCCCGCGTGGCTCAAGGGCTGCAACTGCTCGTCAACTGCTTTCACGGCAAATAACGTTTTCTCTTCGTCATCCCAGAGGTCATCATGAAGAAACTTGCCGTGTTCATCGCCTTCGCGGGGCTCTTCCTCACCGCCCACGCGCAGAGCTTTTCGATCACCTTTAACTACACCACCAATCCCTTGTTCAACGGCTCGAGCTTCTACCTCCAGCCCGAGTATGGAACCACGGTTCCCGGTCTGGACGGGTTTTACTTCGACATCTTCGCGCAGCTCAAGAGCAACCTGAGCGCCACGCCGTTCTCGAGCGGGGTCGTCCTCACCGTCAACCCCAACGTGAACTACAGCCTGCCCTCCTACGTTGATGGGCCACTGTCGCTGTATCCATATTTGTATTTGGAACTCGCCGCTAACTTACTGCCTAGCGTTAGTTTCAATCCTTTTCTCGAGCCCGGCCTCCCCATCGGCTACGACCTGGGCGACGGCTGGAAGCTGGCGGGCTCGCTCTACGGCGACCTGTATTTCGTCCCGAGCCTGAGCTTCTACCTGAGCAGCTTCACCGAGGTCCGGTACACCCCGCCCACCCTGAGCGATCTCACCGTGCGGCTGGGGGCCGACCAGTACTACACGCCCAGCTTCACCTGGGATGTCTACGCCTAGGCCGATTACAAGCTCGACCCCAACAACACCGCGACTTTCTGGTTCGGATACGGGCCGAGCTTTTCGGCTTACATGCAGCATGTGATACGGTTTTAAGGCTGACTTATGGCACTTCGCCCGAACCCCACTCAATCCGCTTCGAGCCGAGGTGGGTTAGCCCGGCCCCTGACGCGGCGGGTGCTGGTTTTCGCTGCGCTGCTGGGGCTTTTGCTGCTGGCCTTGGTGCTCGGCGTGGCGGAGGGGACGGTGAAGATTGGGGCGCTCGAGGTCATTCAGGCCGTCACCGGTGCGGTTCCCAACCCCATCATCACCGAACTGCGGCTGCCCAGGGTGCTGGGGGCGATGCTGGTGGGCGCGGTGCTGGGGCTTTGTGGGGCGGCGTTTCAGGGGCTTTTCCGCAACCCGCTTGCCGACCCGTATCTGATGGGTTCGGCGGCGGGTGCGGCTTTCGGGGTGACGGTAGCGGTAGCGCTGGCGGGCGGGCTTACGGCGGCGTTCTCGACGAACGCGGTGTTCGAGCGAATCCCCGTTTCGGCCACGCTCTTCGGCTTTCTGGGCGCGGTGGGTGCGGTGGCGCTGACCTTGCTCTTGTCGGGTGGGGCCTCGAGGACGAATGACTTGATTCTGGCGGGCGTGTTGGTGAGTTCGGTGCTGACCAGTCTCACCACTTTGCTCCTGCTACACGATGCCAACCGGGTTTTCTCGGTGTTCGCCTACACGGTGGGAAACCTAGCTTTTGTCGGCTGGGACGGGGTGCGCTCGATTGCAACCTACTTTTTGCTGACCCTGCCGCTGTTCTTCCTGCTGGGGCGTACCCTCAACGCGCTGAGCTTGGGCGAAGAGACCGCGCGAAGCTTAGGCCTACCGCTGGGACGGCTCAAACTCGTCATTATCGGCGCGGTGACGCTGCTCACCGCCTCGGCGGTGGCCTACGCAGGCATCATCGGCTTCGTGGGACTCGTGGCGCCCCACGCGCTGCGGCGGATTTTGGGTGGGGATTATCGCTATTTGCTGCCTGCCTCGGCGCTGGGCGGGGCGGTGTTGCTAGCCTTCGCGGATTTGCTGGCGCGAGTCCTCGTCGCACCCGCCGAACTCCCCGTCGGGGTGCTGACCACGCTGCTGGGCGGGCCGTTTTTCCTGTACCTGATGTGGAGGGGCCGTGCGAGATAGGGGAACGGAAGGGCTTTGCGTCCAGGACGTGAGTTTTGCCTACCGAGGAAAGCCCGTGCTGGAGGGGGTTAGCTTAGAGCTTCACCGGGGCGAGTGGTTGGCTTTGCTGGGGCCCAATGGGGCGGGGAAGTCTACGCTTTTGCGGGTGATGGCAGGGTTGCTCGTGCCGCAATCAGGGTGGGTAGTGCTCGAGCACCAGCCTCTAGCCCAATATTCCTCCTGGGAGCGCGGCCAGAAGCTGGCGTTCCTATTGCAGACGGGGGCATTCCCCGAAGACTTAACCGCCCTAGAAACCGTGCGGCTGGGGCGCACCCCGTATCTCGGATTATTGGGTCGTGAAGGGAAAGAAGACCTCGAGGCTATCCAATGGGCAATGAAGGTGACGCAAACCGCAGCTCTTCGGGAGCGGCTTTTGTCCAGGCTCTCGGGCGGGGAGCGGCAGCGGGTGTTGCTGGCTCGAGCCCTTGCCGGGAGGCCACGTTATCTGCTGCTGGATGAGCCTACCGCCCATCTGGATTTGCACCACCAGGCTGAGTTTTCATCCCTTGTCGCCGGGCTGCGAGCTGAGGACATCGGGGTGCTCACCGTGCTGCACGACCCCAATCTAGCCCGCACCGCAGACCGGGTGGTATTTCTGGCAGGCGGTAAGTTGAAGGCGGTGGGTGCTCCCGCCGAGGTGTTGAACGAGGAGTTGCTGCGCTCGGTGTATGGCGACTGGGTACGGGTGCGCCAGCTCGAGGGGGAACCGGTAGTGTTGCTAGGAGGCCCCAGGTGAGCGTCGAACTCTGGCTGGTGCGCCACGGCGAGACCCTCTGGAGCCGCGAGGGGCGGCTGACCGGCTGGAGTGACCCCCACATTATGGCGGAAGGCAGAGGACAAGCTGCGGAGCTTCGGCCCTGGTTGTCCACAGGGTTATTCACAGGGGTTTACAGCTCGGATTTGCGCCGTGCCGCCGATACAGCGTGGCTGGCCTACGGTGAGCCAGTGCTAGAGCCCCGGCTGCGCGAGCTGAACTTCGGCGCCCTCGAGGGGGTGAAATGGTCTGAACTCGAGACCTCGGTTCAGGAGGAGTTATTTGCCTTTGATGATTTTGCCGCCCCAGACGGGGAATCCACCCGGCAAATGCTGGAGCGCCTATGCGGGTTCTTCGATTCGCTGGCTCCCGGACGCTATTTATGCTTCTGCCACGGCGGGCCGATTCGGGCAGTGCTGCGGCTGTTGGGCCAAGACCGGTTGGTCGCACCCTGCACGGTGGCTGGGGTGGATTGGAGCGATAAGAAGTTTCTGTTCCTGCGTGGGTCGGAAGAAATGAACAGGGAAGAAACCGCGCTGGAGAAGTTGGACGAGCCTGCGTGAAGGGGTTTAGACGGTGGAAGCCAGGCTGATTCTAGTGACGGGCGGGGCCAGGGCGGGCAAAAGTGCTTTTGCCCAGCGGCGGGCGCAGGCACTCGGGGGGAGCGGGGTGAGCTTTATCGCTACCGCCGAGGTGCTTGACGAGGAAATGCAAAGCCGGATTCTGCGTCACCAACGGGAGCGCCCGCAAGACTGGGAAACCCTCGAGGAGCCCTTAACCGTGCCCACCGCGCTGCAAACTGCCCGCCATCCCGTGGTCGTGCTAGACTGCCTGACCCTCTGGGTTTCCAATCTGATGATGGCTGAGAAAGAGGTCTTACCCCAGATCGAAAACCTCCTGGCGATCTGTGCCGAGACCGACAAAACCTTGCTCGTCGTCACCAACGAGGTCGGCATGGGCATCGTGCCGGATAACGTGCTGGCCCGCCAATATCGCGACCTGCTGGGGGCAGCCAACCGCCGCATTGCCGAGCAGGCCGAAGCGGTGTACCTGCTGGTCTCGGGAATACCCGTCAAAATCAAATAATCCATGAACACAGCGATCAAGCCTATAGATAAAAACTGGCTCGAGCGCGCTCTCGAGCGGCAAAACCGTCTGACCAAGCCGCCGGGTTCGCTGGGCTTTCTGGAGGAAATCGGGGTGCAGCTGGCGGCGATTCAGAAGACGTTCAAACCCCGTCTGGAGCGGGGCGCGGTGATCGTCTGCGCTGCGGACCACGGGGTGACTGCCCAAGGGGTCTCGGCTTATCCGCCCGAGGTCACGCCGCAGATGGTGATGAACTTTTTGGCTGGGGGCGCTGCAATCAACCAAATCGCTCGGGTCTGCGATGCCGAGGTGTATGTGCTGGACGCGGGCGTGCGCGGCGGGCTGCCCGCACATCCCCGCCTGATTGAGGCGAAACTGCGCCAGGGAAGTGGGAATATCGCCCTCAGGGCCGCCATGACCCGCTCCCAAGCCGAAAAAGCCATCAGAGCCGGGATGGACGCGGCAAGACCGGCCCTCGAGGAGGGCGCGACGATCCTCGCTGCCGGGGATATGGGCATCGGGAATACCACGGCAGCAGCAGCATTAACCGCTGCTCTGCTGGGTCTGGACGCGGAAGCTGTCACCGGGCGCGGGACGGGCGTGGATGACGTGGGATATCGAAGGAAGCTCGAGGTCGTCCGCACCTCAATCCACCGGGCGAGAACGGTCCTCGGGGACTTCACCCAGGCTGACCCCATTGACCTGCTGGCCCAGCTCGGCGGCCTGGAAATCGCCGCGATTGCCGGGGTGTTTCTAGCGGGGGCCGAAGCCGGAATCCCGCTCGTGACCGACGGTTTCCCCGTGACCGCCGGGGCGCTGTTGGCTTGCCGAATAGACCCTTTGGTGCGGGATTATCTTTTCGCCGGACACCGCTCGGTAGAGCCAGGGCACTCTCTTCAGCTCGAGGCCCTGGTTTTGCGGCCAGTGCTCGAGCTGGGTTTACGGCTGGGGGAGGGCACCGGCGCGGTGCTGAGTTTCTCCGTGCTGCGCGCCGCGGCGGCGGTGCTCAGCATGGCTACGTTTGAGGAGGCGGGCGTATCGGGTGGGTGAACACTGCGCTCTGGGCGGGATTTTGTACGGTCGGGCTGGACTAAGGTTGGAATGGTTGTGAAGCGGCTTCAAGAAGGCGTTGACTACTACCTCGAGGGCGATCTGTACGTCTTCACGGGGAAGTATTTGCTGGAGCGCGGCTACTGCTGCGGCTCGCGGTGCCGCCACTGCCCCTATCCTAAAGAGGTGCAAGCGGAGTCGGTGCGGCGGCGCTTAGAAGGCCATCCCATCCGAAACTGCGCCGAATTCGAGGCGGCCCTGAAATCCTCGGTCAAACCTGTGAAACAATAGGCCGGTGCGCTCGTTCTGGCTGGCCCTGGGCTTCCTGACCACCTTTCCCGTTCCCAATCTGGGGGAAGTCAAGGAAGGGGAGATGCGCTTGGCATCGGCCTTTTATCCGGTTGCCGGGTATGCCATTGGGGCAGTGCTGGCGCTCATGGCCTGGCTGGCTCACGGCCTGCCGCACGGTCTGCAAGGAGCCCTGTTGCTCGCGACGTGGCTCGCTTGTACCGGAATGCTGCATCTAGACGGCCTGCTCGACTCCGCCGATGCCCTACTCTCGATGAAATCCGTTTCTGAGCGGTTGTGTATTTTGCGCGACGTGCACGTGGGCAGTTTTGCCTTTGGAGTCGGTTTTATAAGCCTGCTGCTCAAGTGGCAACTGCTGAGCAGCGGTCCGTCGGTGTGGTTTTTGCTGTGCCTGCCTGCACTAGTACGCTTCGTCCTGCTGATTCCCATGAACCTGTATCCGGCGGCTCGAGAGGAGGGTCTGGGAGCGCGGGCCAGGGAAGGCCGCATCGGCTTGGCATTGCTTTTTGCGCTTCCTGCGGTTGTGTTCTTTCCTCTCGAGGCCGCCTCCGTCGCGGTGACGATGCTTTTGCTGGCGTATTGGGCTGCGAACCGCCTCGGGGGCGGGCTTTCCGGCGACGTGTACGGGATGCTGGTCGAGCTAGGCGAAATCGCCGGTTTACTGATTTTTGTTGTCAAGCAGCAGTAGGGCCGACTCTGAGAGTCGGCCCTACATGGTCAAAGGTTTCTTGGGAGAACCTAGGCCCCGTAGATGAACACCTGTACGCCGTCGTACGCGTGGCTGAGACGGCTCTTGACCGGCTGAATTTGGCCCCTGGCGGTGATGATCTCTTGCGCCGCCCGCCTGCCGCTGGCATAGGCTCCGTGTACGGTGGCGGCCCAGGCGTTGGAGGCGGTGTGCTCTCCGGCGAAGAACAGCCTGTCTTCCACCGGCTTTGCCAGCACACTCCGGGCCTTAGAAGCCCCCACCGAGGCCTTGCTGTAGGCCCCAAGCGCGTAGGGGTCGTCTTTCCAGTGCGCCAGGTGCATCTTGCTGGGCGTAAGGTCAGGCCGGTTCAGCGCGTGGCGCAGCGTGTCTAAGCCGTGTTTCAGTGCCACTTCTTGTGGTAGCGCCAAGAGTTCTCGAGCCTTTTCCCCCGTCGCCAGCGAGGTCAAGATTTCGTAGCCGACCCCGTGACCTCTCGAGCTGCTCCACCACTCGTCAGGGTTCGCGCCGGGCACGTACAGCTCGGTGATGCCTTCGGGAAAAACCGGCGTATCGAAGCGATAAAACAGCTTCACCGCATCGGCGATGCCGAGTTGTTCTAGGGCAGTGAGCTTCTCCTCGGGCAGTTCGGGGATAAACTTTACCCCGCCCGCCTTGAGCACGCCCAAAGGCAGCGTAATCACGGCTTGGTCGGCGAGATAGACCCTCCCGCCGGTGGTGGTCGCCTTAATCCCAAAAGGGCCCCACTCCAAGGTGTCCACCACCGATCCCAGCCGGACATCCAGCTTGGATGACAGCTTTATCGCTAGTTAGTCATAGCCGCTGAGGACACGGTAATCGCCCTCCTCGGCGGATTTGTCGTAGAGAAAGTCCAGGGCTGCTTTTGCACTCAAGAGCCCGGCGTGGTCGAAGTCGGAAATGTACTCCTGAAGTTTGTAAGGCACTTTTTGCCCTTGCAGCGAGTTACGAGATAGATAGTCCTGGAGAGACTCTTCTCCTTGCACCTGGGGCCAGTCCACCGCCCGGATGTCTGAGAAGCCCCTCTGGGTGCAGCCCAGCTCCGCGACGGTACGCAACGAACCGTCCCTCAGGCGCACTAAAGTGTCGTCCTGCTGGGTAATGGCAAAAGTTTTGAGCTGGAGAGCGTTGGCTAAAGCGAAAGTGGGAACCTGCGAACTGTGGATGAACTCAGCACCGAGCTCGATGGGGGTGGGGGCAAAGTTGCGGTCTGTGCTGATGCGTCCTCCGACGCGGTTACGGGCCTCTAAAACGGTTACCTGATGGTTCGCTTTTTGTAGGTCTTGGGCTGCGGCGAGTCCTGCCATGCCCGCCCCTATTACGAGCGTTTTCATCCGAACACCTGTTTTTACACTTCTTGTGACCTTTCTTCTGGGAATTGTTTTGGATGCCCAGACATCACCCTGCCGACTTAGTAGCTCCATCGCACCATGGCACACGGTGTGGTGGCAGTTCGTCGTGTTGTTTCGCGCTTGAAGCGCTCGAGATGTGCCTTGAGATGGCAAGGCTGCCAATGGGTTTGTCGCAGTACCTCCTTTTTACGCTGCTGTCCCCTCATGGGGCTCTTACAGTTTAGCCGAAAACACCTATTGGCACAGGATGCTAAACACCTTCTACGTGCAGAGCCTGTTCCAGACGGGAGTTCTCCATAGGAGAAAATGCTTTGTGGAGGCAGTATGTAGACATATCGAGCGTTTAGAGTTTCTGAGCTTTCCGACGGGCGCGCTCGAGCCGCACTTTCAGCCCGTGCTTGGGCCGCAGGGTGATGCTGGGCTCTAGAACCGGCTCTTCCAGCACCCGCAGCCGGTACTTTTGCGCCACTGTCGCCAGAATTAAGGGTGCTTCCATCAGCGCGAAGTTATTGCCGATGCACATGCGCGGCCCGCCGCCGAAGGGGAAGTAGGCGTACTTGGGGATGCGTTTCTCGAGGCCGTCCGCCCAGCGCTCGGGCCGGAACTCCAGCGGGTTCTCGTACCAGCGGGGGTCGCGGTGGACCACCCACTGGCTCATCTGGAGGTCAGTCCCGGCGGGCACAAAATACCCGCCGATTTCGCTGTCCTGCGCGGCCCGGCGGCCCACCCCCCACACGGCGGGGAGAAGGCGCATGGTTTCCTTAATGACGAGCTTGGTGTACTCCAGCGCCCGCAGGTCTTCCATCCCCGGCGTGCGCCCGCCCAGCACCCGGTCGAGTTCGGCGTGGAGCTTGGCCTCGACCTCGGGGTGACGGGAGAGCAGGTAAAAGGCCCAGGATAGGGTGTTGGAGGTGGTCTCGTGCCCGGCCATGATCAGGGTCTTGCACTCGTCGAGGAGCTGCTCGTCGCTCATACCGGTTCCCTCTTCGTCCTGGGCGGCTAAGAGCATCGAGAGCAGGTCGCCGTGGTCTACGGGGTTTTTGCGGCGCTCGGCGATGACCCGCGCGGTGAAGTTGTTGATCTCGCCCACGGCTTGCCCGAACCGGTCTTGGGCGGTCGGGTCGCCACTGAACATCCCGGCCATCCCGCCCAGCGCCTGGTCCATCGCGTGCCCGAAGGACTCGGTTTCCTGGCCCACCTCGGTGTCAAACAGCGATTTGAGGATGATCTCTAAAGTCACCGCCATCATGTCCGCGTGGACATCGCGCGTCTCCCCGTCCTGCCAGGCTGCGACCCACCGCTCCGCGTACTCGACCATCACCTTGCCGTAACCCGCGATGCGTTCGCGGTGGAAGGCGGGCTGGATCATCCGGCGTTGGCGCAGCCAGAAGTCGCGTTCGCTGGTCACTAGGCCGTTGCCCAGCAGGGCCTGGGTGGCGGGTTCGTTGTACCCCTTGTCGAAGATACGCCCGGTTTGGACGTGGACGAACTCGATGTGCTCGGGGTGGGAGAGCAGATAGGCCTGCCACTCCGGGTTGCTGATGTCGGCGACATCACCCAATGTATGAGCGATGTAAGTGAACTGCTCGAGCGGGTTCCCCTGGAAGCTCCCCAGCTTTTTCTGCTGCAGGGGGCTCAGGTCGGCCAAGCTAGGGGGTCGCTTGAGGGCTGCTTGGGTCGGATTCATCCTTTGACCTCCCCTGACTGACTGTCAGTCAGTGTCGAAGCCCAGTGTAGACCTCGAGTGCCGTAGCGTCAAGGGCATCCCCTTAATGCTTGAGCAGCGCCCGCTGGATGAACCCCACCACTTCCTTGACGTAGGTTTCGCCGTCCTGCTCAGGCGGATATAGAAAAAATCCTTCCGCCGCGCGGTCCACCACACCCAGCACCAGCCGTGCCGAAAGCGCAGGGTTGATCGAGGGTTCCACCTCGCCCTGCTCCTGCCCCTGGCGGATCAGGGACTCGATGAAGTCATAGAAGGGTCGGTTGGCCTTTTCCATCTCGAGGCCGCCGGAATGCCGCTGCGATGCCCCCAACGCGCCGTGCAGGATTAGGAGCACGTCCCGGCATTCCTCGAAGGTCGCAAACGCCGCGCGAATCCCCGCGTCTATCTTCTGGGCGAAGGACAGGTGTTTTGCCGTGGCCTCCTGGATGCTCTCCAGAAGAGCGTTATCCAGGTCGTCGCTCAGTGCGTACAGCAGCGAGGTTTTTGAGGGGAAGTAGAGGTAGAAAGTCCCCTGCGCGACCCCGGCCCTTGCCACGATGTCAGAGATTTTGGTGTCCTCTAAGCCCTTCTCGGCGAACACAGCCCTGGCCGCCGCCAGAATCTCGGCGCGGCGGTCGGTCTTAACGCGAACGGCCACGTCCTGATTCTACCCGGCCTCAAGCCTTTGCAAAGGCTTCGGAGCCGACCCCTGCCTCCGGCAACCCCAGCAGGCGCACAATCTGGCGGTGTCTCGAGGTTTCGTCCAAGAAGCCCAGCCCGCGTCCCCGCCTCAGCCAGGACCGAAGCGCCCTGGTATTTTGCGGTACGCCGAACAGCTCGGTGAGCCTGCCCACGTCGCTGATCTCGGCGGGGACGGTCTCGCTGCTGTAGGAACACACCGGGCAGCCCAGCACCATCGGGTTGGAGTCGTACTGGAAGACCAACTCGCCCTTGTCAAAGGCCCACAGCAGAAGCAACTCATCATCCAGGTTCATCGCCGCGAGCGCTGGAGCCTCGAGCCTCTTCGAAAGACCGACAGCCACCTCCCGGAGCTCGTCCTGCTGCTGGTAAAAGCGGTCTAAGGTGGGGGAGGTTTGCTCGAGGTTCAAAACGGTATATTCACCTGTACTTTCGGCAATCGAAGCTTGAATCTTTTGCTCCTCGAGGGCGTCTCTCACCGCTTCGGGACCTGAGCCCCTGAATGTAATGGTCGTATACGAAGTCCCCATGCCCTGAGGGTAGACCCGTCCTGGAAACTGTTTTGTAATGTAAAAAACCTCCGTTCTGAACGGAGGTTTGCGTTAGACGTTTGACCACTACTTAGTCGTCCGCCGCCGAGCCCTTGGGACCGCTGATGAACTCGACCTGCGGCTCGTCCCTCCAGGTGTGACCCCAGATGGCCCGCATAATCCAGAAGCTCACGAAGTAGGTCACAATCGGCACCAGGATGATCAGCAGCCAGGCCCGACCGATGGTCAGCCACTCCATCCCGGTGTCGCCGATGTACCCGGCCATGGTGCTCATGATCAGGAACATCAAGCCCGCGATGGTCAGGCTGGTGCGACGGGGGTGACGGCTGGGCAGCTCCAGGTAGCGCTGCTTTACGTTGCCCTCGGTGAAGCTAAAGAAGGGGATCAGCATCGCTCCGACGAGCAGGATGCTGGGAATTACCACCCCGCCCCAGAACTCCGGCCCGAACTTGCCGCCGCCAAAGAGGGGGATGGTGAACTCAAAGCTCGAGGGGATGATCTTTAAGAGCCCGTAAATCCACAGGAAGTACCAGTCCGGTTTGACGTTGGGGGTGTTGGCCGAAAGCGGCCCGTAGGCCTCGACCGGGTGGGCCAGGAAGCCGCCCGCGATCAGGAACACCACCGCCACGTAGACCAAGAACAGCACCCCGCTCATCATGCCCTGCTGCGGTAATGCGGGTACGCCCAGAATCTTGCCCGGAGCCACCTTTTCGGCATATTTGGGCTGGGTGTGCTTTTGCTTGACCATCAGCAGCAGGTGCGCCCCAATCAGCCCCATCAGGGCCAGCGGCAGCCACAGCACGTGCAGTGAGTAGAGGCGGGGGATGTTGTGCTCGGAGCCGGGGAAGTCCCCGCCGAACATGATCTGTGCCACCGCCACGCCCACCCAAGGCACCGATTCGGCGATACCGTGCCCGATGCGGGTCGCGGTGATGGCGTAGTTGTCATAGGGGAGGGCGTAGCCCAAGAAGGCGATGACGATGCTCGTCACTAGCATCAGGATTCCGATGATCCAATTCAGTTCTCGCGGCTTTTTGTAAGCTCCCGAGAGCAGGATGCGCAGCAGGTGCAAGAAGGCCGCTGCGATCATGATGTGCGCCGACCAGTGGTGCACGCTGCGGATCACCGCGCCAAAGGGTAGCGAGTCAATGTAGAGGATCGAGGCATACGCGGCCTGCACCGGGTCGGGGTAGCCCTCCACCTTGACCAGGCGGGTTGAGGGTTCGTAGGTCAGGGTGAGAAAAACCCCGGTGAGCACCAGCACGATAAAGGCGAACAGGGTGATCTCCCCCAAGAAGAAGGTGTGATGCACCGGGAACACCTTCCGAAACAGCTTATTGTTTAGCCGTGTGAGGTCCAAACGTTCATCTAGCCACTGATACATACGGCCTCCCTAGACTTCCTTGCCCGGCTCGCCCAAGAAAAAGGCGGTGGCGACGATCTGGTTGTTCTCGATCTTGATCGGCAGTTGCGGGATCGGTTTGGGGGGCGGTCCCGAGACCACCTTGCCGCCGTTGGCCGGGTCATAGTGACCCTGGTGACAGGGGCAGACGAAATCCTGGGTGGAGGCCTCCCAGTTGCTCACGATGCAGCCCAGGTGTTTGCAAACTCCAGAGTAGGCCACCACGCCTTCGGCAGCGTTTTTGGCAGTCTCGGGGCTGAGCTTGCCCGCCTCGAGCTTGACCAGCAGTACGGTGTTGTTGGGGTCACCGCCCTTGACCACGTTGTTCTTGGGGTTCATTGGGTAAGCGATGGTCTGCGGCCCACCTGGCTTTAGGTCAGTGGGACTAATCGGCTTGCCTTTATTATCGCCTTGGGCGTAAACCAAGATGTCCCCAGCAGCCAAAGGCTCGTTCTCAGGGGTTACCACCTTCTTAGGTACCAGCCCCGCCCCTACATAGAGGGTCGAGAGCAAGGTCCCGGCCAACCCTACGCCAATTGCCGCTTGCAGCACTGCCCGCCGGGTAGCGTTAGCCGCAGGCTCTTCATCGTCGTAGGCGTGGATATCATATTCGATTTTGGTTTCGTAATCCGCCATTATGGCTCCTAAGTTTTAGGATAGCAGACTTTCTCGGAGTCAATCCTAGTAAGACTAACGTTTTCCACGTTTACCAGGGGAACTCGGCCTTGTCTTCCTCGGCCAGCACCTCTTGCTCCTGGAAGAACTTCATGTAGATCACTACCAACACGGCGATAATCAGCATCATCGCGGCGAAGACCCCGCCCTGGAGGGCATTGGGGTTGAAGCCTTCTTTGGCCGCGTAGACCAAGGTGCGGGCGAAGAACCCGGCCAGCCCTACCAGGAGGAGCGAGAGCACCACCCCGGCCACCACCGGCAGGCTGCTGGGAGGAGCGATGTGCTTGCCGGGGCGCATCTCCGAGCCCTCCAAATAGTTGCTGATCAGCCCGATGAAGCCATATATAAAGAGCACCATGGCGAAGGCCATCAGCCCGATGCTGCCCACTGACATCGAATGCTGGGCACCGGGGATCGCCACAGTCTCGCTGACCCGCTGCTGAGTGTTAAGGTAAGCCATCAGGAACAGCGCTGCCGCGGCCAGGATTGCCCCGAAGGGAACTACCGTGTCGTTTTTGAACATCGCTACCTCCTAGCGGCTGGCCTTGGCATCGGCTTCGGTCACCCCGCCGAACTTGTTGCCCCAGGAGTTGCGGATATAGCTGGCGACGGCGGCTACGTCTTTATCCGAGAGCTGGCCGAAGGCGGGCATGGGCTGGGTGTACTTCTGCCCGTTGACTTCTACCCCGACGTTCAGGCCCTTGATGATGGTGCTAGTCACGTGTTTGACGTCCGCCAGGTGGGGGTTGCCCGCCAGCGGGGGGAAGGCTCCTGGAACGCCCGTGCCGCTGGCCTGGTGACAGCCCGCGCAGTTGGTGGTGAACACGCCCTCGCCCGCCTTGACCAACGCCACGTCTACAGCCGGGGCGGGGCCTGAGGGGGCGGCAGCTTGGGTTCCCCCTTCGGCCTGTGGGCTGGGTTTGGCGGCGACTTCCTCGAGGGTCTTGTTGGTGGCCCCAGTCACGGCGAAGAACAGCCATACCCCGCCCAGCACCAGCACCGTTGCCACCACTGCCGCGACGCCGGGGAAACGGTCACGGGTCGGCTTTACGTCGGGGTCGGCGACCCGCAAGGTGACGTTTAGGTCGCCGGAAACCTCCTTGCCCTCGTCGAGGCCCTGCACCAGCACGCCTGGCGTGTTGGCAACCTTGAAGGGAATGTCTTTGACCTCACGGCTGCCGTTGGTGTAGTAGGTGACCACGCGCAGCTCGTGGTCGCCGTCGGGCAGGGTTCGGGTGTCGTAGGTGATGCGGAAAGGGGCCTGTTTGAGCACCTGCACCGGCGCGGGGGCGTTGTCCAGAAAAACTTCAATTCGCTCGATCGGCATCGTTATGTTCCTCCTCGCCGCAGGCTAAATGGGTTGACCTCGGCACGCTTCAAAAGATTACCAGAAAAAGGGTATATTCTGCTCATCTTGCCCAGGGTAGAAGCGGTGCGGTAGGTCAAATGTCCCTAGAACTGAAAATAAGAGGGGTGGGGTTTCTAACAGGCTTAGGGGCTAGCCTGCACAGGTTTTGGCCTGGCCTTTTATCTGCGGGTTTGTAGGTACGAGAGTGAAGGGCCGCCCGGCCCCCGGCCAGGAGAAGCGCCCTAGCGCGGGGCCTCAGGAGAAGCGCCCTAGCGCGAAGCCTGTGCCGGTACTCAGGACCCCGCGTACCTACCGCGTCCGTCGTTGATTGCTCGGGTAGCGATGCGGCAAGAATCCAAGAATCTTCCATCCGTCACGGTTTATGGGTACAGCAACTGTCTTGGGCGACCTCGGAAGGCCCCCCTTTAGTAAGGAGGGCAAACCAAGACGAAGCTTCCCCTTGGGTACGTAGTAATTGGCATCTGTGCAGGACGCTATTTGCTGTAAGCACGAGAGGTGGCGGCAGGGCGGTGGGGTTTGCCGTTGATCTTTGCCTCGAGCCTAGCCGGGCAGCTTAATCAGCGCCCACATCCGCCCGGTCTGCCCTTTGTCCCGCCGATGCGAGAAGAAGCGGGGGTCGTCATAGGTGCAGGCCCCCAGTGCCCAGTAGTTCTCCGGCTGAACCCCGTGGTTAAGGGCTTGCTGACGGATAGCGGCCTCGAGATCGAGCCGGTATTTTCCCTCCTGCGTGGGGTCTGCCCAGTACAGCAAGGCGGAGGTCTCCCCGGAACCCTCGAATTGCTCGACCACCTCAGGTCCGACCTGAAAATTCGGTCCGCTGATGCCCGGACCCACCGCGACCCGTACATCGCCCAGATTGCTGCCAAACTCTTGCTGGAGCAACTCGAGCGCCCTCGGCAAAATCCCCGAGACGGTCCCGCGCCAGCCTGCGTGCAGACCCCCAACTACGCTTTTCACCGGGTCGTGCAGCAGGATCGGGTAGCAATCCGCGATGCCAACGCGCAGCAGCAGCCCCGGCGTGTCGCTCAGCAGGCCGTCGCCATCCCAGACCCCAGGCCCGTTTACGATGTGGACGACGTTCCCGTGCTGCTGGTTGAGCAGGGCCACCGGGGGGTTGCCGAACTGCTCGAGCACTCGCCGTTGGTTCTCGCCCACCTTAGCGGGGTCGTCGCCGGTAGAAGTGGAGAGGTTCAGGCTGCGATAGGGGCCTTCGGAGACCCCGCCCTCTCGAGTGGTAAAGCCGTGGGGAACGGAAAGCAGGGGAGAGGTGAGCACCAGCAAAGTCTACGGCTTCGCGGTGAGTTTCAGGCTGGGTTCATCCGCGTGGGGCTAAGTGGGCGGGTCGTGACCGACTTCCTGCAAACCTCCCTGCATTCGCTGGCGACGCATCACCCGCACTGGGGAGACGCGATGGTGTTTCTGGCGGATGACCTGCTTTTCGTCCTCGGCGCCCTTTGGGTTGTGCTGCTTATTGTTTACTGGAAAAGGCTGTCTCGAGCCTTCGTCCTGAAAGGCGTTGCCGCCCTCGTTCTAACCGGCGTTCTCGCCCTCCTGCTGGGCCACCTCATCCCTGACCCACGCCCGTATCTGGCGGAGCACTACACCCCTCTGAGCCGCGTCGCGTCGGACAACGGCTTTCCCTCCGACCACACCTTGATTGCGGCCTTCCTGAGCGGGCTTTTATGGTGGGTAGACCGGCGCTGGATGGTTGTTTCCCTGGTTCTAACCGGGCTGATCGGCGTGGGCCGCTTGGCGATTGGGGCACACCACACCCTGGACGTGGCGGGCAGCCTGCTGATCGTGCTGATCGCGGTGGGCGCCGCAAGCGGGCTGCGCCTACCTTCTCGGTGGACCGGCGATAGAACCTCTTCAGTTTGGTAGCCGCTGTCCGGTACGTCAAAATTACCCGCTTGGAAAACTTGTTCAGGACGCGAGGTCAGCTCTGGCATCCCCGCTTGTCACAGGGTCTGGCTAGATGAGACCCTAGAATAAATCGGTGATTTGGTTTCTGGCCGTGTTTGGCTTTGTCCTCGGCGCAACCATCGGTTCGTTTGTAAACGTGGTGATTTACCGGGTCCCGGCGGGGCTTTCGGTGGTGTACCCGCGCAGCCGGTGCCCCCACTGCGGCCATACCCTCACGCCCATAGAACTCATCCCCATCGTTTCCTGGGTGATCCAAGGGGGCAAATGCCGCAACTGCAAGGCTCCCATTGCGGTCCGTTATCCTCTCGTTGAAGCCCTGACCGGGGTTCTGTTCGCCCTAGCTGCGGTGCTGCGCCCGGATTTTCCTGGCCTGCTGCTGATCTGGGCTTTTATCGCCCTGCTGGTCGCGCTTTCCTTCATAGATATGGACACCTATGAACTTCCCTGGCAGCTCAACTACGGCGGGCTGGCGCTGGGCCTTCTGGGAGCGGGGCTTTTAGGTTATCCACAGCCTTTTCCACAGGCCCTGGACGGCGCGCTGATGGGAGCGGGCCTGCTGGCGATGGTGAACGCCCTTGGGGTGCTCATCATCAAACGGGGTAAAAACAACGCCTGGACCCCGCCTTTCGGGTACCCGCAGATCAACCTGGCGGCGGCGGTGGGCTCGTTGTTCGGGCCTGCGGCGGGTTTGGTGGCCGGGTTTCTCAACGTGGCCTTCAATCTGCGGAGCCCCCGTCCCTTCCGTGTTCCCGACTTGCTGGCGCTGGGGCTGGCGGTGCTGGGGCCGCTGCTGGCACTGGTCATTCCAGGCTGGTTTCTAAGCCCGGTCTCGAGCCTGCGGGGCTGGCTGATCGGCGCGGGCGGGCTTGCGCTGGCAGGCGGAATCTATTGGTGGATTCAGGAATGGCGCAACCCCAATGCACAGGCCGAGGAAAGCGATGACGAAGTGGTAGCGATGGGTTTCGGCGACGTGATACTGATGGGCTTTTTAGGGGCTTGGCTCGGGGTGAGTAATCTCGTAGTGGCCTTGCTGGTGGCGGTGGTCGCGGGCGCGGTGATTGGCCTGATTTCGCGCTTCGTGACGGGGGAGAATAAGATTCCCTTTGGCCCTTACTTGGCTATCGGCGGGTTGGTGGCGTTTTTCTTCGGACAGGACTTGATTGGGTGGTATCTAAGTTACATCGGGGCGAAGTAAATAACCTCAGGGCTTGTAGGGGCGCACCGCGGTGCGCCCCTACGTGTGTCCATAGCGGTGTATGGGTAAAGCACCTGACCTGGATGACCTCAAAAGGCCCCCTTGGTAAGGGGGACAAAGGTACAAAACCCCCTCTTGCGCAGGATCAAGGGGTTTGCCCTGCTCATTGGGGCGAAATAAAACCGCCCCGGAGGGCGGCTCGAGTCCAAACCTACTTACTTCAGCCCGATCTTCTGGCGGTTGGCGTAGACCTGTTGGGCGGTGAGCTTGGTGCCGCGCTGGGCTTTGACCTCGTCGGCGGTAAAGGCTTTCTGACCGGCGGGGAACTTGTTGCCCCACTGGGTCGAGATGTGGTTGAGCACGCCCGCGATGTCGGCGTCGCTGAGCTGGCTCCAGGCGGGCATGGCCCCGTTATAGTTCTGGCCTTTAACACCAATCTGTCCGACCAGGCCGTACAGCAGGACCTGCACCAAGTAGGTGCGCCCGCCTTTGGCAGCCAGGATGTCGGGGATGTGGCCCGCGAGCGGCGGGAATGCGCCGGGTACGCCCGCGCCGTTGGCTTGGTGGCAGCCTTGGCACTGCGAGTAAACCGGGCTGGTCTGGGCCAGCGATAAAGCGCTCGAGGCCAATGCCGCCAAAACCAGCAACTTCAATCCGCTGCGCATAAGTTTCACCTCGGCTGCTATCTTAAGCCGGGGCCCGGCTCATAAACAAGTCGGGTTGGCCTTAACCACAGTTCAGCCAGGCTTCAGACTGTAGGCTGCGGGGCATGCCAGCCTACACAGACTTGCTTGAGCTCTACCAGACTCGCGCTAGCGTGCGCAGGTTCAAGCCCGAGCCCTTGCGCGAGGGCGACCTAGACAAACTCCTGTTCGCTGCCCAGCGGGCCCCCACCGACGCCACCGCCCAGATGTATACCTTGCTACGGGTCACCGACCCCGCCCTCCGCGCCCAGATCGCCCATCGCTCCAATAACCCCCACATCGCCACCGCCGCCGAGTTTTTCCTCCTTCTGGCCGATGTTTACCGGTTGCGGCGGATGGTGGAGATGAGGGGGGGAACCTGGGGCCATTGGCCGCGTACCGCCGCCCATTTTGCCATCGGGGATGCGGTGCTGGCCGGGAGCGCCTTGGCGACGATGGCCGAGAGCCTGGGGTACGGCATCTGCTGGATCGGCGGGGTGCTAAACAACATCGAAGCCATCAGTGAGGGGTGCAGGCTGCCGGAAGGGGTTTTCCCGGTAGCGGGGCTGTGCGTGGGGGTTCCCGACGAATCTCCTGCCCCTCGTCCCCGTCTGCAGCGCGATTTGATCGTTCACGAGAACCGCTATCACCCCTACACCGCAGAAGAGTTGGAGGGCGCCTATGCCGATATGCGCTCCATCACCCGTTCGAGCGACTGGTACAACGTTCTCTCGCGCTACTTCGCCGTGGGCGGGACCATGGAGGGGCGCGAAGGCTCCTACCAAGCCTATATGGCTAAAGCCGGTTTCGATCCTGACCTGCCCCAAGACTTAGTAGGCCAGTTGGAGGCTCGAGGCATTAAGGCCGGTTCGCTGGGGGAACTGCTCGAGCAGACCTTCGCCCAAGGCTTTCGCAGTGTGCAGTTCCAAAAAGGCTTTGTCTGGATCGAGAAAGAACCCGAAGCCTACCGGGGCGACGGCAAACCCGGCGAGGCGCTGGCGAGGGCGCTGCTAGAAATCCCCCAAGACGAAAGCGTTGGATGAGCGCATGCCGCTGGGGACAGCGGTTCTTAATTGTGAACGTAGATGGGGCCGGGTCTTAGGCCCGGCCCTACTGCGAAAAACCCTAAGGGGCGCTTGATTCCTCAATAACCAGAGACCGTCTGAACTGGGCTGGGGAGGGTATAACCTCAAGGCATGCCCAA
>PSMF01000030.1:0-7782 GCA_040290005.1 Meiothermus sp.
GCATGTAGCCCTTATTGGTCCAGTCCACCATGGTTTGGAGCGCGATGGTACCCTTGCTGCTCAAGTCACTCAGGTCAAGCTTGCCGCCTTTGACCAGCGACCCGCCCTGTTGATAGAGCAAGGTGGACCACATCCGCCAAATGGTAGCGGGGTCCTGGGCCGAGGAGAAGGTCAGGGGGATCGCGCCGGTTTTAGCCTTGATGGTCTCGAGGGCCTTGGTGAAGCTCGCCAGGTCGGTGACCCCGCTGATTTTGCCGTCCGACACCGAGACCCCGGCTTTTTTCAGCAGGTCTTTGTTGTAGTACAGCACCGAGGTGTGGGTGTCGAGCGGGATGGCGTAGAGGGCCTCGGTCCCGGTCTGCTCCTTAGCAATGGCCTTGAGCGACTTGACCAGGTTCTGCTGGAAATCGGACTCCTTGAGCCCGGCGGCCTCCAGCTCAGCGTCGGTGATGGGGCGAAGGTCCTTGAGGGCCAGCCCGCGCGGCATCGCCGAGACGTGGTAGGTGATAATGTCGGGGGTCTGCCCGGAGATCACCGCGGTGTGAATCTTGGTGTAGAAGGGCGCTCCCCACGTCAAGGTGGTCCGCTCGACCTGGATGTCGCTCTGCGATTTATTGAACTCGTCCACGATCTGCTTCATGCGGATGCCGTCGCCGCCGCCGAAGAAGTCCCAGAAGACGATCTTGGTTTGAGCAAAGGCCATCCCCCACAGCGAAACGCCTAGGGCTAAGATTGCTGCCAATCGCATGGTTCCCCTCCTGTATACCGATTGTTGCCTGAAACTCCCCACCAACCCCTCAATTCCGCAGAATCGCGTCTCGAGCTCTTTGCGTCTATCTCACCTCCATCCTCCTAGCCCCAAGCAAAGGGGAACGTCCAGGGAACAGGAGTAAGGCTTCCCTGATCCCTAAGCCGAACTTCAACCCCGTTCTACCCTCTCGTTCGTGAGCGATCACATCTACGGCCACGACGATTTCTGCGGGCAGATTTTGTGATCGCTCACATTCTAACATCGGCTACAAAAAATAGTCAGGCCTACACTGGCGAAAGCTTATTCCCAGGCCATCCGGCGCTTCAGCTCGGTAATGTGAGCGACGTGGTGCGAACCGTGCCAGGCGTACATCCCCAGAGCCCGTTCCAGTCCTACCCGCCCGGCCTCAGGGTGGATGTAGGCTCGACCCCACTGGGCCTGCGAGAGCGAGCGCAGCAGGATCGCCCAGCGCTCATGCAGGGCTTCCAACAACGTCAGCGAGGTCTGGATGGGGGTCGCGGTACTGTCGGTCAGCCGCGCCCAGCCCCCCTCGTTATAGGGCTTGATGGTGGGCTCGTCCTCAGTCAAGGCCAGCTTGAAGCGGATATAAGCGTTCATGTGGCTGTCCGGCACGTGATGCACCACTTGGCGCACCGTCCAGCCGCCCTCGCGGTAGGGCGTGTCGAGCTGAGCCTCGGTTAACCCCTCGACTGCAGTGCGTAGCCGCGCCGGGGTTTGGGCGATGCTATCTATCCACTCTACCCTCTGCGAGGCGCCGACCGACTCGGGCATTTTGAAAGGGCCGATGGGATAGCGGGGGTCGCTCATGGGAAGAGCATAAAGCAATGAGCGATGAGCAAAAACATGCGGATGGCCGATGGCGGATAGCTCCTAGCTAAACACCTCACGTCCTACACAGGAATTCTCGCCTGTTAATTTCATCGTCCAAAACGGCACCTTATTTTTAGCTATCTGATATCCGCGCCTTAGCTCATCGCTTTAGGGAACTCGAGATGTCCGCAGCATGAACTTCCAGCGAATCGGATATTCGATGTCGGGGTCGGGGTAGGTCTGGGCAACCCAGCCTGCCAGTTCGAGCACAGAGGGGCGGAACACCTCCTCGGGCACGTCCCAGGTGAAGGAATAGATGCGCTCGGCGATCGTCTCGAGGCTCACCCGGGGGCTGCGCAGTTCGACCCACTCCGCCACCGACTTGGCTTTGGGCTCGAGGCCGTGCCCCACCAGGCCCTTTTCGACCTCGGCCAACCGGGCCTGGTGGCGGCCCCGTAGGAGCGGGTAGCCCAGCCCCTCGAGGATTTCCTTCCACCGCTGCTGGATGTTCCAGTCCTCGCTCTCGCCCTCGGTCTGGTCCCAGCCCTCAAACAAAAACCCACCGGGCCGCAACACCCGCAGAGATTCGATCAGGGCCTGCTGCCAATCCTCCATCATGTGCCAGACATGCACCGCGATCACCGCGTGCAGGCTGCCTTTTTCCAGCGGAATCTCCCGCGCATCGGCCTCCAAAAGCCGCACCTTGCGCGAAACCCCGGCCACCTTCTGCCGCAAGACCTCGAGCATCGCCGGGTTCTCGTCCAGCGCGATATAGCGATAACCACGGGCGATGATCGGAACCGAGATGCGCCCGGTCCCGGCCCCGATTTCTAGGAACAGCGGGTCACGGAACAGCTTCTCCACCGGCGCGGTGAAGGCCGTGGCGATACGTCCCGACACCTCCGGTGGGTGATACCGCGTGCGGTCGTAGGTAAACGCAACTCGGCTGAAGTGGGAAGCCATGTTCTGAAGGCCATGATAACAACATTCTGGCCGTTCTCCAATCAAGCCCTAATCTCCGGCTAATCATCAAGCCAATCTGCTGTGCTGGGCTCATTGACGGGCTTACAAAAATAGCTATAGTAATCAGCAGTAGGTTCAAAAGGAGGTGCAGTTCAAAAAAGCCGGTGAGGACGCGGCTCGAGGTCTTGTAGCTCATGGACATGGGAGGTGTTCATGCGGTTAAGGTTGGCATATATCGCATTGGTGGGAGGGGCGCTGGTTGCTTGCAATAACAACCCAAAGCCCACAACCCAGACCCAGATCATCGAAGGGAACGTCTACCAAACTGCTCGCACAGGTGGAAATGCGCTGGTCGGTGCGCAGGTCAGCGCCACATATGGCACCGCGACTCAAACCGTAACCACCGGTGCCAACGGTCATTTTCGGCTCGAGCTCAAGGGCAGCGGAACCACTTTCGACCTGACCGTAGCCCCGCCCGCTGGCTCGGGGCTGGTTGCCGTCACCTACGACGACGTGCCCCTGGCGGATTACAACTCGCAGTACGGGGCGGCGGGTGAGATGAACATCTATCTAGGCGGCGGGCCGCAAGGGGCTTTGCCGGGCTTCGCCGCCAAGTTCGGCTGCATCGCCGGTAAACTCCTCGACGGCGGCGCACCCGCGGCCAACACCAGCGGCGGGCGCAGCAGCATCACCGCCTGCGGCGCCACCTCGGTGACGACCATCGCCACCGACCCCAACACCACGCTCAACACCGGCCCACAGCCCGGCGAGGACGGCCTGGTGGTCTGGGGCGGCAGCCGCACCGTGCCGACGGCGGCGGACGGTAGTTATCTGCTCCCCATCCGCACCACCAACAACGGCTTCGCCTTCGAGGGCAACATCTGGGCGGGCAACTACACCGGCTCGGACAACCCAGACCTCGCCAAAGCCACCGAGGTCTACTGGAGCAAGTTTGCTTTCGTGCCGCAGGCCAAGGTGTACATGAACCCCAACGGGACGGTGGTGAACCAGCCCGACCTGAGCCTCCAGGCCTTCGACCCGGCCTCCAACCCCAACGTGGCGAGCCTCACCGTCACCCACGACGCTTCGGCGCTGACCGGCTTCGACTTTAGCGCCACCGGCACCGCTTTCTCGGTGAGCATCCCCAGCTTTGAAAGCTCGGTGACTTCGGCGGAGCTCGAGCTGGGCCAGTATTACCTCACCGGCAGCGGCAGCAAGAGTATGCGGGTTTATAAAGTTCCGGCGGGCAAACAGGGGCAGACCCTAACCACGCTCAGCCGGGCCATCAAGCTAACCGCCGACCGCAAAGCCATAGATGCCTTCTCCAACGCCACCGCCTGGCGCAACGGCACCAACGCCACCACGCCCATCACGGCGCAATTCCTGGGCATCGCCAGCCCGCAATCCCCGGCGGCGGCAGCTACCGGTGTAGCCACGAAGCCTACCCTGACCTGGAAGGCTGTCCCTGGGGCGGTGATCTACATCGTCGCGGTTTACAACCCGTCCACCGGTGCCGCGATTTGGACAGGGTTTACCCCCAACACCTCGATCACCCTGCCTCTAGGCTTAGCCGCCAACACCCAGTACGCTTGGGATGTCTACACCGACGACCAAACTGCCTTCGTGGACTACATCGGCGTAGCCCCCGAGGCCCTGCAAGCGGCCCGCTACTTGGACGTGAGCCACCTGGCACGGCTTGGGGGACTAGGCCAGGGCAGCAAACTCAACGCCTGGCGAGGCGCGCTGGCGAGAAACTACCTGAACAGCCTGGGCTACGTCCCCAAAATCTACGCGACCCGCGAGGGAGCCTACCAGAACCTGATCAGCAAGGGCTACCGCGAGTCCAACAGCGAGACCCTGCTCTTCACCACGGGCAATTAAGGAGGCATGAGGATGCGTAAACTGATTCTTCTCACGGTCAGCGCGGCCCTCCTGGCCGCCTGTAGCAAAAGCGCTCCCCCACAAGCTTCCCAGCCTGACCTGACCAACCTCAACGGTGCGCAGGCGGTGGCGGGGGAAATTTTGGTCAAGTACAAGGGTGGGGCCTCGGTCAGCTCGGTGAAAGCCTTGAGCGGCAGCCGCATGGTTCAAAGCGTGGGCGGCGGAGATTGGGGCACCCTGGCTCGAGTCAGCGTGCCCAAAGGCCAAGAACTATCTTATGTGAGCGGATACGCCGGACAGGCCGGGGTGGAGTACGCCGAGCCCAACTACTGGGTGCCCAACTCCAGGGCTGAGGTGCAAAACCTCAGCCTCTCTAAAGGTGGGGCGGTAAGTTCGCTGGCACTGCCCAACCCCATCACCGACCCCTACTTCACCCAGGTACCCACCGGCGACCCCTTCGCCACGGCCAGCGCCGGGGGCGGCGCGACCTACAGCAATGTGCCCTTTCTCTGGGGCATATACCGGGTGCGAGCACCCGAAGCTTGGGCCGCAGGCGCGACCGGCGCGGGTGTGGTGGTGGCCGACATTGACGACGGGGCCGACCTGACCCACCCCGACCTAGCTCCCAACCTCTGGACCAACCCCAACCCCTCTGACCCCAACTGCCCTGGCACCAATGGCTACGACTTCGCCAACGACGACGCCGACCCCACCGATACCAACGGCCACGGCACCCACACCGCCGGGACCATCGCCGCCGCCGCCAACGGGCAGGGCGTGGTGGGCGTGGCCCCCGAGGCCAAGTTGATGATCCTCAAGGGGCTGGGCTTCTTTGGCGGCACCAACTTCATGCTGGTGCGGGCGCTCAAATACGCCGCCGACTGCGGGGCCAAGGTCGCCAACAACTCCTGGGGCGGCGGCCAGAAAACCAAAGCCTTCAAGGACGTGCTCGAGTACGGCACGGCCAAGGGCACGACCTACGTATTCAGCTCGGGCAACTCCTTCCGCGACGGCAACCGCCCCAGCTCGCCGGTGGTCTACAGCACCGAGGTAGCCGGGGTGATCGGGGTCGGGGCTACCAGCCCCAACAACGTGCGCACCGGCTTTTCAAGCACCGGTGACTATGTGACGGTGGCCGCGCCAGGGCAGGCCATCCTCTCCACCATCCCCCAAGATCAGGGCAACCCGAACGACCCCTACGCCTTCTTGCAGGGCACTTCGATGGCCGCTCCGCACGTGACCGGCGTGGTGGCCCTGCTTTATTCGGCCAAACCGGGGCTCAAGCCCGAACAGGTGCGGGTTGCTTTGGAGCGCACCGCTAACGCCACCCTGACCGGGCAGCTCGCGGTGCCCGACTACCAGGCTGCCAGCGCCGGATGGTATGGCTACGGCCTGGTAGATGCCAAAGCCGCGCTCGACTACGTAAAAGCCAATTACTAAACCCGACTTCATCCATTCCCCAGGGGCAGTGAAGGCCCCTGGGGTAAAGTTTGTTTATGAGAGCCTTTCTCTTGCTCGTCTTGTGCAGCCTGGCTTTTGCGCAACAAGCGCCCGTCCCGCCGCCCGAACCGCCCGGCGAGCCGGCGACGACGTACCGCCTGGAGGTCCAGGTTCTTCGCGGAGGACAGCCGGTCCAAGGCGTGAGCGCGCTGCTGTACAAGCTCGGCCCCGGCGGACGGCCCTTGCCCATCAATATACGTCCCGCTGTGAGGGTTTCCGGCCCGGATGGGAGACTGTCCTGGGCCGAGCTCTCGGGGCGCGGTCTAATGCTCCAGCTGCGCGACCCCCGCACCGGGTTTAGCCTGACCGTGCCGCTGCTAGCCGAGTACATGGCCCCAGCCTCAAATGTCGGCCCCTATCAGATTCGCCTCGAGATGAGGCCCTGAGGAGCGGCATCCCACAAAAGCTCATCGCAATCCGGCGGTATAATCGCCTTTGATGACGGTACTGGACGACAAGTATTCGGTCCTGGAGGAAACCGCCAGCGAGGGCTTTTTGCGCACCTACCGGGTGCGCAAGGAGGACGGGCCGGAGGGACGGCTGTACTGGTTCGAGGTGCATACCCCGCAGGCCCGGACCGCCTTCCACCGCTATAAAAACGCTCTCAAGCGGCTCGAGGGCGCCGAGTATCTCATTCCGGGGGTGCAGACCTCGGCCAACCCAGGCCGCTACTACGTGTTCTGGCCCGCCGCATCCAAATTCACCGTTAAGCCCAAAAAGCTTAAGCCCATCCTGGAGGCCCTCGAGCCTTTCGGCTACCAGGGGGACGACCTTGGCGTCACCGAGGAAGCGGGCCGCCCCCTGGTCTGCGACCTCAAGCCACAGATCAACCCGCTGCCGATCAGCCGCGACAACATCCCGGCGCTGCCGGGGGAACCAGGGTTGAAGCCCCAGACCCTCCCCCAGACCCCAGCGGCTGAGGTCGCCCCCGCGCTAGGGGTCAGCAAATCCCAGTTGGGGACAGCGCGGCCCCAGCCGCTGGGAACCCACACCCCAGCCAAACCGGAGGCCAAAACCGCCCCTGCCAAAAGTAATCCCGTGGTTAAGCCGATGAAAACCCCCAAGCCGCCGCGCCCCGCCCGCCGCTATCCCCTCAACTGGCCGGGCTGGGTGCCGGGGCTGATTCTCTTGGCGGTAGGGAGCTGGCTGATCTATGGGGTGGCCCTGCGCTACCTCAACCCGCCGGAGTACCAGCTCCCCGACCTGGTGGGCAAAACCCCCACCCAGGCCTACGACGCGGTAAAGAACCTTGGCTTGAAGGTGGCGTTTGCCGAGGGCAGCGACCCCTCGTTACCCAAGGACCAGATTTTGGAGCAGACCCCCGACCCCGGCAGCAAGGTCAAACCGGGGCGGCGGCTCGAGCTGATCATCAACAAACCCAAGTTTGGCCTGGTCCCTACGGTGAGTGGGCGCTCGCTCGAGGACGCCAAACAGGCTCTGGACTCCGCCGGTTACACCGTTAAGGGCATCACCCGCATCGCTTCGGGCGACACCAAGGACACTGTGCTCTCTAGCCTCCCTCGAGAGGGCCAACCGCTTAAAAGCGGCGAAGGGGTGCGGCTCTTGGTCTCCTCCGGGGTGCGGCCCGCGCCCCGCGAAACCCTGCTGCCCGACCTCACCGGGCTGAGCGAAGACGAGGCGAGATACATCCTCAACGTGGCCGAGCTGACCCCGGTGGTGAGACGGGTCGCCTCCGGTGCACCGGAGGGCACGGTGATCGGGCAGGACCCCGGCCCCGGCGTCACCCTGAGCCGCGAAACCATCGTTCGCCTACAGGTCGCGGCCCAGCCGGCGGCCTCCATCCCCAAGGCCTCCCCCTTCGAGCCGCCGCCTCTGGAAGCCCCGCCGCCCCCACC
>PSMF01000030.1:7870-30759 GCA_040290005.1 Meiothermus sp.
CCCGCCCCCGACCAGAATGCTACCCCCGGAACCGAGCCGACCTTACCCCAACCGGGTAACGACCAAGGGGCGACTCCAACCACCCCACAAACGCCCTCGGGACCGCAGGAGCGCCGGGTTAACGTGAGTTATACCCTGCCCAGCCAGTACCCCACCGGCACCGTGGTCGCCATCATCGTCCAGGACGAGACCGAAATCCGTACCCTCTTTGAAGGTCCGGTGGACCCCGGCTTCACCCTGCCCGCCCAGGAGATCATCGTGCGGGGCGCGGCAACCTTCCGGGTGTTGGTGAACGGGCAGCAGGTGCTCGAGACGCCGCTCTAAATGTGTAGGGTCGAGGGCTAAATCATGAAGGGTGCTTGGGCCGAGGCACTGGCGCGCAAATATCTGCTCGCTAAGGGCTATGCCCTGCTAGGGCAGAACCGCAGGACGCCGTATGGCGAGATTGACCTGTGGATGCGGGACGGCGATACCCACGTGGCGGTCGAGGTCAAGCAGCGCCGGGACGAGACCTTTGGCACGCCTTTGGAGGCCCTCACGCCGCGCAAATACAGCCGGGTGTATCAGTCGGCGCTCTACCTGCTGGGCCGCGATGACGTGATGGTGCGCCTCGAGGCCGTCTTAGTCTACGGAACGCCAAAGAAGTTTCGGCTCGAGCACCTCGACATCAGCATCTAAGGGCTCCCGTTCAGAACGGGATTTCTATGCAGGAGAATTCATCGTCCTGGACACGAACTGATTTTCGCTCAGCGTTTGAAACTCGCTTTGACGATGGATTCCTGAAGGCGGTGCTTTTGAATCGCGGCCTTGACCGCGTGCAAATCCGCTCCCGGCGGCAACCCCAGCGAGGCCACGTCCAGCGCGTAGAGGTCTATCTGGTAGCTCGCGGATTTTGCCGGACAGGGGCCATCGTAGCCCAGGTTGCCCAAGCCGTTTTTACCTTGCTTGATGCCACCGGGTAACGTCGCGTCTCGAGCCATCCCTTCGGACAGCGTTGCCGACGGCGGAATATCGTAGAGCACCCAGCGGGCGATCAACCCTTTGGGATAATCGGGATCCCAAAACAGCAGGGCCAGGCTTTGCGTACCTTTGGGGGGCTTGGTGAAACCAAAAGCGGGGCTCGAGTTGGGTCCAGCACAGGTGTATCGAGCCGGAATTTGCCCGTTTGCGAAGGCGGGGATGCGGAGCTCGAGGTTCTGCGCGAAGCCGAGTGAGAGCAAAGCGGCAACGGCCAAAAGTTTGCGCATGAGGCTATTCAATCTTTTGCCGATGAATCAGGGCTGAAAGTCCCACCGGAGAGAGCGTCCGACGGGTTGGCGTTTTTGTTCTGAACGCCTAACAGCACGGCTCGGGGGCTATTTGCGCCTATGCCGGTTGGCTACGAGGTAGCCGAAATACCCGGTAATCAGCGCGGGAAGAGCGTACTGGACCAAGGTCACGAGTACGTCTTTGAGATCGCTATACATGATTCACCCCCTTTCGGGCTTGCTCCTCGGTTGCAGCCGAGGCTCTCGAGCAGGCCACCAAGAGCTTACCGGCCACAAATTTCCTCTCAAGGGGTCGCCTATAGGCACTTTTAGTTTTATACACTGTGGCATTTAGGTGCTATTGTGTTAGTTGAGATCGCTATGCATGAGCCGGGCTGTTGCAGCAGTCCGGTACTCTCTTTTGGTAAACTTCTATAGAAGTCTTGTGGCACAGCCGGGTTGCTGCTACATTCATAAATCTCTCTGAGCGCTACTCTGGAAGGGATGTACAAGAACCTCCGCGCCTTCATCGCCGAACTCGAGCGCCGCCATGAGCTAATCCGCGTCAGGGAGCCGGTCAGCAGCGAGCTGGAAATCACCGAGATCGCCGACAGAATGGTCAAGCGCGAAGGCCCGGCGCTGCTGTTTGAAAACGTGGAAGGCAAGGATTTCCCGGTGGTGATCGGGCTTTACGGCAGCGCCGCCCGCACCGCGCTCTCGATGGGCGTACCCAACCTGGACGCCCTCGCCGAGCGGGTTTCCAAGCTGATTCAGCTTAATCCCGGTAAGGGCGGCCTCAAAGCGCTGATGGGTCTTTTGCCCAAGCTTGGCGAGCTGAAGGGCTTCTTTCCCAAACGCGTGAACGGCGGCCCGGTGCAGGAAGTGGTGCTGCGCGGTGAGCAGATTGACCTCTCGAGAATCCCCGTGCTCAAGTGCTGGCCGCTCGACGGCGGGCCGTACATCACCCTGCCCATCGTGATTACCAAAGACCCGGAGAACGGCGAACTCAACCTCGGGATGTACCGGATGCAGGTGCTGGACAAGCGTTCGACCGCGATGCACTGGCAGTTGCACAAGGTCGGGCGCAGGCACTACGACAAGGCGAAGCGGCTCGGGAAAAGGCTCGAGGTCGCCGTCGCGCTCGGCGGCGACCCGATTCTGACGTATGCTGCCACCGCGCCCGTGCCGCCGATTCCTGGCGTGACGGAGTTCAACCTGGCGGGTTTTCTGCGCGGGGCCGGGGTCGAGCTGACGAAAGGTGTGACGGTGGATTTGCCCGTCCCCGCCGAGGCCGAGTTGGTGCTCGAGGGTTACGTGGACCCCGCCGAGGAACCGGTGGTGGAAGGGCCTTTCGGCGACCATACCGGGTTTTACACCCTCGAGGACTTCTATCCGCGTTTCCACCTCACCGCCATCACCCACCGCAAAAACGCGGTATACCCCGCGACCATCGTGGGCCGCCCGCCGATGGAGGATGCCTACTTAATTGAGGCCTCCGAGCGGCTATTCTTGCCTGCGGCGCAGCTCATCCTGCCCGAAGTCAAGGACTACCACATGCCCCCGGCGGGCGTGGCCCACAACTGGGTGAATGTCTCGATAAGAAAAGCCTATCCAGGACAGGCGTATAAGGTTGCCAATGGGATGTTCGGGCTGGGGCAGATGATGTTCGCCAAGGTGATGGTGGTTTTGGATGAGGGAGCCCCACTCAAACCCGGTCTAGAGGGATTAATCGAGGCCTTGAAGAATGCCGTCCCAGGCAGGGATACACTGGTCACACGCGGGCCGATGGACGTGCTCGACCACAGCTCGAGGGCGATGGGCTACGGCGGAAAGCTGATTGTGGATGGGACAAAGAAGCTCGAGGCCGAAGGCGGCGCGGTCCCCTTCACGCTTAGGGTGCACACTTCCCTGCCCGCGATGCCCGGAGTCAATCAGAAGCAGTGGCCCGGAATCTGGGCGGCGACTTTTCAAAAGAAAGCTCCCGGACAAGCTAAGTCGCTCGCCGAGAAGCTGCTGTCAACCCCGCAAAGTGCCGGGATTCGGCTCTTGCTGCTCACCGATGCGGATACCAAGCTGGATGCCGACGAGCTGCTGTGGGCCGTCCTAAACAACATTGACCCCGAGCGCGACGCCTGGGTGATGCCCGGAGCCGAAGGCCCCGTGCTGGTGCTGGACGGAACGCGTAAACTCGAGGAGGAGGGCTTCACGCGGCGCTGGCCGCCCAAAATCGTGATGGCGCCGGAGATCGTGCGGCAGGTGGATGAGCGCTGGGAGAAGCTGGGTTTGCCGCCACTGTCCAGGCTCGAGCCCGTTGCCACGGGCTAGGACAAAAGCACTCCGGCCCCCAGGGCACAATAGAGTCGGAGGTGTGCGATGAGACGCACACTATTGGTAGCTCTATTGGGTTTGGTAGCCCTGGCGGTTCTAATCCAGTTTGTACCCTATGGGCGCGACCACAGTAACCCGCCAGTGCTCAACCAAACTCGCTGGGATAGCCCGAGTACCCAGGCCCTGTTCTCTAAAGCCTGTGCCGACTGCCACAGCAACCAGACTGTTTGGCCCTGGTATAGCCACATCGCCCCGATATCTTGGCTGGTGCAGCACGACGTGGCCGAAGGCCGGAATGCGCTAAATATCTCCACCGGGACGGGCGAAATGGATGACGTTTCCAAGCTCATCCCGAACGGCTCAATGCCCCCTTCGGTGTACACCTTGATGCACCCCGCCGCAAAGCTAAACCGCCCCCAACAAGAGCAACTGGTGAGGGGCCTGGGGGCTACCTTCGGGCTGGTCGGCGAGCACTAAAGCTGGGCGAGCGCTTGCCGCGCTTCCCTGGCCCGCATCGGCTGGTTGTAGATCGGTGAGCCGGGCTCTTGCTTCTTGCTTTCGCGCAGCGAACCCGTATCCACCGAGGCAAACCCGATTTCCTCGATCAGCTTGGCGACGGTTGTTTTAGCCTCTGCATCGTCGCCTGCGAGGTAGACGGCAATGCGCTCCTCCAGCGGCAGCCTGATATCCCCCATCGTCGCCAGATGCCGAAAGTACATCGTGTTGAAAGCCTTCACCAGCCGCACACCGGGCAAATGTCGGGCAAGAAACTCACTTTGGCTGAGGCCACCGAAATCTATCTCGCCGTCGCGTTGGTGGTAATAATCCGCCGCGCTGATGGGGATTTTGCCTTTCAGCTCCGCCGCCGGAAGCAAGACATACTTCCCCAAGGGAATCGCCTCCATTGCCATCTCAACAAAGCGGGTCGCGTCCCAGACGGTCATCGCGCGTACGGTGGGGCCAAGTTCAGCGGTCAAATCCCTGAGGCTGTCGGGGCCCCTCGAGTTGCTAATCGCCACCTCGTGACCTGCCTTTGTGAACAGCCGCGCGGCGGTTGTGCCGATATTCCCCGCTCCGATGATGCCAACCTTCATAATCCGCCTCCTGAAGCAACCATAAACTGACTCCAGGAAAGCGATAGTGGGTTAGGTTAAGGGCGGCCCCTCCACACCTCCCCTGAGATTCGCAAATAATTGCGTCCAAGACAAATGCAGATAATGATGTTCCCAAGGGGAGGCGTTGTTGACTTTCCCCCTTCTTTTAAAGGGGGCCTTCCGAGGTCGTCACGGTCAGATGCTGGGATGTTACCCGTTGATAGATGAGGGATTCTGCCCCATTCCTACCGAGACATTTTGGTTAATCAACGCACGTTCAAGGCCTCGAGCGCCCGCATCACGAGCGGGTCGAGTCCCGTTCGAGCCCAAGCCGCCGGGTCGTCGTCAGCTTGCACGTCCGGCGTTATCGCGTCGGGCAGAGGCTTACCATCCAGACCCAAGGTGCGGACGTAGGTGATGGCGACGGCGCTGCGGTCGAGCAGGGGGAAGAAGTCGGTAGCGGTGTTGGAAAGGCCCACGGTGCGCTCCCCCACCACCGTTCCGGCCTTTGCCGCCTGCACCACATAGGCGAAGAGTTCGGCGCAGGAGGCGCTACGCCCGTTGACCAGCACGGCCAGCTTGCCGCTCCAGCGGGCAGCGTTAGGAATGGTGTAGCTGCGTGGGTCCCTGGGGTCATTCCCCACGGTCGAGCCGTTTTTATAGCCGAGCGGGGCCGAGCCCAGGTGGCTTTGCATGGTGAGCTGATAGTCACCCACGAAGGCCCCGGCTGCCGAGACGCACTCGGTTTCCTCGCCGCCGCCGTTGTTCCGCACGTCCACCAGAATCGTGGTAGCCCCTTGCGCCTGGGCCTGCCGCACCAGTTCGTGGACCTTGGGGCCGATGCCCTTATACGTCTCGAACTGGGGGATGCGCAGGACGAACACCCCCTTAGGAACCCCGGTGGGAACGTACATATAAGGCAACGCTAAATTGAGTGTGGGGCGGCGAGCAAGGTTGAACTCAAGCCTCTTCTCCTCCCCCACCGGCCCCCGCGCCACGCCCAACCGCGCCGTATCGCCGGAGAGCTGCTGGCGGATGTCGCCCACCGGCTGCCCGTTCACCGAGACGATGCGGTCGCCCGGTAGCAGACCGGCCTGCTGCGCCGCACCGCCCGCCAATACGTCGGTGACGAGGGTCACGCCTCCTTGAGGGTCGTAGGAGAGGCCGAACAGCGGGGTGGGGTCGGGGTTGCCATTAAAGGCGGCCTCGGCCCAGGCAAAGCTTTCGGGGCTCAGGTAGTAGCTGTGGCCGTCGCCCAAGTCGCGCACCATGTTGGCGATGAGTGGGCGAGCCGTCTCGACGGAGCAAGAATCGCCCTGAGAAGCGCAGTTCTGCTCGAGCTGCCTGCCATATTTCGCCACCAAATCCTTCGGCTGAACTTTCGAGGGGCCGAAGTAGTAAAACTCGAGGTAGAAGCTCGCCTCGCGGAAGAGTTCGCTGGCAGGGCTGGCGAGGGCCGAGGAAAACGCGAGGAATCCGATAACGGCGGCACGTAGGAACACAGCCTAATCTAGCAAAGCGCTGGTGAGGCCGGATGTACTGCGGGTGAAGTCTGGCAGAGGGCAAAGAGCAGAGCGCTAAAAGCTCATGGGCAAAGATACTTCGTGTCCAGGACGCCATTCTTTGATATCAGGGTTAGGCTGTCCTGATGCAAAAGGGCAGAGCTCGAGTTTTTACCTACTCGTCTTTGGCCCTCTGCCCTCTGCTCTTTGCACTCAGCTTCAAACCCCGTACAGCGCGCCAAACTTGCGGTTCAGGTAGTCAATCAGGTACTGCGGGTTGAGGTCTTCAGCGGTGACTTTCTTGAGCAGATCACGCGGCCAGAAGCGGCTGCCCTGCTGATGGATGTTCTCGCGCTGCCAGTTCAGAAGCGGCGCGAACTCGCCCCTGGCAAACTGCGCCTCGAGGTCTCCCAAATCCCGCTCGGCCTGGGCGAAAAACTGCGCTCCGTAGAGGTTGCCCAGGCTGTAGGTAGGGAAGTAACCGATCAGCCCTGCCGCCCAGTGCACGTCCTGCATCACCCCATCCTTGATTTCCGGGGCCTGGATACCCAGGTACTCCTTGTACTTGGCGTCCCAGGCCCCGGGTGCGTCGTCAACCTCGAGTTCCCCCCGCAGCAGGGCCAGCTCCACCTCGAAGCGGATCATGATGTGCAGGTTGTAGGTCACCTCGTCGGCTTCCACGCGGATCAGGGTGGGCTTCACCTCGTTGATGGCAAAGTGGAAGTCCTCGAGCATCACACCCTTAAACGCCTCGAACTGTGCCTGGGCCTTGGGCCAAAAGTAGCGCCAGAACCCCAAGCTTCGGCCCACGATGTTCTCCCAGGTGCGGCTTTGCGACTCGTGGATGCCCAGGGAAATCTCGGTGCCCATCGGGGTTCCGTAGTGCTCGCTGAGCAGGCCTTGGCCGTAGAGCCCGTGGCCGGTCTCGTGGACCGTGCCGAAAAAGGCCGGGTTGAAGAAATCCTCGTGGTAGCGCGTGGTGAGGCGCACATCACCGGGGCCGATGCCCTGCATGAACGGATGGGCCGCCACATCCAAGCGGCCCGACTCCAAATCGAAGCCTATTTTGCCGATCACTTCTTTGGCAAAAGCTTCCTGTGCCGACTTAGGGAAAGGGCGGCGCAGAAAGGAGGTGTCGGGCTTTTTGGAGCTGCCCTCGATACGCCCCAGCAAATCCACAGTGGATTGGCGCAACCCCTTGAACACCGCCTCGACCTGCCGCGCGGTGGCTCCCGGCTCGTACTGATCCAAAAGCGCATCGTAGCGCTCCTCGGCGTAGCCAATGGCGTCGGCGGCCTCTCTGGTGAGGGCGAAGACCCGCTTCAGGATGGGTTTGAACCCCTCCCAGTCGTTCTTGGGCCGGGCTTCCTCCCAAATCGCCTGGCCCTCGCTGGTGGCCTGGGCCAACTCCACCGCCAGGCGCTCGGGGATTTTGGTTTGCAGGTCGTAGGAACGCCGCCACTCGCGGATGTTGACCGCCTGGGGCGAGGCCGGGTCCTGGGTCAGCTCGCTCCCCTCGACCCGTGCAAGCATCTCCGCGATCTTGGGGTTGGTGCTGCGCGCATGCAGCAGCTTTGCCAACGCTGCCAACATGTTCGCCCGGTGCGGGTGGCCCTTCCGGGGCGTGTAGGTAGCCTGGTCCCAACCTGCCAGTTTTCCGAAGGCTTCTAGGTAAGCGGTCTCCTTACTATCTTGTTCCAACCAATCGTAGGCTTCCTGCGCGGTCATAGCTGGAACATCATAGCAATGAGCGCTGAGCGATGAGCTAAAGCGAGGCTCATGGCCGATAGCCAAAACCAAGCTTACGTCTAGGGCGGTGAAACCAAGGCTCGAGAACCGCTATTCCAGACGCGAGGTCTTTAGCTACGAGCTATCGGCTATGGGCATCTTTTAGCCCATCGCTTATTGCTAGTGGCTCAGCGTTTCTACCCTTTCACCGCACCCGCCGTCAGCCCCGCCACGATGCGCTGCTGGAAGATCAGCACCAGGATCACCAGCGGAACCGTCACGATCACACTTGCGGCCATGATTGACCCCCAGGGAACCTCGAAGGGGCTGGCCCCGCCGAAGCTGGCGATGGCGACCGGCACGGTCTTGACCGAGTTGCCGATGGTGAAGGTGAGGGCGAAGAGATACTCGTTCCAGGCGGAGATAAAAGCCAGCAGACCCGTGGTAATCAGACCGGGGCCAGTGATCGGCAGCATCACCCGGAGCAAGGTCTGGATCGGGGTCGCGCCGTCCACGTAGGCGGCCTCCTCGAGCTCCCGCGGTAGCCCACGGAAATAGCCGGTCAGCACCCAGATGGTGAAGGGCAGGGTGAACAGCAAGTAGGAGAAGATCAAGCCGGGAAAGCTGTTGAACAGGTTGAGCTGCCGCAGCAGCACAAACATCCCCGAGAGCACCGAGACCTGGGGGAACATGGTCATCGCTAGAACGATGTAAAGCACGATGTTCTTGGGCGGAAACCGCAGGCGGCCCAAGGCGTACGCCGCCGAAACCCCTAAGACCAGCGAGATCAGGGTGGCCCCGCCCGCCACGATCAGCGAGTTGAGCAGGTTGCGCCCGAACGCCGCGCCGCTAAAGACGTTTTGGTAGTGGGCCAGGGTGAAGGGGATCGGCAGGAAGCTAGGGTTGGCGCTGAACAGCGAGTCCGAGGTTTTGAAGCTGGAGATTACTGCCCAGTAGAAGGGAAACACGCTGTAGACGACGATGAAGACGACCAGCAGATAGAACAGGATTCTCGAGACAACCGCCCACGGCCCTCGGCTAGTTTTCACGGTTGGGCCCTCCGATCAGGCGCATGTACAGCACCACAAAGATGAAGATGATCACCAGGATCGCCACCGAAACTGTCGAGCCGTAGCCCAGGTCCTGGAAGTCAATCAGGTTTTGCCGGTTGTAGATGGCGAGGCTGCGAGTCGCAGTGTTCACCCCCACCATCACAAAGATCACGTCGAAAACCCTCAGCGCGTCCAGGGTGCGAAACACCAGCGCCACCACCAGAGCGGGAGTAAGAAGTGGCAAGGTCAGGGTCCAGAACTGCTGCCATCGGCTCGCCCCGTCAATATCGGCGGCCTCGTAGATGTCAGCAGGGATCAGTTGCAGCCCGGCCAACAGCAGCAGGGCCATAAAAGGCGTGGTCTTCCACACGTCCACCGCGACCATCGCCCAGAGGATGGTGGCGGGGTTCGCCAGAAAGGCGACCTTGTTGTGCAGGATGTGCAGATTCACTCCTATCACATTGATTACGCCGTAGATGTCGTTGAGCATCCACTTCCACATCTGCGCCGAGACCACCGTGGGGATGGCCCAGGGGATCAAGATGGCGGTGCGCACGATGCCCCGCCCACCAAAGTTGGAGTTGATCACCAGGGCGATAGCTAGACCTAAAGCGGTTTCCAGAATCACCGAGACGAAGGTGAAGCGCAGGGTGTTCCAGAGCGCGCCGCGGAACTCGGTGTCCTGGGTGAGCAGATAAATATAGTTTTTAAAGCCGACAAACTCCGGCTGGTCTACAAAGGCGATATCCGCCTTGAAAAAGGAGTAATAAAACACCTGGGCCAGCGGATAACCCGCCACAAACGCCACCACCAACAAAGTGGGGATAACCATTATCCAAGCCAAGCGGGTCTGTCGTAGGCTCAACATAGCGTCACCTTTTGGATGGGCTTATATTACCGCAATGAGCGGTGGGGGCCGGACTGCCCAGCCCCCACCGAGTCGCCTCTAAGGGCCAGGTTCTTTTAGCGCAGGATGCGGGAAATCTTGGTCTGGGCCTCTTGCAGGGCCGCCGCTGCGGGCTTGGCCCTGGTGATAGTGTCGTGCACCGCGGTCCAGAACGCCTCGGAGACTTGGTTATATCTAGAGCCCGCGGCCCCCGAAGGACGGCTTACAGCGTTTTGGAAGACCGGGAGCAGGTCTTTGAAGAAAGCGTTCTTCGCCAGCACGTCCTTGTCGTTGTAGAGCGCTGGGCGGGTGGGCAAGCGCGAGAGGCTGACCGCGTTGTCTTTCTGCAGTTCGACGCTGGTCATGTACTTCACCAGGTCGGCGGCGGCCTTCTGGTTTTTGGAGTAGGCGGAGACCATCAGTTGCCAGCCGCCCAGGGTAGCGGCGTTCCTGCCCGCCGACCCGGCGCTCCGGGGCAGCACGGTCACGCCGATCTTGCCTTTGACGGCGCTGCCTTCGGCCTGACCCAAGCTGTAGGCGTAGGGCCAGTTGCGCATAAAAGCAGCGTTGCCGCTCTGGAAGGTGTTTCTGGCTTCTTCCTCGGCGTAGCTGGTCACGCCTGGAGGAGCGATCTTGCCGATCCAACCCTTGATGGTGTTGAGGGCGGTGACGGCGTTGGCGTTGTTGAGGGTCACCTTACCTTCGGCGTCCACCACGGTGCCGCCCCCAAAGGAGTAAATCCACTCGAGGGCGTCACAGGTCAGACCCTCATAGGCCTTGCCCTGGAACACGAAGCCCCAGAAGTCCTTGTTGGCCCCGCGCTCACCGGCTTGAATCTTGGTGGCCTGTCGCTCGAGCTCCTGCCAGGTTTTGGGCGGAGCCTCAAAGCCGTACTTTTGCAACAGGTCAGTGCGGTAGTAGAGCAGCCCAGCGTCGGTGAAAAAGGGGATCGAGGTCAGCTTGCCCTTGATGGTGTTGTTCTCGACGATGCGAGGGAAGAACTGCGAGAGCTCTTCAGCGCTAAAGTACTGTTTGAGGTCGGCGGCGTGAGGGGCCACGATGCCCGGCCAGATCACGTCAATCATGTACACGTCTACGTCGGGGCTCTTGGCCGCCCAGTACTGCTGGTACAGCGCCAAGCGGTCGTTGGTGTCGGCGGGCGAGTCAATGTACTCGACCTTGTTGCCGGTCTTCTGCGCCCACTCCTCGGCCTTGGCCTTCATCCAGCGTCCGCCCTCGCCCACGGCGGTGGAATCCCCGGCTAAGCGAATAGTCACGCCCTGCGCGAGACTGACGCCGCCCACCGCGAGGGTCAAGGCCAACGCACCTGCTAACCATTTTGACTTCATGTTTCCTCCTATAAGGTGGAAGTGCTTCCATCAACCAGGCCTCACGGTTGACAGCAGCTTTTCTTGTGGAAGACCTTCCAAGCCGGAGTCTACCTTAGGTTTTGCAACGCTGTCAACCTGGATTGCGACCCCTGTCTCGGCTACAAAAGCCCTCACCGGCAGGGCAAAATCTTTACATCAATCATCCACAAAACCGAGGCTTATACGTAAACAGTCTGAGCTCCAGAAGACGAGTGTGGAGTTTTATTTCACCCGGTCGCATTGGTTTGTGGAGACTGTAGATACGACCGTGAAGGGCCACCAGGCCCCCGGCCAGGAGAAGCGGTCTGTGCCGGTACTCAGGACCCCGCGTATCTACGCGCGTAGCTCGTCAAATCGTGGCGATTGGAACGACAGGAATCCCCCTTCATCGTCGGGTGTTGATGAGGCACCTGACCTTTGGTGACCTCGGATGGGCCCCCTTCGTAAGGGGGGCAAGGATATAAAGCCCCTTGCACAGCGTCAAGGGGAGAGTCGCCTTAACTTTGATCGCCCATCACTTCCCGAGCGAAACAAAAGCTACCCGGAGTTTCTCCGGGCAGCTGAGTTGGGGAATCTGCTTACTTGAACCAGCTCGAGCCACTATAGCTTTGGCTGGAGGCGGAGCTACTCACGCTCACCGTCTTGAGCAGAGAGTTGAAGCCGGTGGAGGACTCCCAGACGTTCTGGTTGGCAAGGCGGATGGAGTAGGCGGGTCTACCGTAGAGGGTTCCGGCGGGGTCGGGCAAGTTGAGCAGTACGTCGTAGTCGCCGGTGGGGGCATCGCTGGGAACCCCGCCGTTCACGGTGACGGTGATGGTCTTACCCGGAGACCAGGTGCGAGGGTCGTTGTTCACGGCCAGGCGGAGCACCCTGCCGCTCGATTTGTGGCGCAGGATCACCTCGAGCTTGCGCGGGTTGAAGGCTTTACCCCAGCCCACGTTCTCCACGGTGAAGTTCATGTAGAACGTTCCTCCCGGCTTTACCCCCGAGGGTAGCTGGGCCTGGGTGAGCTGGAAGCGGTAGCCCAGGTTGCGCTTGATGGTGTTCATACAACCGCCGTTGACCCAGCGCGGCTGGTCGCCCGCGGTCCAGTTGCCGCCGCCCGCGTAGTAAGCGTTGTTGAACATGTCGAAGTGGTACTTGGCCATCTCCGACATGGTGGCCGAGCACTCGCCTTTGGAGCTGCTCGAGAAGCCCTCGCAGGTCTCGCCGGTCATGGGGGTGTAGGTGCTGCTCTGCGAGATGTAGTCCTGAAGCTGCGAGCTGCTGAACTGCCCGAGGCCGTCCCAGCTTCCCCCGTCCATATCGGAGTTGAGGAAGCAGTCAATGTGGGTGCCGACTCTGGACTGGTTGCTGCCGCTAAAGGCTCCCTCTGCGGAGAGAGGTGACGAGTAGAACCGGATGGTGTCTAAGGGATAGCGGATGTGTACCATCCGGCTGCTGGGCAAGGCCCCCAGGAGGGCGTTGAGGATGGTCCGCTTGTTGTCGAGGGAGGTCAAACCGTTCTGCGAGCTGTGCCATTCGCCCCAGGCCCCGATAAAGCCCGCCTGCATCGAGACGATCACGTCGGCGTTATCCTGCAAGACCCCCCTGAGCTGGGAGATGTGGTCGAGCACCCGGCTCAAAGGCGCATCGGCGCCGCCTCCGTCGTAGTTATAGGTGAAGCGGAGGATCATCTTAAAGCCCTCTTTACGGGCCCTGGCAAAGCTGGTGTTCATCCGGCTGATAAAATCGCTGTCAATCGAGCTGCCGCGGTAGGCGTCGAGGCGGACGATGCCGCGCAGGATGGTGATGCTGGAGTCGCGGTCGTGAATCCAGCGGAACAGGTTGGGGTCGTCGAGGTTCCAACTGGTCGGGAAGGGGAGGGGCACGTTGTCGTGGAAGCCGCGCTCGGGGTTGGGGAAAACCGTATCCGAAGAGGAATAGGTGACCGTAGTAAGACCGGCGCTGCTGGGCGGCGGGCTGGGCTGGGGGTTCGGGTTGGGTTGGGGGTTTGGTTGCGGGTTAGAACCCGGCATGGTCACGGTAGCGACCAGGGGGGCGCTCTGGGACGAATCGTTTTGTGCCCAGATGCTGTATTCAGCCTGATCTCCGGCCTTCAACGCCCCCTCGAGGTAGCTGGTGCTGGTAACGGTCACACTCCCGCCAGCCCTGGTGCGTTGCAGCTTGTATTTTGTCGCCCCGGACACCGCGTCCCACTGGAGCAAGAAACCGCCACTGGCGCTGTTCACCCGCAGGTTACTGGGTTTGGCAAGTGCCGCAGGCTGCGGCGGGGTGGTGGTTCCATCGCTGGGCATGGTCACAGTGACGATCAGGGCATCGCTCTGGGCCGAGCCGCTTCTGGCCCAAACGCTGTACCCCACCTTGTCCCCGGCCTTCACGGCGGTTTCTTGGTAGCTGGGCGCTGCCAGGTTTACGTAGCCGCCCGCACCGGTGCGTTGCAATCGGTAGCTGCTTGCTCCAGCGACCGCATCCCACTGGAGTAGGAAGCCGCTGGAATTTTTGGTCACCCGGAAGTTGCTGGGCTTAGCAGGCTTGCCTTGGCCGGAAGGGCCATCGAACGGGTCGGTAGGAGAAACCGGGCTTGAGCAAGCCACAAGAGAAGCTAAAAGTAGGGTTAAGCCGACGGCAGAAAAGGGTGAGCGCGGCATCCGGATAGTTGTATCCCAGAGGGCCAAATCTATGGCTGAGAGCTTCGTGAGAAGCCCTTTAGAGTGTTAGGTCACTAACAACAGCTTCAAAAGGCGTGACGTACGCGTTACTTGAAAACGATGTAACGTTTTTTATCAAAGTTTAAGGTTACGTAAAAAGGTCAAATTCACGTCCAAATTGGTTTGATTGCCCAAAGAGTTTTATCGTTCTGGACACACTTTATGCTATATACAAAATTGGATGCCGAGACCTGGGTTAAAGTAACCCAGGAGTTCGTCCAGCGTTACTTGCATCTGGGGTTCAAGACACGGGGGGCTATAGCTTTTTCAGGGATTGCACTAACTGGCCCAACACGTTTTGGGCGTCCCCGTAGAGCATCCGGGTGTTGTCGGCGTAGAAAAGCTCGTTCTCCACACCCGCAAACCCTTTTCCCTGGCCGCGCTTGATGACGATGGCGTTTTTGGCCTTGTCCACATCTAAAATAGGCATCCCGTAGAGCGGCGAGCCCTGGCGGTGGGCGGCGGGGTTGACCACATCGTTGGCGCCGATCACCACCGCAACATCAGCCTGAGGGAACTCGGGGTTGATGTCCTCGAGGTCGTAGAGCTCCTCGTAAGGCACCCCGGCCTCGGCCAGGAGCACGTTCATGTGGCCGGGCATACGGCCTGCCACGGGATGGATGGCGTATTTGACCTCCACGCCCTTAGCCCCGAGCACGTCCGCCACCTCACGCAGCTTGTGCTGGGCCTGGGCCACCGCCATCCCGTAGCCGGGGACGAAAATCACCCTGGAGGCGTAGCCGAGCATCACCGCGGCGTCCTCGAGGTCAATGGGTTTGAGGCTGCCGCTGACCGTGCCCCCGGCCTGCTCCACCCCGAAACCGCCCACCAGCACGCTCCACAGGCTGCGGTTCATGGCCCGCGCCATCAGCAGCGTGAGCAGTGTGCCCGCGGCCCCCACCACCGTCCCGGCCACGATGAGCGCGGCGTTCCCGATGGCAAACCCCTCGAAACCCACCGCTAAGCCAGTGAAGGCGTTATAGAGCGAGATGACGACGGGCATGTCGCCCCCGCCGATGGGCAGCGTCATCAGTACGCCGAAGGCCAGCGCCGCCAGGAAGAATAGCAGGATCAGCAACCCCGACTGGGTGGGCAACAATAAAAGCCCCAGCAACACCGCTCCCGCCAGCACCAGCAGATTGACCAGGCGCTGAGCGGGAAACTGCAAGGGGCGACCCGTCATCAGGCCCTGAAGCTTGGCGAAGGCGATCCCACTGCCGGTGAACGAGACCGAGCCGATGAGGGCGCCCAGCACCGACAGCGCTTTGAGGCCGACGCTCGTAACATCCCCGCCCAGCAGTTCCACCGCCGCAATCGCTGCGGCGGCCCCGCCACCCATGCCGTTGTAGACCGCGACCATCTGCGGCATGTCGGTCATCTGCACCCGTTTGGCCGCGACCCAAGCGACGCTCGAGCCGATAGCGAGCGCCAAAATCATCAGGCCAAAGTTGCCCATCCCCGGCGTGAGAAAGGTCGCCAGCGTAGCGAGCACCATCGCCCCGCCCGCCCAAAGCACCCCGCTCCGCGCGGTGCCCGGCGAGGACATCCGCCGCAGGCCGAGGATGAAGACGAACGCGGTGAGAAAGTAGACGAGCTGGATGAAGTTTTCCATAGATGCTGAGAGCACAGGGCAAAGGGTAGAGGGCTAGTTCTTTTGGCCTTTGGCGCTCGGCTCTCCGCCCAAAAGAGGGGAACGCTTCGCGTCTTCTGCCCTCGGCTTACGTTCAAACATCTCCAGCATCCGCTCGGTCACGGCGTACCCGCCCGCCGCGTTGGCCGCACCAAGCACCACGCCCACGAAGCCGATCACCTGTTCCAGCGGCGTGTGTGCCCGGCCCAACACCACCATCGCGCCCACCAGCACGATGCCGTGGATGAAGTTGGAACCCGACATCAGGGGCGTGTGGAGGATCACGGGAACCCGGCTGATCACCTCGTAGCCGGTGAAGGCGGCGAGCAGAAAGATGTACAGCGCGGCCCAACTCGAGTCCATAGCTATCCTCCGATCAACACCTTGGTGGGGCCGTGGGTAACCTGGCCCCCGTGGGTGAGCAACATTCCGGCCAAGATTTCGTCGTTCCAGTCGGGGTTGAGTACCCCGTCTTTGAGCAGCAGCTTAGAGAGGTTGTAGAGGTTTTTGGCGTACATCTCGCTGGCGTGAACCGGCAGTTCGCTCGGTAGATTCAGCGGCCCGACGACCTTAACCCCGCCCACCTCCACCGTCTCCCCTGGCCGGGTCACCTCGCAGTTTCCGCCGGATTCCGCCGCCAAATCCACGATGACGGCGCCAGGACTCATCCGCTCCACCATCGCCCTGGGAACCAACAGCGGAGCCCGGCGCCCCGGAATCTGCGCGGTGGTGATCACTACGTCCATCTTCGCCGCCTCGCCCTCGAGGGCCGCCTGCTGGAGCCTTTTCTCCTCCTCGGTAAGCTCACGCGCATAGCCGCCTTCACCCTCGGCACTGATGGGCAGCTCGATGGTCTTGGCCCCCAGCGATAAGGCTTGTTCGGCAGCGGCTTTGCGCACGTCGTAAGCCCAGACGCCAGCTCCCAGACGTTTTGCGGTAGCGATGGCTTGAAGCCCGGCTACACCCACGCCCATCACCAGCACCTTGGCAGGGCGAACCGTCCCGGCGGCGGTGGTGAGCATGGGGAAGAATCGGGGGCTTTCTCGAGCCGCAAGTAATGCCGCGACATAGCCCGCGACGGTGGCCTGGGAGGAGAGCACGTCCATGCTCTGCGACCTGGTAATCCGTGGCACGAGCTCCATCGCCAACGCGGAGAGTTTGGCCTCGGCCATCGCCCCCACCCGGTCGGGGTCGCGCCACGGATACATCAGGCTAGCGAGGATCGTACCGGACTCGAGCCGTTCAAGGTCAGGCTTCTCCAAGGGCTGCACGCTAAATACCGCCTGTGCATCGCGGAATAGCTCGTCCCGCAGGGCAACCTCACCCCCGGCAGAGATATAGTCGTCGTCGGCAAAAAAAGCGCTCGAGCCTGCACCCGACTCGAGCCTTACCCTCCATCCCTCCCTCACAAGCCGGGCGACCACCTCCGGCGTGAGCGCCACCCGGCGCTCCCTGGCTGTGGTTTCTTTTGGTACAGCAATGCGTACCATCTAGCCTCCTGTTGGGCTTAGTCTAACAGGAGGCCATGAGGAGTTCTTACGTCTTATGCTGAACGCTATCCACAAGCCGCAAACCGCCCAAGCTAAAAACCTAAAGTTGAAGGCTAAAATATACCTTGCGCCTGAACATAAATTCTTTGCGCTCAATTCTTTTGTCCCATACGTGAGCCAGTTTTTGCGTATGTCGTATGACCTAAGACATACGACAGCTTTTACTCTGCCCTTCTGACCTCGCAAGCTTTTACTCTGCCCTTCTGACCTCGCTGGCGAGCTTGAGCACCTGGTCGCCGTCTTCCTGCTCGATCAAAATGGCGGGGTCGTCGGGGGAACCGTTGCGGATAATCTCTTCGCCCTTGAAGGTGTGGCTCACGCGGTGGTTGTATACCTCTTTGACCGCACCTTTGCCATGACCATTGCCCCACCTCCAGGAGACCTTGGAGCCTCGCCGCACTCCGTTCACGACTTCTCCTCCATCTTTTTGACCAAACCTTCGCTCGACTTCTCCCCCACCTCACCGCCCCACAACATCCAAGCGATATGGCCGTTGCTGGGCGCTTTCCCATCGGAGCCGTCCTCACCCAAGTTATCCACCGAGTGCCGTGGGGAAATAGCGGGCGACGTGGCGCACGTCCTCCTCGACCGGAGAGCCACCCCGAGCCAGGCGCTTCGCCATCTTCAGCCCGACCTCGGTGCCGCCGCACCCATACTGCTGGTGCAGCTCGAGGCCCTTCTGTGCGGCTTCCTGCACCTTCTGGGGGACCTCGTAGGTGTTGTTTATCATGATTTCAGGTTAGGTTTAGCGGCTATAGCCGGATGTGGCTTCACTAACGTCGCATCAGCCCTGGCTCAGGTTGACCGATACCCGCTCAAATCCATACAATCGCGTGGAGCACAAAACGGAGGGCAGATGGATTTTAGCGGGAAGGTCGTGGTTATTACGGGCGGGGCCTCAGGGATGGGGGCGGCGGCGGCTGGAGAATTTACAAAAGCGGGGGCGAAAGTCGTCCTCGTAGACCGCAACGAGGAAATGGCTCGAGGAGTGGCGAAAGAACTCGGCGCAGAGGCCCTCACCGGCGACGTCAGCGGCTCAAAGTTCTGTGACTCGGTAATCGAGCAAACCATGTCTCGTCACGGACGGTTGGACGTGCTTGTAAACGCCGCTGGAATCATCGTGCGGGCTAGGGGTGAGGACACCAGCGACGCGGATTGGAACCGCATCATGGGGGTGAACGTAAGCGGGACTTTTTTCATGTGCCGCGCGGCGATTCGGGCCATGAAGCCTAAGGGCGGGGCCATCGTCAACTTCGGCTCGATCTGGGGCGACCTGGGTGCTGCGGGAGTGGCCGCCTACTGCGCCAGCAAGGGCGCGGTGCATAACCTGACCCGAGCCCTTGCGCTCGAGCACGCCGCCGAGGGCATCCGCATCAACGCAGTCTGTCCCGGCGAGGTCAACACCCCGATGATCAAGTCCGAGCGCAAGGAACCGGTCACACCCGAGCTGATGGCGCGGTTGGCTGCCACCGTGCCGATGGGCCGCTTGGCCGACCCCAGCGAGATCGCCCACATGGTGCTTTTCCTGGCCTCGGAGAAGGCCAGCTACATGACCGGCTCGCTGGTGCTGGTGGACGCGGGTTTTGCCGCGCGGTGAGAAAAATGTCGAGGGTCGAGAGGGAAGGAAGCCAGTGGCATATGGCCTGTGGCAAGTGGACAAAGACCGCAAGCTACAAGCCACACGCTGGTTTTGGCCCTTGACTCTCAACTCTAGACTCGACCAAAGGGAGATTTCATGGAGTATCGCAATCTGGGACGAACCGGAGTTAAGGTCGCGCCGCTCGCCCTCGGAACTGACAACATCCTCAACCCCACCCCCGAAGACGAGTCGGTGCGAATGATCCTGCGGGCGCTGGACGCGGGGATTAACCTGATTGACACTTCAAACAGCTACAAACAGGGCGAATCCGAGCGGGTGATCGGCAAAACACTCAAAGAAAGCGGTCGGCGCGACGAGGCGTTTATCGCCACCAAGGTGCACTATCCCACCGGGCCGGGGCCCAACGACCGGGGGAACTCACGGCTGCACCTCATTCGGGCGTGTGAGGATTCTCTAAAACGGCTTCAGACCGACCATATTGACCTCTACCAGCTCCACCGCCCAGCCTTCGACATGCCAATTGACGAAACCCTCAGCGCCCTGACCGATCTCGTGCGGGCGGGGAAAGTGCGCTACATCGGCAGCTCGACGGCCCCGGCCTGGAAGGTGATGGAGGGCATCCTGACAAGTGAACTCAAAGGCTATGTGCGCTTCGTCTCGGAGCAGCCGCCCTATAACCTGCTGGACCGGCGTATCGAGAACGAGCTGATCCCGCTGGCCCAAAATTACGATTTAGCGATCCTGCCCTGGTCGCCGCTGGCGATGGGGATGCTGGCAGGCCGATACGCCCACGAAGATATAAGACCGGAGGGCTCGAGGGCTTCCTTACGCGGCGGTATCTACGCCGAGCGCGTGACCGAAAAGGCCGTCCGGATGGGCAACCGCTTCGTGCATATGGCACGGGAGGCGGGCCATGACCCCGCACAGCTTGCGATCTTGTGGGCCAAGGACCAGCCCGGCATCACCGCGCCGATCATCGGGCCGCGCACGGTGGAGCAGTTGGAACATCTCCTCCCCGTGCTAGAGATGCGGCTCGAGGATTCCATCCGCGCCGCCTGCGACGCGCTCGTCCCTCCCGGGAGCGCGGTCGCCAACTTCCACAACTCAGCCCCCTGGATGCGGATGAAACTCGATATACCTGGCGCGTAGAGGTATCCCCACGAATCAGATTTGCCACTGAAACCTTATAGAATCCCCTCGTGCGCCCCGCGACCTCTACCATCGTCTTCGTACTGCTCGGCGGGGTACTGGCCCTCTCCTTCGGCTCGATCTTCGTGCGGCTGGCAACCGATGCGGCAGGGGTCAAGAGCACCGGCTTTAGCTTAGTAGTCAGCGCCCTGCGGCTGAGCTTTGCCGCGCTGATCCTGCTCCCGGCATGGCGTGGTTTAAGGAATGTTGAACTCAAACCCAGGGCTTGGCTCTATGCCGTGCTGGCCGGGGCTTTCTTAGCTCTTCACTTCGCCACCTGGATCACCTCGATCTCCCTCACCTCCATCGCCGCCAGCGTCACGCTGGTCAACACCAACCCCGTATGGGTCGCGCTTTTGTCCTGGGTCTGGCTGCGCCAAGTCCCTAAGCCGCTGACCCTCGTCGGCATCGCGCTGGCCCTCGTCGGTGGCGCGGTAATCGCACTGGGTAGCTCGTCAAATCCGGGTCCCAATCCGGCTTTGGGCAGTGTCCTAGCCGTGCTGGGCGGGCTGGCGGCATCATTTTATTTTCTTCTGGGGCGGGAGGCGCAGCACCGAGGCTTTGGCATCGGGCTGTACATCGCGGTGGCCTACGGCGTGGCAGCGCTGGTATTGCTGCCCCTGCCGCTCCTATTTCACACGTCCTATACGGGTTATCCAGCCCAAACCTATCTGTGGATCGCGCTGATGGCGCTGGTCCCGCAGCTTCTGGGGCACACCAGCCTGAACTGGGCGGTGCGCTGGGTTGCCCCGGTTTTGGTGGCGCTGGTGATTCTTTTAGAGCCTCTGGGAGCCAGCCTATGGGCCTATCTTTTGTTCGGTGAGTTGCCGGGGCCACCGGTGCTTTTGGGGGCAGCTATCCTGCTCGGCGGGCTAGTCTTGGCAGTGCTGGGGAGCCAGGAGTAACGCAGGTATAACGCCGGTGCGAATAGCATGAGCACGTGGAGGCCACCATGCATAAATTACTCGCCGCTCTGCTGGGACTGTCGCTCTTGGGAACCGCTTGGGCGGGCTGCGACCACCGCTATTTCCCGGTGAAGGAGGGCTGGGTCTGGACCTACAAATCGAGCCTCGAGGGCAAAACCCACACCATCACCATGTCCAAGGTCTCGGACGCGGGCTTTACCTACACCATACAGTTCGACAAGGGCTCGGTGGATACCCGCTGGCGCTGCGACGCCAATGGGCTGTCCTCACCCGAGTACAGCGGGGCCAACTTTGGCGGCAAAACCCAGCAGTTCAACTTCAAAACCGTGGACAGCAAGGGGGCCATCATCCCCAACAACCTGGGCATCGGTAGCAGTTGGACCTACAGTTTTACCCTCGAGGGTGAGATGGACAACAGTAAGCTCACCAACAACATGGAAACCAGCAACAAGGTGGTGGGGCTGGAAACCGTCACTGTGCCCGCCGGGACCTTCAAGGCGGTGAGGATTGAAAGCACCTCGACCATGAAGATGAGCATGAATATGGGCGGAAAGGCCAAGGATCTGCCCGCCAACGTGGTCCAGTCCATCAGTTGGTACGCCGATGGGGTGGGGCTGGTGAAGAGCGTCGCCGCCGACATTACCACCGAGTTGGTCAGCCTGAAAAAGTAGCTGGGCCGAGGGTTCGGGCTCCGGGAATGACCCTCGGGAGTCGCCCCTAGGCTACCGCAGCGCCAACCAGACCCAAATCCCGACCGTGAGCACGGCCGCCAAGCCTAGCACCCAGCGAAAGGCTCGCACCAGGTACACCGCGCCGAAGAACAGCACCGCCCCGAACCCCCCCAGCACGGCGCCCACCCCCGATAACCTCTGGGCAATTCCCAGGTTCAGCCCGGGCAGATCCACCCACAAGTTCGCCATTGCCTTGCTCACCCCTGGGTCGGGCGGGTGGGTGGCCACGAGCCAAGCCAAACCCGCCAGGATCGTCCCAAGGGTGATCAGCAGGCCGCCAAGGAATTCCAGCCAGAGGGTCGAGGTCCAGGTCGGGCGCATAGGGCTAGGATAAGGCCAACCTCTAGCTGAAGAACTTTTAAATCTTCCTCACTTCTCCTCAAGAGGGGCCGGTTTATCCTAGCAATGTGCGAACAATGCATCATTCCTTCCTGATAGCAGCATTACTGCTGATCCTGTCAGCATGCTCCTCCAGCCCTAGGACCGTGGGTGTGAGCATTTCCTCACCCAACCCCCTCAACCTCACCGTGGGCAGCCAGGTGCAGCTCACCGCCAATGTCAGTGGGAGCAGCAACATCGCGGTCATCTGGAGCAGCAGCAGCGAGGGTGTCGCCAAGGTCAGCGCAACGGGGCTGGTCCAGGCCATTAGCAAGGGCAGCGCGGTTATAACTGCCCAAAGCGTGGCGGATCCTAGCAAGAGCGCAGCCCTTACGGTAAACGTCCAGGCTGCCTCCGGCGGCGGCCCTGGAAGCATCAGCGGCACGGTGAGCGTGGGCGCGGCGGCTACCAGCCTGGGCCAAGCCGAGTTCGTCCCGGGCGAGTTGATTGTCAAGTTCAGGAGCGGGGTGAGCCTGCAATCGGTGCAGACCCTCTCAGCGGGCGGGGTCCAGCTTCAGCAGGTGCGCCCTTTGAGCTTAGAGAACACTTATCTCTATCGCACGATCCAGACCCGGGAAGCCGTTCTCGGGGGGCTGAGCGCCTTACAAACCCGCGCGGACGTGGAATACGCCCAGCCCAACTTCATCCTGCGGCCCCAGGCCACTCCCAACGACCCGCGCTTCGCCGATCAGTGGAACCTCCCCGCCATCAACCTTCCCGCCGCCTGGGACCTGACCAAAGGCTCTGGGAACGTGACGGTGGCGGTGCTCGACACCGGCATTGTCTCCAGCCACGAGGACCTGAGCGGCAAGCTGGTGTCCGGCTATAATTTCATCTCTGACGTCAACAACGGCCGGCCTCGAGGCCCCAACCCCGAGGATACTGACACCGGGGGCGAGTTCCACGGCACCCACGTGGCAGGGATCATCGGGGCGGCCACCGACAACGGCAAGGGCGTGGCCGGAGTA
>PSMF01000223.1:0-2917 GCA_040290005.1 Meiothermus sp.
CGCCGCCCTGCCACCAGGCCAGCAGCCCGTCGGAGCGCCAGGCCGGGCTCGAGCCCGCGCTCAGCCGCTCGGCCTGCGGGAGCTCGGTGCGTCGCAGCGCCTCCGCCTCGGCCTGGGCCCGGGCGAGCTCAAGCCCGCTCCACAGCTCCCACAGGGGTTCCAAGCGCGTTCCCAGCGCCCTCTCCCAGGCTTCGGAGAAGTCGAAGCCCCCGGCGTTGTAGGCCCGGATGACCTTCCGCAGGCCGTCCTCGCCGAATTCATCGGCCAGGAAGGCCACGAACCCCGCCCCGAAGCTGTAGCGGGTGTTGCCGCCGGGGTAGCGCTCGAGCGGCCCGATCCCGGCGTCGGAGAGGGTGGGCCACTTCCCCTCGCGCGCGATCTGCGCCCGCAGGGTGCGGGTGGTGGTGTCGGCCACGCGGCCCCCGCTGGTCAGGATGGACTCGAGGTACACTGCGTAGCCCTCGATGAACCAGGCCGGCGGAACGCGGGCGGTATTGCTGCCCGGGTAGCGGCCCAGGATGGCCGTCAGCGGGTCGTCGCCGTGGGTGGTGAGGTGGGCTATGTGCGTGTACTCGTGGACGAGCAGCACCTCGAGCACGTCCTGCCACTGCACCCCGATGAGCCCGGGCTGCGGGAACGTGGCGTAGATGCGGATGACGGGGTAGGGAAAGACCATCGCGAAGCCGTTGAACTCGTCGGTCTCGTCGCCTACCAGGACGTAGGTGCGCGGCGGCTGGTTGCCCACGATCCCGCTCACCGCCTCCCGCACTGCCTCGGCCATGGCCGCGACCCGCCGGGCGTAGCCCTCCAGGCGCGGTGGGTGGACCACGGTGAAGTGCGGCGTGACCACCTGCTGCAGCGGTACCTCCCCGATAAGTTGCGCTCGAGCTGGACTCAGGGCCGCCAGCACCAGCAGCCCCCAGAAGAACCGTAGGAACATGCGCCTACTTTACCGGCCGGGCGGCCGGGTTTGATGACGGTCGGCGGCGTGGTGTGGTTCGCTGAACGCCGATAGCTGATGGATAAATACTAACTGAACACCAGACGCATGATGCCGTCGGTAGGCCTCGCGCTGGCCTGTGCCCATTCTCCCAAGAAGCCAGGCCCCGCCTTGGCGGGGCCTGGTCAGGCTATCAGCTATCGGCGTTCGGCACCCCTTCAGCTCACTCGAGCTTCCAGGTACTCGCGCTCGCCCAGCACGATCTGGCGGGCTAAGTCGGGGTCTTTGGGGAATTCCTTGCCCCGGTTGATGAGGTAGGTCTCGTAGCGCCCGATCTCGAACTTCTCGACTATGCTCGAGAGCGCCTTGGAGAGGTCGAACTCTTTGCAGGAGAAGATGTCCACGCTGACGAAGCGTTTCTCGGGGAAGGTGTGGATGGCGATGTGGCTCTCGGCGATGAGGACCACGCCGGTCACGCCGGAGGAGTGCCCGGTGTGCCCGTCGTAGCGGTGCACGAAGGGGGGCAGCACCTTGGTCATGCCCATCTCCATGGGAAGCTCGTCCAGAACGCGCCGGACGAGTTCAAAGTCGGCCAATTTGTCGGCGTTGGCGTTGTAGCCGTCGATCATCAGGTGCGGGCCAAACCCAAAGAGTTCCAACCTTATCTCCTTAAGTGGCCTACGGGTGTCTCCCGGCAGGCTTTCTCACCCCGTCGAGCGGCGTAGGAACGCCGTTTCAACAGCCAATCATTATGGGGCCGGGGGGGTGGGGTGTCAAGGACGCGAAGGGCAGGAGCGGTGTAGCTACCCCACCGTCATTCAGGACGAAAATCTCGAGGGTTAGACACCGTGATGCGGACGCAAAAAACCGAACAATTGGCCGCCTACAGTTTCCCTCTCTGACGGTGTTATTATTGGCTTCGTGAGAGGAGGCAACAATGTATCGCGGTAGAGAAGGGCAATGGGCCTTTTTCCTGCACCGGATATCGGGGATAGCCATCCTGCTCTATCTCCTGATCCACGTGCTCAACATATCGGCGGCGATGTGGGGCGAGGAAGCGTCGAAGAGCTTATTCGCCATCTTCCACATCTGGTTCTTCCGACTAGGGCTGCTGGGGGTGATCGGTGCGGTGCTCTACCACGCCCTCAACGGGTTGCGCGTCATCCTCATGGACTTTACCGGATGGGGCGTGAAGTTTCAGCGGGAGCTTTGGTACGGGGTGTGGGCCTTGTTCCTGTTGTTCTATATTCCCGCTCTGATCAAGATCGTGCCGGAGATTATCCGGGACATCACGGGGGCCTGACATGGCGGTGCGCGCGCGTCGTTATCAAGAAGCCAAGGCCCAAGCCGGGACCAACCTCGAGCTCGCCTGGTGGGTGTTCATGCGGGTCTCGGGGCTGGTGCTGGTGTTCTTGGTGCTGGGCCACCTTTACATGAGCAACATCCTGATCAACGCCGGGAAGGTCGAGTACACCTACATCGCCGAGCGGCTGTCCAACACCACCTGGAAGATCTACGACTGGGCCATGCTCTCGCTGTCGCTGCTGCACGGCATGAACGGCCTGCGCTACGTGCTCGACGACTGGGTGCGCGACCCCGCCCGCCGCTTCTGGGCCAAGGTGGTCGCCTACTCCCTGGCGGGGCTGATGTTCTTCGTGGGCAGCATGTCGCTGCTGAACCATGACTTCTCCAAGGGGCTCAGCGAGAACACCCGGCTCGAGCAGAGTGAGGGCACGAGGTAAACCATGGCACACCAACACGACGTGATCGTCATCGGCGCGGGGGGCTCGGGGCTCACCGCCGCGCTCTACGCGGCCAAGCAGGGCGTGGACGTAGCGGTGATCTCCAAGCTCTACCCCACCCGCAGCCACACCGGCGCGGCCCAGGGGGGCATCGGCGCGGCCTTAGGCAACGTCGAGGAGGACCACTGGGAGTGGCACATGTTCGACACCATCAAGGGCGGGGACTACCTCACCG
>PSMF01000224.1:0-2904 GCA_040290005.1 Meiothermus sp.
GCCGCCCGCGGCTCGACCTATGAGTATTACTTTGAATATGCAAAGGTCACTAGGTAGGCTTCACTCAGGGCGAACACCTGCCGGTTGCGCAGGGCCGGAACGTCCAAGCCACGCCCCAGCACGACCTCAGGCCGCAGTTTCTTCACCCCGCACCAGGAGACCGTGATCAGGTCAGGCTGTGCGGCTTCAATCTCTTCTTGAGTCAAAGGCTTCGAGCGCACATCCAGTTGAGCGAAAGCGTTCTCCGCCCCGAGGGCCTCCAGCATCCCCGTCACCCAGCTCTGCCGCCCCGCCGCAATCACCGGCTTGGGCCACCACTCCACCATCACCTTCGGCGGGCGCACCCAGTTGGGCAACTGCCCCCTGGCCTGGGCAATCATCCACCGCATCGCCCGGACCACGTGCTGGCCCTGTTGCTGGACATCTAACAAACGAGCAACCCGCTCTATGTCGGCGTAAACCTCTCCAAGGGTTTGTGGGTCCAGGACAATATAGGGAAGCCTACGCCCTTCAAGTCCCTCGACCACCCGCTCCATCCCCGGAACCGATAAACTTGCCAGCACCAAATCGGGGCGCAGTGCCTCTACCCTATCCAGGTCAACCTGCAAATCAGGGCCGACCCTGGGAATTTGTGCGACCTCGGCGGGGAAATCCGAGTGGTCATCCACCCCCACCACGCTCCCCATCAGACCGAGCGACCAGAGGATTTCAGTGTTGGAGCTAGTCAGGCTGACGAGTCGCATACGCTCCTGCGGAGGGCCGAGAGCTTTTTCGCCCTCTGCTCTTTGCTATCTGCGCTTCTTCACCAACCACTTTTCTTCGGCGAAACCTTCGCGCTTATTGACCACCCTCGCCAAGGTGAACAGCAAGTCCGAGAGGCGGTTGAGGTAGCGCAGGGCCTCCGGGTTGACCTCTTCATCCCGCATCAGCTCCACCACCCGGCGCTCGGCCCGTCGCGTCACGGTGCGGGCTAGGTGCAGGGCGGCGCTCGCCGCGTGCCCGCCGGGGTGTATAAAACCGGTGAACACCGGAGCTTCCTCCTGATAGCGGTCAATCAGGGCCTCGAGCCGCTCCACATCGTCCCGGTCGAGGCGGGCCAAGTTTTTCTCGTAGGAGCCGCCGAACCGGGTGGCGAGGTCGGCCCCCAGGTCAAACAGGGCATTCTGGAGGTACTCGAGGTCGTCTTGAATATCGGTGTGCCGCTCGGACAAGGCCGCTCTCGCCACGCCAATCGCGCTGTTGGCCTCGTCCACCGTGCCATAGGCTTCCACGCGGGGATGGTCTTTGCCCACCCGATCTGCACCGTAGAGCCCTGTATCGCCCTTGTCCCCGGTTTTGGTGTAAATCTTCATAGCCTATATATACCTGCATTAGCGTCAAAATAAACCTTGACGGATTACCGTTGAGGCGTTGGTCACGGGTCTCGGATCGTGGATCCCAAGTCAAAGACGTGCTTTTGACCTACGAGGTGAGACTTGCGACATGCTCATGGTGAGATGTTGGCAGTAAGATGTCTGGATGACAAGGGCCAAAATCTGCGGCATCACCAGGGCCGAAGACGCGCTTCTGGCCGAGCGCCTTGGGGCCTGGGCGGTGGGCTTTATCCTGGCTCCTGGAACAAAACGCCACATCGAGCCCGAGCAGATTTACCCTATTTCCAAAGCACTGGGACCGTTTACCACTAAAGTTGGAGTGTTTGTGGACACCTGTCCAGAACAGGTTCTAAAGCACATGCGAATTGCCCGTCTGGAAGCGGTGCAGCTCCACGGGAATGAGCCCCCGGAATGGGCCGAGGAAATCCGCGAGCACTACCCGGTCATCAAAGCCTTCAAGCTGTCTGGTTTAGCAAATCCTGACTGGCTCGAGTACCCCTGCGACGCGCTGCTGGTGGATGGTGCGGCTCCCGGCAGTGGGCAAAGTTATCCGCTCGAGTGGCTCTCCCCGGTTTTGCATCATCCTCGTTTAATCGTCGCAGGCGGCCTACACCCGGATAACCTCGAGGGCGTTCTTTCGCTCAAACCCTACGCGGTGGATGTCTCGAGCGGTGTCGAAGCCGCACCTCGCATCAAAGACCCGGTGAAGCTCGAGCGGTTCTTAGCCGCCGTCAACACGACAGATCGTCTGGGTCAGCCGGAGTTAAGGTAAACCAGTAAACATAGCGTCTTTCGGCCTTCTCAAAACGATAATCCACGCTCTCCACCCGATAAAAACCAAGCTCCATCCAGCGATTGACACCCTCGCGCCGGAACACCCGCATAGGTCGCCGCTCAGCCAGGGCCTCGAGCAGAATCCGATTCCCTCGAACCGGCTGTTGATTACCTGCTAACCCTTCGCCTGGATACAGGATTCGCCCATCTGAGAGATGTGCATTGCGATAACCCGACTCACCAAAGTCCACCAGCAGACTGCCCTGCGCGATGCCTCGCAGGGTTTTGTGTTGCGCCAGCACCTCGCGCCAAGATAGAGTTTTGCTGTCTCGAGCCATCGCTTGACACCTTTGGGGCCAGCCGCTATTATCCTATGTGCCCGTCTGAAAGAAGTCTTCAGCGGCCTAAAACGTGCAAGTGCTCCGGTGGTGTAGTTGGTTAACATACCCGCCTGTCACGTGGGAGATCGCGGGTTCAAGTCCCGTCCGGAGCGCCACCTGCCCCACTCGTTTGGGGCTTTTTGCCAAGGTAGCTCAGTTGGTAGAGCATGCGACTGAAAATCGCAGTGTCGGCGGTTCAATTCCGCCCCTTGGCACCAAAAGGAATATTGTTCGGCACAACATAAAAACAGATAGCTGGGATGCAGAATTCTTCTCGGTTATTTTTGTAAACAACTTCTTCCATCAAGCTTCGGGGTTGCCAGACTGAGATCTTGCACTTATTCGCCCACTTGAAAAAGGCGTGGGGAATACCCTTG
>PSMF01000225.1:0-1749 GCA_040290005.1 Meiothermus sp.
AACTCTCGCTTGGTGGCGTATTTTCGCCGAACGAAGGGATGCGCCCCTTTCGCCGAGCGAAGCGAGGGGCAAGGTGGAGGGTTGGATGCTGGTGGTGTACGCCTCTAAAACCGGTAATACCTTGCGTTTTGTCAACTCATTTCTTGCGGTGATGCACCTGGCCTGGGATTTATGCACTTGGGGGACTTGAAAAGGGCTGTGGAGATCCTGCCTACTAGCAGGTGGCATGCTCACCACAGCCCTGTCCCTAGTCTCCACTCTCATAGCTCTTCTGCCAAGCCCCCACCTCAAAGAGTCCCTCAAAGCCCTCCTAGCCCTCCTCATCAAAGGCCGCGGAAAGGCCAGACCCCAGCACACCCCCCTCAAGTCCCCATCCGCCCTCTCCCGCTTCCTCAACCACTACCCCTGGCCTACCCGCCTTTTCATCCGCACCACCCGCAAGGCCATGGAAAGGGCTCTCCTTGCCCAGATCGCCCACCGAAGAAGGGGACCCAGACCAAGACTCCTGGTGGTCATCGACCTGGTCACCCTGCCAAAGCGAGGTTGTTTCCCAGCCCTCCCCCTCTCCTTCTTCCACGGCCAGTGGGGCCTGCACCTGGTGGTCCTCTACCTCGTCTATGGCCCCCTCCGCCTCCCTTGGGCCTACCGGGTCTGGCGAGGGAAGGGCGAAAAGACCCTCTCCCTTCTCGCCCTTCGCCTCCTCCACACCCTTCCCCCCTGGATCCCCAGGCGGTTTCGCCTCCGGGTGGTTGCCGATTCGGCTTTCGGAACCCTCACCTTCCTGTACGGCCTGCACCGGCTGGGGTATGAGGGGGTGGTGGGGATGCGCAGGAACCGGCGGCTTTCCGATGGGCAAAAGCTGGCGGAGGTGCGCCAGGGGGAGAGGGTCTTTCTGCGGGGTCTGAGCCTACCGGTCTGGGTGGTTCGCTACAGGTATCCCCGGCCTGGGGGGGAGGTGGAGGGGCGGTATGTGGTCTCTACCTTTCGGGCGACCCCTGGGACGGTGCTGGTCTGGGGGAGACGGCGGTTTAGCATCGAAGTGTTTTTCCGGGTGATGAAGAGCGAGTTGAGCTTTGGCTGTTTTGGTCAGCGGACGGCTTTGGGGGTGCATCGGTTTTTGCCCCTTTCCCTGCTGGCCTATCTTTTGGTGCACTGGGTGAGGGTGGAGGGGGTGCTTCCTGGCGTGAGTCGGGCGAGCGGGCGGTCTATCGGCTTTTCCCTGAGCTGGTGTGGGTGGAGGTTCATGTGCTCCTGGCCCGGGCTGGTCCGTGGAGGGGGGAGGGGGAGTTTTGGGGGCCTTCTCCCCTCCAGGATGGATGTCAATGCAGGCTATGCGGGAGGTGCAAGAAATGAGTTAACCGTCTTACTTCGAGGGGCCGGGGCTACAATATGCCTTGCTCAGGGGTGATGTGGGGTGACCTGAAACTTCTGCCTAAGGCACAGGCATGAGACGGGCTTAAGAAAGGGGCGCATAGCTTGCACCAATCCCTGGCTTCGCCATGAGCCGACGCGTAGCCCAAGCCGAGATGTTTCTGCCCCGCTCCGCGGCGGAAGGGGTGCGGCGTCCGCTGGCGTCCCCCACAGCGAGCTCTTCAGGGCAATCCTAACAGCCGCTGATAGGCGGCCTCGAGCCCCGGGAGGGGACGGGGCTGATGGGTCTCGGGGGTGAAGGAAGCCCGCACGGCCTCGCGCACACTGCCCGGCAATGCTCCCACCGCCCGTGAGGTGACCAGCAGGTTGCCAATCAGG
>PSMF01000225.1:1767-2848 GCA_040290005.1 Meiothermus sp.
CCCGCCCACACCTCCCGCCCGCTGGCATCGGCGGTGAGCTGGCATAGTAGGCGGATCTGTGCGCCCCCTCCGACCACGTGCAAGCGCGTGATTGGCCGACCTGTGAGCTGCTCGAGCCCCTCCACCACCCGGCGGTATTGCAGGGCCAGGCTGTCGTAGATGGTGCGGGCAATCTGGGCCTCGCTTTGCGGTAGGGGCTGCCCAGTCTCTTGGCAGTAGGTCTGGATGCGCTTGGGCATCGGTCCCGCAACCTCGTGGCTAAGCAGAAAGCGCGGGTCGTCAGGGTTAATCAGCGAGCGGAAGGGCTCGGCCCCCTCGGCCATCTCGGTGAGCTCGGCATAGCTGTAGCGCCCACCCCAGGATCGGCGGCACTCCTGCAAGAGCCACAGTCCCATCACGTTCTTGAGCAGACGAATGGTGCCGTCCAGGCCGGCCTCGTTGGTCAGGTTCATAGCCAGGGCCTGGGGGGAGAGCACCGGCTGGGCCTGCTCGAGCCCCACCAGTGACCAGGTGCCGCTGCTGATGTAGGCCCAGGAGTCTCCCTCGGCGGGCACCGCGGCTACCGCCGAGGCGGTATCGTGAGTGCAGGGAGCCACCACCAAGATCTCCTGGCCCACCGCCCGGGCCACCTCGCCGCGCAACGGCCCCAGCACCGTTCCCGGAGGCACCGGGGGGAGGAAGAGCCGTTGGGGTAACCCCAACCGCTGTAGCAGCGCTTCCGACCAGGTGCGGGTGTGTGGTTGGGCAAGCTGGGTGGTGCTGGCGTTGGTCCACTCCACCGCGATCGCGCCGCAGAGCCAGTGGTGGAACAGATCCGGGAGCATCAGGAAGGTCTGGGCGGCCTCGAGCAGGCCCGGGTTGCCCTCGCGTAGGGCGACCAGTTGGTATAGGGTGTTGATGGGCAGGAACTGAACCCCCGTCTGAGCGAAGACCTCCTCCCGGGGCAGGTCTTCCAGTACCCTCTGGAAGGCGGCGAGGTGGTGGGGGTCGCGATAGTGGCGGGGCAGGCCCAGCAGGTCGCCGTCCGGCCCCAGGAGGGCATAGTCCACCCCCCAGCCGTCCACGCCTAGACTCTGCACGC
>PSMF01000031.1:0-29870 GCA_040290005.1 Meiothermus sp.
CACAAGCCACAGCCTACAAGCCACTGGTCTTCGTGGCTCATCACTCATCGCTCATGGCTCATCGCTTCGCGCCGGAGGCGCAAAATGATGATCGTCGTCACCGGTGGCGGAACCGGGGGGCACCTGTACCCCGGAATCGCAGCGGCCAGGGCCATCCTGGCGGCGGGCGAGCCGGTGACGTACGTGGGGGCGGCGGGTGGAATAGAGGAGCGCGTTTTACCGCAATCCGAACTACCCTTCCGCATGGTCACGGCGGGCAAGCTCTCGAGGGAGGCGCTACGGCCCAACGAGGGAATCAAGGTGCTGCGCGGACTGTGGGAAGCGCAGGAAGTTTTGCGCGACCTGCGACCCAAAGCCGTGCTCAGCATGGGCGGCTATGCCGGGTTCCCGGCGGCTTTTGTAGCCTCGTTGCGCGGAATACCAACGGTAGTTCACGAGCAGAATGCCAAGCTCGGGCTGGCGAATCGGATGCTGGCGCGGTTGGCGAAGAAGGTGACTCTTTCCACACCGATAGAGCTTGGCCCTGTCCTGGACGCTAAGACTCAGGTGGTGGGTTATCCCGTGCGGGAGGAGAAGTTCGACCAAGCTGAGGCTCGAGACAAGCTGGGGCTCGAGCCCCAACGTCCCACCATCCTCGTGCTGGGCGGCTCACAGGGCAGCAAGGAACTCAACGACAACCTTCCCGAGCGGCTGTATCCCCTTCTGAACGAGTGGCAAATCCTGCATCAATGTGGCACCCGCTGGGAAACGGAAATGAAGACCAAGGAGCGGCCTGGGTATGTCGTACGCGGCTACCTTGACACGGCCTTAGCCTGGAGCGCCGCCGATTTTGCCGTCACGCGCGGTGGAGCCGGAACGATGGCCGAGGCCGCCTACCACGGGGTTCCGGTGCTCGGGGTTCCGCTCCCCGCCGAACTCGACGGCGGGGCACAGCGGGCCAACGTGCGCTTCTACACCGAGCGGGGTGCGGCACAGATGCTGAGCGATTGGTCAGATTTTGGAAAACTTCTTAACATTCTGTTAGACCCTTCCCACCGGTCCGAGATGCGGGGTAGACTCGGCAAGTTGTCGCCAGTCGGAGCAGCCGAGCGGCTGGCGAGCATCGTGTTGGAGGCGGCGTGAAGCATTATCACCTGATGGGTATTGGCGGGATCGGGATGAGCGGTCTGGCCCATATTCTGCGCAAAGACGGCAACCGCGTGAGCGGCTGCGATAACCGGCTGAGTGAGATTACGGGCAGCCTCGAGCGCGAGAGCATCCGGGTCTGGCAGGGCCATAGCCCCGAGCACCTCCGCGACGTGGACGTGCTGGTGGCCTCTACCGCCATCCCCGAGAGCGACCCCGAGCTCTCTTCCGCCCGCACCCTGGGCATCCCGGTGTGGCGGCGGATTCAGGTGGTCGGCGAGATTTTGCGCGGCGGCTACAGCATTGGTGTGACCGGCTCGCACGGCAAAACCACCACCACGGCGATGCTGGCGAGCATCCTGATGGCCGAGGGGGCCGACCCTTCCGTGCTTTTAGGCGCACAACTGGGCCTGATCGGGGGCAGTTCTCGAGCGGGACAAGGAAGGATTCGTCTGGCTGAAATTGACGAGTCCGACCCGCTGTTCCAGTTCCTCGAGCTGAACATTGCCGTGATCACCAATTTAGAAGCCGACCACGTTTCCCCCGATGGTAAGGCCCGGCCCAACTACCACGCTTCGTTCGGGGCCTTGCAGGATGCCGTGCGGGGTTTTAGTGGGCGGGCCAAAAACCTAGTCTACAACGCCGAAGAACGCTGGTCTTTGCTGGAAGAGCTCACCCGCGGCGCGAACCGCTTCAGCTTCGGGGTGAGCACGGGCGATTGCCAGGCGCAGTCGCTCGAGCTCAAGCCCTTTGGCAGCCACTTCAATTTGGTCTGGCAAGGTCAGACTCTAGGCCCCATCGAGCTTCAAATCCCTGGCGAACACAACGTCGCCAACGCCCTCGCGGCCTCGGCGGCAGCGCTCGTCGCGGGCTTATCCTTCGCGGCGATCCAAACCGGGCTGGCACAGTTTGTCGGCGCGGGACGCCGCTTCGAGCGGGTCGGCGAGCTGAACGGGGCGATTGTGGTGGACGATTACGCCCACAACGCCACCAAGCTCGCTGCGCTGCTGCGGGCGGCCAAACACACCGGTTTGCGGGTGCGGGCGGTGTTCCAGCCGCACCGCTACGGACGCAGCGAGCAGGAGTGGCCGCAATATGCGCGGGCGCTCGAGCAGGCCGACGAAGCCCTGATTCTCGACGTGTATGGGGCGGGCGAGGAGCCGGTCAACCTGACCAGCGCCCAAATTGCGCGGAATCTGGTGACCCATCTGGAGGATCAGGGTCACGTGGCCCGCTACGGAAGCTGGGAGGAGATTTCGGCATACCTATCAGGAACCGCCGCGCCCGGAGACCTAATTCTAACGATCGGCGCGGGCAACGTCTCGCAGTTGGGCCGCGGACTCGTGCGCAGCAAGGAGGCGGTGTGAAGATAGACCGGCTGCCCCTGGCTAAACTCACCACTCTGGGGGTGGGGGGCGTGGCCGAGGTGTGGACGGTGGAAACCCTCGCCGACCTCACCGAAGCCACCTCTGCACCCTATAAGGTGCTCGGCAACGGCTCAAACCTCCTCGTCGCCGACAGCGGCTTGAGCGAGCGGGTGATTCGGCTGGGCGGGGAGTTTGCCGCTTGGAACAAAGACCTCTCCGGCTGGATTGGCGCGGGTGTCCTGGTTCCCACGTTGCTGCAAACCTCAGCGCGGCTGGGATTAAGCGGCCTCGAGGGTCTCCACGGTGTTCCCGCGCAAATCGGTGGGGCGGTGAAGATGAACGCTGGAACACGCTTCGGCGAGATGGCGGATGCGTTGGGGGCCGTCGAAATCTTTCATGATGGAGCTATCCACGAATATCAACCGCACGAACTCGGCTTCAAATATCGCCATTCCGAGTTGCCAGAAGGAAGCATCGTCACCAGGGTCAAGCTCAACCTCGCGTCCAGCACGGAGGAAACGGTACGTGCCAAAATCGCCCTTGTAGACGCAGCTCGCAAAGGCCAGCCCAAGAAAAAAAGCGCGGGCTGTGCCTTCAAAAACCCGCTGGGAGACTCGGCAGGACGGCTTATTGACCAGAAAGGGCTCAAAGGGAGAACCGTCGGCAAGGCCATGATTAGCCATGAGCACGGCAACTTCATCGTGAACTTAGGAGGTGCGAGCGCCAATGACGTGTACACCCTGATAAAGCAGGTGCAGGCGGTGCTCCCGCTCGAGGTCGAGTGGGAAGTCTGGGGCGAGCTGGACGAGAAAACCGTGCAGGAGGCGATATGAATATATCCATGCACTTATATTTGAACCTCCGGCATAAGGAGGTGGAGCGGTGATTCGATTCGTGTTGGTGCTGCTGGGCCTGGGAACCTTGCTCGTTGCCAGCCGGGTGCTTTTGCCGGTGGAGAAAGTGGAGGTGGTCGGCAACCGCCAACTGCTTGAGGGCGAGGTGCAGGCCATCACCGGTCTGCAAGTGGGCGTGCCCTGGCTGTGGGCTTGGCCCTACAAGCTCGAGGCCCTCAAACAGAACCCCTGGGTCCTCTCAGCACGGCTGGAGCGGCCCAAACTCGGTCAGCTCCGCATCACTCTCCAGGAGAGGGTTTCCGTGGCTAGCGTGGGCCTCAAGGACAGCAAGGTGGGCATCAGCGCCGACGGGGTGTTGCTGCCGGGGGCGGCACCCAAGACCCCTTTTCTCGAGGCCGTCCCCGACGGGGATTACACCGACTTGTTGACCTTAGCAGCGGTGTTCCCGGACGCGGTGCGGATTCACCAGGACGCGGCGGGCTACCGGGTGTGGGGGCCAAACCTTAATATATGGAGCAGCAATGTCAGGGAGTTGCAAGATTGGGCCAAAGGGCGAAGAATAGGCCGAAGTGAGGCAGTCACACAGCCCATACCCGCCGCTTCCGGCGGGCTAGCGGCTGCTCCTGCACACTCCGATGCAAACGCATCAATAGGCCGTCTGAGCTTGTATTCATGGGGGGTGAGCGTAAACCGATGATCCTGGTTGGATTGGACGTGGGAACCACAAAAGTGACGGCGGTCATCGGCGAACTATCCTCGGATGGCATCCTGGATATCATTGGTGAGGGTACGGTACCCTCCCAAGGTATGCGCCGCGGGGTGGTAACCAATCTCGAGCGCACCAGCGAGGCCATCCGCCAGGCGATTTTCCAGGCCGAGCGGGTGGCAGGTGTGAAGGTCGAGCGGGTCTGGGTGGGCGTGGCGGGTTCGCACGTAAAGAGCGTGACCAGCCACGGCCTGGCCGCGATTCGCCGGGGACAACAGATCACCGCCGCCGATGTCGAGCGGGCAATCGAACAAGCCAAGGCTTATCCCTTTGACGGGGATTACGAACTGATCCACGCCCTGCCCTTGGAGTACCGCGTAGACGGGCAGGAGGGCATCCGCGACCCGATTGGAATGGCCGGAGTCAGGCTCGAGGTGGACGTTCATCTCGTCGCCGGTAGCAAAGGGCCTCTGACGAATCTTAGAAAAGCGGTAGAGGACGCAGGGCTCGAGGTCGAAGGTTTAGTCCTGCAAGCCTATGCCTCCGGGCTTGCCGTTCTGTCACCAGAAGAACTCACCATGACCGTGATGCTCGTAGACATCGGCGGCGGCACCACCGATGTCGCGGTGTTCCGCCAGGGGCGGCTCGCGCACTCGGCGGTGATTCCCTTGGGCGGCGACCACGTAGCCCAGGACATCGCCAAGCTGCTACAAATCCCGGTGGAGGAAGCCGAGCGCATCTCCAAAAAGTACGGCGCGGCCCTCCCCGAACTCGCCGATCCTGAATTGGTGCTCGACCTCATCCACGATGGCACCACGCAAATCTCCTACCAAGCGCCGGAGCTGGCCCGCATCATCCGGCCCCGCCTGCGCGAGATTTTGCACCTGGCCCGGCAGAGCGTGGACGAGGCATTGGGACCGCTGGAAATCACTGTGGGCAAAGTAATTCTCACGGGTGGCACGGCGATGGTGCGGGGCCTTGAAGAACTCGCCCGCAAGCAGTTCAACCTGCCCATCCGGCTCGGTAAACCGCTCGGAGTCCAAGGACTAACCGACGTGGTGGCCTCCCCCACCCACGCAACAGCGGTGGGTTTGGTACGCCACGCCGCGACCTTCGCGGCCCATCAGCCGCAAACCCGTACGCCACGCATTCCCCGGCCCAAACCGGCCCCCAGAGCACCGGTGCTGAACGGGGAAGAAGTGGTGACCACCGCAAACGGGGTCTGGGAGCGGATCAAGGGAATGTTCAAGAATTTCTTCTAAACATGAGGTTTGTCGAGATGAACCGTGCTACGTCGTACGTCTTACGTCCTATGCTTTTGATTTTGGCGTACGACGTACCGCGTAAGACGTACGACCAGCTTCTAAAAACACCTACGGCGGCGTAGGTTGAGGAGAGTGACATGGGCGACGTGGAAATCAAGGTGATCGGCTTGGGCGGGGCAGGCAACAATGCGGTCAACCGCATGATCGAGTCGGGGCTTTCGGGCGTGGAGTTCATCGCCGGGAACACCGATGCGCAGGTGCTGGCGACCAGCCTGGCCGACGTGCGGATTCAGCTTGGCGATAAGCTCACGCGGGGCCTGGGAGCCGGAGCCAACCCCGAGATCGGTGAGAAGGCCGCCCAGGAAGCCGAGGACTTGATTGGCGAATACCTCGAGGGGGCCGATATGGTCTTCATCACCGCCGGAATGGGCGGTGGAACCGGCACGGGGAGTGCCCCCATCGTCGCCGAAGTCGCCAAGCGCCTAGGAGCCCTCACCGTGGGCGTAGTCACCCGTCCCTTCAGTTGGGAAGGCCCGCGCCGCACCAGGGCCGCCGACGAGGGCATCAAACGCCTCAAGGAGCGGGTAGACGCGATGGTGGTGGTCTCCAACGACCGCCTGATCACCGCTCTGGATAAAAAGGTCTCCGCCAAAGATGCCTTCCTCATCGCCGACCGCATCCTGTATCACGGCGTGAAGGGCATCACCGACGTGATCAACCTACCCGGCCAGATTAACTTAGACTTCGCCGATGTGCGCACCCTGCTCAACAACGCCGGACAGGTGCTGATGGGCATCGGTGCGGGACGGGGCGAGAACAAGGTCTTCGAGGCCGCGCAGAGCGCCATCCAGAGCCCCTTGCTCAACCACTCCATCGAGGGGGCCCGCCGCCTGCTGGTAAATGTCGTGGGCGACGAGGACATCTCGCTGATGGAGGCCAGCAGCGTGGTCGAGCAAATCCGCGAGGCCACGGGGATGGAGGATGTGGACGTGCTCTACGGCCTGACCTACGACAACCGCGCCCAGGACGAGATGCGGGTGATCGTGATCGCGGCGGGTTTCAACGAAAACGCGGTGGTCGCCAAGCCCGGTGGACGCCTGATGGACTTCCCCACCACCCAGGTGGACACCTCCAACTTCGAGATTCCCGCCTTCATCCGCTACGGCGACGGGGATTACCCGCCCAAACGGGGGAATTAGCCATACGCAAGACGCAAAACGCCAGACGCAGGGGCGTGAACTCTGTTTTTGGCGTTTTGCGCTCGGCGTTTTGCGTTGAGCCATGATTGTCCTCGGCATTGACCCTGGCATCACCAATTTAGGCGTTGGTGTGGTGGAGCAGGTCGGGCAGAAAGCCCAGATGCTCCACGCCGAGGTGGTGCGCACCGTCCACGAGGACCCGGCCCCCAAACGCATCGGACAGCTTTACACTGCGGTGTACGAGGTGGCGGCAGCTTTTAAACCCGATGCCATCGCGGTCGAGGAGCAGTTCTTCTACCGCCAGAACGAGCTGGCTTACAAGGTGGGGTGGGCGATGGGCACGGTGTTTTTAGTAGCGGACCAGCAGGGGATTCCCCTCTTCGGCTACGGCCCGCCCAAGGTCAAGCAAGCCCTGGTGGGCTACGGCCACGCCGACAAAGACCAAGTGGCCTACATGGTGCGGGCCATCCTGAACCTTCCGGCAACGCCCAAGCCGACGCACTTGGCCGACGCCCTAGCGATCGCTTTAACGCACCTTTCCTTCAGCCGCGTCACCGGGATGGCCCAACTCACCTGAGTTTGCAATTTTACCCAGTCGAGGATTCTCACGTTCAGGATTGCTTAATCAACTGGCCATACTCCAGCTCGGCAAGTAATAGATTTGGACTTTTATTTATAGCGTCCTGGACACGACTACCTTTTGGGCCTCGAGCTTTCCAAAGCGAACTCGAGCCCTTTTTTGTGTAGCGAACTCACCTCGAGCCACCCGCCCTCCCCTATCATGGGGACAGCATGAAGCGAGCCCTCCTCGCCTTTTTTCTCGGTCTATCCCTCACTCCTCCCGCTTTGAGCCAGAGCGTTCGCAACCTCGGCATGAGCGGTCTGACCCTGCCCGGCCCTGATGCCGCTTACTTGAACCCGGCCTACGCCGCTTTCCCGGCAGGGATGTACGGCTCAAACGCGGATTTCGCCCTGCCCATCGGTTTGGTCGCCGTGCTACTTCGCCCCCAAACTAGCCCTTTCAACAATATCGGCAGCGAGAACAGTCCCTTCGACCTGCTCGCCGCCTACGACCAGTTCAGCCACCCCAACGAGTTCCTGCTCAACCCGGCCTCTTCAAACGCCTTCATCAACCCAGCCACCGGCTACCCGGAAATCGTGATCAACGTAGACCAGAACGGCCTGCGCATCACCGACAGCGCCGGACGGCCCATCAACCTCAACTTTAGCGTGGGGAGCTCTGGCGGGGTCAGCAGCAATAAGGCTCTCACCCCTAGCCCGATTTTCCGCCTGCCTATTCCCATCGGGCCGGGTTTATCTGCCGACCTCGGCGTGTTCGCCGGGGGCGTGGGGCTTGGCGTTTCTCCCGATGCCAACTTGCGTCAGGCTCTGAGCAGTGGCACCCTCCAGCCCAACACCGACTACAGTATCAACGCCAGCGCCAGCGCCCAGGCCGGGGTGAGCCTCGGGCTGTCGTATGCCTCGGTGATCCCTCGCCTGCCCATCTCCGACACCCTCACCTCCAACGTATACGTGGGGGCCAGGGGTGAGGGCTTCTACGGTCTGGCCTACGCCGAAGGCACCGCCAAGGCAAGGGTCCGCACCGATGCCAATAGCCAACCCAGCAGCGCCGCCTATAGCGGGAAGCTGTTCTACACTGTCCCCGGCAACGGCCTCGGCCTCGGTCTGCGGGCCGACCTCGGGGTCGCGTTTGAAGGCCAGGGAACCACCGTCGGGCTGGGGATTCGTAACGCCATCGGGTTCGCCCGCTGGACGGGAACCGAGGTCGAATATACCGAAGACGGCCAAAGGTTAAGTGGAGCCAGCGAGCGCGGCGGTTTCGGGGTGGCTCCGGCCCTGTTCTTGAACGCGGCGACGAAACTACCGCTGGACCTGGGCAGCGTCATCTTGGGCGGAGACTTGGGTTTTGAAGGAAGCCTTTCCACCCATCTGGGCGGCGAATACCAGCTCAGAGAACTCCGGCTGCGGGCCGGGCTGGGGTACAATGGGGGGTTCGTGCTGGGCCTAGGGGCCGGGTATGCAGTCCCCGGATTCAGCCTCGACGCCGCCCTCACCACGCACCAGGCCCCCATCGTCGGCGGAACCGTATTCGGCATTGCTCTGGGGCTTGGGGTGAGTTACTAAAGGAGAGATATGCGCAGACTGATCTTTCTCCTGATTTTGCTGACATTGGTCGGCTGTAGTTCGCGCACCCGCTATACCGTCAACACCGATCTGATCGGCTTCATCCCCGCAAATACCCGCAGCAACAGCTTTCCGGCGGGCTCGGCAACGCTGGTGATACCGGGCGAGGCCGGTCAGCAGGTATCCAGCCCGCAGCTCGACATCATCGAGAGCGGACGCATCAAGGCCAAGGTGAACGTCAACAACACCGGGGCCACGCCGCTGGTCGGCAGCTTCGAGATTCGCCTGGGGCCGGGGTCGGACAGCAACATCAACGACAACAACGGGGGCGATTTTGCCGTGGGCACCACCGAGCTAAACGTCCCCGCGGGCTCGCTGGGCACGGTGACGATAGACCTACCGCTCAGCTCGAGCGAGAACCAAAACGCCCTTGCGCTGATCAAAAAAGCTTCGTTCCGCATCGCCCTCAAGCTCAGCGTGAGCAGTGCGGGCGGAAGCTACAGCATCCAACAGGCTCAGGTGTCAGTAACCGGGCGGCCCTTTGCGGTGATTCAGTAGACCCCCCTGTCAAGTGCTGGTCTGTTTAGCGCAATACCTTGCCGACCTAGGACGGTCCCCCTGCGCGCAGGGGGAGTTGCGCTACGCCACTAATCGGACGAGCGCCATGAACCTCGCAACTCGTGGGGGTCGCCTTTGACTTTGCCTCAGCTCATCACTGTAAATCCGCGCTGCCAGAGTGCTAAACTGCCAGTGATGTGAGCGATACCGCCACCAAAGCCCGCACCAGGTCCCAGACCCGCACCCCGCCGCAGTACAAGGTGCTGCTGCTGAACGACGACTACACCCCAATGGACTTCGTGGTGGAGGTGCTGATGCGGTTTTTTGGCAAGAGTGAACTCGAGGCGGTGCGAACCATGCTCGAGGTCCACCACGCCGGGGTGGGCGTGGCCGGGGTCTACACCTTCGAGATCGCCGAGACCAAGGTTAATCAAGTGATGAACGCCGCGCAGGAAGCGGAATATCCGCTGCAATGCACGATGGAACCTGAATAGGGTACCGGGCGCCGGGTTCTGGGAAAAATGTGGGTTGTGTCTGGGACAGGGTTATTTTGACTGTAGATTAATCCCTCGAGGACACGGCCTTCGCGCCCAAAGCCAAATCAGAGATGATGCTTGGAAGGTCTGCGGGGCGTTCGCATAATGCTGTGGGGTGGTGGGCCTGGAGTTCCCCTCGGCTGCCATAGCCCCACAGCACGCCGATTGAGCCCAGCCCGTTGGCTTTTGCCCCGGTCAGGTCGTACAGGCGGTCTCCGATCATCAACGTTTCCTGGGGATTCAAGCTTTGCTCGAGCAGGATGCGGGCAATCAGCGCAGCCTTATCCTCGGCGAGGTTCTCCGGCAGTAGCCCGTAGACCTCGGCGAAATACGGCCTCAGGCCGAAGTGCTCGGCCATGTCCAGGGCGAAGACTTTACGCTTAGAAGTGGCGATGAACAGCCGGTAGGACGTGGAAAGTTGCGCCAGGGCCTCGAGCATCCCCCCGTAAGGCCGGGCCATGAACTTGCCCTTAGCGTCGTAAAACTGGCGGTAGATTTCAGTGGCCCTGTCGGTCAGCTCGGCCCCGACCAGCTCACCCCAGGAAGTTTTTAGCGGCGGGCCAATGTGGGTACGGAGTTGGGCATCGGAGCGCGGGGGCAGGCCGAGGGTTTGCAGGGTGTGGCGGAAAGAGGCGAGAATGCCGGGTTCGGTCTCGAGCAGGGTTCCATCAAGGTCAAAAAGCAACCCAGAAATCGGCATCAAACGATTTTACCGGGATTCAGCAAGTTTTGCGGATCAAACAACCCCTTGATTTGCCGCATCCACTCCAGGGCCACGCCGTGCTCCTGAGCCAAAAATTTTTTCTTGCGCAGCCCGACTCCGTGCTCGCCGGTAGAGGTCCCCCCAAGTTCTAAAGCCTTTTCCACCAGCCGCATGGCATATTTTTCGGCATCGGGATAGCGCTCGTCATTCACCGCTACAAGAGTGTGAAAGTTCCCGTCGCCTACGTGCCCGATGATGCTTCCGCCAAGACCCAACTCACCCAATAAAGCCTGAGCATAACGGACCAAATCCGGCATTTTGGAGAGCGGCACAGCCGTATCGGTAATCATGAACTTGTGCCCTGGATGCTGCGCTACTTGCGCCCAGTAGAGCTGATGCCGCGCCTCCCACTGTGCGGTGCGCTCCTCCTGCGTGCGTGCGGCGTCCACCAAGACCGCTCCGGCTTCGTCCATCAGGGCCATCGCCACCTGGGACTCGGCCCCGAGCGCTTCCGCCGTGGAGGAGTGAAACTCCACGAATAACGCGGGTTTCTCGGGATAATCCCGGCCTAGATACCCGTTGATGGCCCTCAGGCTCAGCTCGTCGAGCAGCTCGAGCCGGGCCAGCGGCAGCCCCGAGCCCATCAGGGCGTATGCGGCATCGGCGGCGGCCTCGAGGCTCCCGAAGAAGACCCGCAAGGTGTGCACAAAGGCGGGCAGCGGGTGAAGTTTGAGCGTCAGGCGGGTGATGACCCCCAGCGTCCCCTCCGCCCCGATAAACAGGTCTTTGAGGTCGTAGCCCGCGCTGGTCTTGCGCACCCTCCGGCCCAGCTCGAGGACCTCCCCATTCGCTAGCACCACTTGCAGGGCCAGCACGTTTTGCCGCATCCCGCCGTAGCGCACGGTGGTCGTTCCCGAGGCGTTGGTCGAGGCCATCCCGCCCAGCGAGGCGTTGGCGCCGGGGTCCACCGGGAAAAACAGCCCGGTGCCCTTGAGCGCGGCGTGAAGGGCCTCTCGAGTCACGCCCGGCTCGACCACGGCGACAAAATCTTCGGGCCGAACCTCTAAAACCCGGTTCATCCGGCACAGGTCGAGGGTAATGCTGCGGGCCTGCGGTAGGACGTGGCCCTCGAGCGAAGTCCCCACCCCAAAGGGAACCACCGGCGTGCCGGTTTCCCCTGCCCAGGACAGGGTTTGCTGAACGTCCTCCAAGCACTGGGCGTAGACCACCGCCATGGGCGGGTTCCGGCTCGGATAGCTCTCGTCGTGGGAGTGGGTTTCCAGGTCGCTGGCGCTGGTGCTCACTTTGTCGGCCAGGGCGGTTTTTAGGCTGTCCAGCATGGGAATAGCATAGCGCTTCGCTGTGGGGTAAGGGCGAAGTCAAAGGCGACCCCCACAAATTACGAGACGGTCAGCGATTTCTTACCTCTGTGCCTTGTGCACCCCCGCGAGCCAAGGTGCGCCCGGCTCCGTGCTAGGGCGCTTCTCCTAAGCACCCCCGCTCGCACGGGCAAAGCCCGGGCCTAGTGCTCGCACGGGTACGGTCACAGGGCGGCACCGCGAACAGGTCGCTGTGGTTGAGATTACGGGGCAGCCGCCAACGTCGGGGGTCTGCCTTGGCCCCCGGCTTCCTGCCTTTCTGATAACACCAAGCGCCCCTTTTATGGTCATTTTCCCCGATGGAGACGGCATGAGCGTTACGTAAACCGTGACGGTTCGTTCTAGGTCGGGTGTTACATGCAAGTCTGCTAAGGTGCAAACGGTGAGCTTATCTGTGAACACACTATCCCACTCTTCTACCCCCACCCACAGCTCGTCCGAAACCCTAAAGTCTCGCCTCGAGGCCTCGTTATCGCAGGCCTGGCAAACCCTGGGCCGCGACCCGGAAGCGGCAGCCGCTCCCGCCCGCGAATCCGAACACTTGGCCCGTCAGATGGGCAACAACCATGGCTGGGCACAAAGCCTGTTTATTTGGGGTGTGTCGGCCTTATACGCAGGACAGGCGCACGACGCCATTACCCTGCTGGGCCGGGCCCTGGCTGTTTATCGTTTTGTCGGCGACGAGGAGGGCCAGTGGAACTGTCTCAGCGCCATCGCCAAGGCTTGGCATTATATGGGCGATACCGAAGAGGCCCTGGCAACCCAGGCCGCTGCCGCCAGCCTTCCCCATCACGAACTCTTTGCAACCGGCGCGACTTGGCTCGAGTGGTTCCGGGAGTTTTAGCGATGAGCGACTGGCCATGAGCAACAAGCCAAAACAGACAAGGCAAAAGGTGAAAAGGGAACCGCCCTGCCTCCCCTTGGGAACGTAATATTTGGCACCTGTTCCAGACGCTATTTTCTGCACACATCTAGGGGAGGTGGCACGTAGCAGCGGATACCCTTACTTCGCTGCGAAGCAGGGAGGGGTTTGCCGTTGGGTTTGCCTTGGCTCATTGCTCATCGCTCATTACCGCGCTTGACACTCCCCCTCCAGGATTGTCAATCCTCGGCACAAGATTTCCCCGTCAGGAACGGGTTATTTGCTCTTGACACTGCCCTGAGCATATTGCAAGCTGAGATATGGAGCGTCCTGTACAGAATCAGCGCGAAGTATGGCAAGACGTGGAGGTTCATTTAGAACTCTCCCTCGAGTTTGACCCGGAGGCCCTGAAGCAGCGGCATCCGGGTCTGTCTTTGGTACTGGCCGAGTTGCTCATCGGCCCGCCCCGCCAGTGGCGCGACCCTGCTGAGCTACTCCCTTACGCAGGCCTAAAAAGCCTCGAGGCCCAGCTCCCCCGGCTGCGCTTTAGCCCCCTGGAAACCCGCCGTCTGGGGCAGGCCATAGACCGACTCTTCACCGCTATCGAGTTCGAGATCGTGGGGCACAAGGTGCTGAGCGTACCCAACCTCCAAGCTTTGGAAGGCTGGCGGGCCAAGAGCGGGGTCTGGCTGTGCCATCACCCGCTGGCTTCGTAGCGGGGATAAACGCTGAACGTCGAACGAAAAACATCCGACACCCAAAGTCAAAACCCAAACAACGTCCTGGACGTTGGTTATAGCAGTTTGATTCCTTCGGCCCAGACAGCAGCACTATGCTTGGTCTTGGGCGTTCCTCGTTGGACGCTCGACCGCTTTAGCCTTCTGCTGTCGGCCGATCCACGCGATAAGATAAGGACTAATGGGACGCGTCTGGCTGGTGGTGGTGCTGGTGGTGTTGGTCTTCGCGGTGGTGCTGTTTCTGCTGGTTCGCCGCCCTAACGTTTCCGGGCCTGCACCCTCCGGAGGTTTTAAGATCGGGGTGGATTTGCCCGACCCCCGGCTCACCCCCGGCGATGTGCTCACTACCGATAAAAACGTGATCTGCCGCCCCGGTTATACCCAGACCGTGCGCAACGTGCCGCAGTCGGTAAAAAATCAGGTCTATAGGGAGTACGGCATCACCTCGCGCCAGCCGGGTGAGTACGAGGTAGACCATTTGGTGAGCCTCGAGCTGGGCGGCAGCAACTCTATCAAAAACCTCTGGCCGCAGAGCTACAAAACCCAGCCGCTGAACGCGCACGTCAAGGACAAACTCGAGAACAAGCTCCACGACCTGATGTGTTCAGGCGCAATCTCCGTACAGGATGCCCAAAAAGCCATCGCCCAAGATTGGATTGGGGCGTATCGGAAGTATGTGGGGCCGCTGCCGTAGAAGCAAAGAGCCAAGAGTAAAACAAGCGGATAGCAGATAGCTCATAGCTAAATGCCTCACGTCCAGGGTAAAGATTCTTGAGCCTTGATTTTGCTGTCCTGGACGTAAACTTGGTTTTGGCTATGGGCTATGAGTATCTGCGTTGGTGCCTTTGCTCACCACCCACATCCACCCCTGACCCTCAACCTATAATCTCAGTGAGCATATGCCGCAGCGTATCCTGTTGGTTTATACAAAAGCCGGTGGTGGACACTATTCTTTAGCCCAAACCCTGTACCGGATTTTGCGGCAGCTCGAGCCCGAGGCGACCGTCGAGCTGTTCAACATTTTCGACGTGGGGCCGCGCTGGATCGGGCAGGCGGTCGAGGACGGCTACAACTACTCGGTGCAAAAGCAGCGCTGGATGTTCACCATCTTCTCCTCGTTCAACTCCAACAAGCCCGCCATCAGCGGCTGGGCGCGGGTGCTGGGAACCCGGCTGGGGCCGCGCATCAACGAGTATCTGGAGAAGTTTAAGCCGGACAAGCTGGTCTACTGCTACCCGGTGAACCACGGCTTCCGCCGCCTGCGGTATGTGAGGGAGCACAAACCCAAAACCCTCACCGTGGTCAGCGACTTTTACAGTCCACACGTCTACTGGTTTTTAGACATCAAAGACCAGTACGTGGTGGCGAGCCCCGAGGCCTACACCGTAGCCCGGCGCCACCGCATCCCGCCGGAGAACCTGCACTTCTTCCAAAACCTGATTGACCCCAAGTTTGGCACCCCGCTCTCCGCCGAGGAGGTGGTGCGGCTCAAGCAGGAGATGGGCTTGGAGCACCCCTACACCGTGCTCATCACCGGGGGCGGCGCGGGGCTCAAGATTACCTATCGGCTGGTGCAGGAGCTGATCCGGCTCGAGGGCATCAACATCGTGGTGGTCTGCGGCTACAATAAGCGGCTCTTGGGGCAACTCCAGGCGCTCAAAGCCAAGCGAGCCTTAAGCCAGCTTCACCTCTTCGGCTACACCGGGCAGATGTACGAACTCATCAACCTCGCCGACGTGGTGGTGACCAAGGCCGGGCCTGCGACCATAGCCGAAATCCTCTCTCAGCACAAGGAGATGATCGTCTGCGACTACATCTGGCCGCAGGAACGGGGCAACGTGGAGCTGCTCCAGCAGGAACACCTGGGGTTTTATATCCGCTCCCCGCGCAAGATCGCCGAGAAGATCGAGGTGCTCAAAAGCCGGGTGGGCGAGCGCAAAGTCTCCTCTACCCCCAACGACGCGGTGAAGCTGGCCCAGTTTATCCTCGAGCTCTGACCGCGCTCCCTTTGCAACCTGAGCCGATAGGTCTCGTCGGGGTAATCCTTGGAATTGCCCCTAGCCCCGACCGGTGATTTCGGCTCCAGGACGCGGTTCTTTGGCCTAGCATCTGTGAGTTTGGGCTCGGCCCACCAAAAGGTTCAGCGCTGGGGCGTTACATCGAGAAGCCATATCCGGTGACAAATAACCATAAGCCTTTGGAGGTTTGCGATAATTTCTACCTTGTAGTTCGGAGGGTAAACCCTCCCCTCGGAGGCGACGAAGCCTGCCCTGCATTTGGGCGCTTAGGGGTAAGTGGAGCCAGTAGCGCAACCGGCCGAGAAAGACAATCTACCCTTGTCTATCCACACCTAACGTGGCTCTCGCCGTATAAGCCCCAGCCTATGCCCTAGGCCATCAGGGCGTTCGGAGGCGATGAGCCGTGTTTCCCAATTTGGGCACCAAGGGAACCGGGGAGCCAGTGGTGCAACCGGCCGAACGCACAAACAGCGTTTATCCCGTTTACCCCTGTCCCCCACAACCCGCAAGCTTCGGCAAAAAGTGGCTTTCCCTGCTCGCACTGCCGCTGGGGCTATTGGGCTTGAGCGCTTGCAGCACCCCTCCCTCGCCCTCACTGGCCTATAACGCTGTCCCCAGCAGCCTTCCCGCCGAGGGCGGCACGGTTTCCTTCTTCTGGAAGGCCGAGGGCAGCGCACAGTACACCCTCAGCAGCGACCCACCGGTTGACGCGCTTCCGCTCACCACCAGCAACACCGTAGCCACCCTCAAGTTGCGGGGCAACACCGATTCGAGTCCCAAAACCTACCACTTCACCGTAGAAACCTCCGGCCCCAACGGCCATCTGGTGCGCACCCAGACCGTCGAGGTCGCGGCGCAGGCCCAAACCCAGGCCCAGTGTGGACAGTTAGCCGGGGCCAAAACCGCCGCCCTGGCCCGCCCGCAGGGCGCGGCGCTCAAAGGGGTGGGGACCTTTGCGGCACCCCACGTCCCCGGACGGCTGATCGTCTACAGCGGCCCCAGCATCCGCCCGCAAAGCCAAGTCCAGACCCTCTCCCGCCTGGGAGTGCAGCGCTTGCGCAGCCTGGACGGGGGCTGGGAGATGCTTCAAACCAGCAAGGACGAGGTTGCCTCGGCCAAAGCCCTGGTGGAGGGTGGTCTGGCCCAGTATGTCCAGCCCGAGTACCTGTACGAGCAAACCGGCCTCTCCACCCCGCCCAGCAACCGGGATTATGCCCTCGAGCAGCGCCGGGTGTTCGGACAGATGAACTGGGAAGGGGCCTGGCAAAAGCTAACGCTGGGCTGCACCGCCCCGGTGGTGGCGGTGATTGACACCGGTTTTTTCACCGCCCGGGCCGACCTGCGCCCGAACCTGGCCCCGCAGGCGAGCTGGCTGGACGTGGTGGGGGCAGACCTCACCGCCCCCGTCCCCCAGCAGGGCCGGATGGCCCCGCTGGGCGAGGTCTCCAAAGGGCACGGCACGAGCGTAGCGGGGATCATCGCCAGCACCACCAACAACGGCTCTGCGCTGGCAGGAGCGGCCTATAACCTGGTTAAGGTGCTGCCGATCAAGGTCTTTGATGCCAACCACCGCACCGGGACTTTGCGGGTGGCTCAAGCCATCGAATACGCCGCTGGCGCCACCGCTATCGGGGGGCAAACCTTTGTCAACCCCAATCCGGCCCAGGTGATCAACCTCTCGCTGGCCTCGAGAAAGGTCGGCTTCTCCGACCCCTACCTCGAGAGCGTACTGGAACGCGTGAGTGAAGGGGGTGTGGTGGTGGGCTCCAGCGGTAACACCGACCTCGGCACAGTAGCCTATCCGGCCTCCTCGCCCTACGTGATCGCTGTAGGGGCCACCGACCCCTCGGGGGGCCGTGCTCAGTGGGGGCAGGGCTTTGGCAGCAACTACGGCAGCGACCTAGAGTTCGTCGCCCCCGGCACCGCCGTGCTCACCCTCGACGGCGAGGCCAGCGACGAGTACGGCAACTCCTACGGGACCTCCGCCGCCGCGCCTTTCATCAGCACGGCGGTGGCCCTATATCTGTATCAGAGAGGGCATCTCAACCACCCGCTACCCCAGGGCAACGCCCTAGAAAGCGTTCGTAAATGCCTGCAAAACGCCACCCAGCACCCCTGGCAGGCCGAGACCGGCTACGGGCTGGTGGACGTGGCCAAAGTCGTAGACCCCGCCAACCCGGCGTGTTACTAGAGGAGATCAACCCATGCTCACCATCCACGATCCCCGCAAACACCACCACTTCGTCGTGCTCTTCGAGATCAACAACGCCGATTTGGGCGGGAGCGGCGAACTGGGGCCCAGCGACTGGGCCAGCGCGGTCAAATACGGCCTGATCACCGATGCTACCCTCAAAGGGCTGATCAGCCACTGGGTCACCCGCGAGTACGGGCTGTCGGCCTTGCTGAGCCTGCGGGGCGGGGTTCAGCGGCAGTTGCTCCAGCCTATCCTGGCCTCCGCCGACCCGCATAACATCCTCAAAACCGAGCTCTGCCAGTATTTCTACGATGTGCGTGTGTTCGGCTTGACCACCGGCAGCGAACGCATTCCCGGCGCGATACGGCTCTCCTCGGCGCGGTCGGTGGACCCGGTGCTGCCCTGGTCGGAGGATTGGGCCGGTTCGTACGGGCTGTACCGCCTACACGGCTCCTACGACCCGCGTCTGGGGGCCGCCACCGGGGTCAGGGCCGACGACTTAGCGGTGTTCTGGAAGACCTTGACCGGGTTGTTCGAGTCGGACCCGGCGGTACAGCCTCTGCGCATGGCTCCGCGCGGGGTCTGGGTGTTCAGTGGGGAGGCTGAGTCCGGGCCGAGTGAGCACCTGCTGGGCCAAGTCCAGCAGGCCAAGGTCCGGGGCAACCCCCGCAGCTTCGGCGACTATAGGCTGCGCTATCCGGCCCCCGGCCCCCTCCAGAGCGACCCCACGGTGGTGCTCACCCACTGGACCTAAGGGGCTACCATGACGCTCCCCCGGTTGGTGCATAGCACAGTTCGCCCGGTCGCCCCGGCTCAGGCCAAGCCCACACGGTTGGCGGCTCGTCCAATCCGCGCTAAACTTGGCTCGAACATGCGGGTAGCAATAATTCTTCTGGGTTCACTGCTGGGCTTCGTGGCGGTTCACCTCTTGCGGCTGGGCGAATACGGCCTGCCCTGGCTGATGATCGCGGTGGCGACCCTGGCCTCGGTATATGGGCTGCGCTGGGGGCTGCTGGCGGGAGCCGTCGCGCTGGGGTTGGAACTATGGCTCGAGCCCTCCCACAGCCCGGCCTGGCCGGCAGTTTTGCTGCTGCTCTCGGTGTTCATCGCCAACCTGGTGGGCCGCGACCTGCGGCGCATCTACCGGCGGCAGAAAGAGGCCTCGGCACAGCTCTCGCTGCTGGTGGCCGCTCTCGAGGAGCTTTCCAGCCTCCCCAGCCGCACCTCGATCCTGGAGGCGCTGCCGGGTCTTTTGGGCAAGTACGGCGAGGGCCACGTCTCGGTGTGGCAGCCTGCACCGGGCGGGCTGCGGCTGGTCTCGGCGGTGGGTCTAGAGACCGCGGGGATAGAGCAGCTTCCGGAGAGCGGGGTGGTGGGGCGCTGCGCCCGCGAGGGCCGCGTCCTGCACATCGAGGATGTGCGCCGGGATACCAGCTATATCGCCGTACCGGGGCGCGATATTTTGAGCGAGCTGGCCCTGCCGCTTTGGGAGCGGGGCCAGGTGGTCGCGGTGGTCAACTTAGAACGCACCTCGCACTTCAACCGGCGCGAACTCGAGGGCTTCGAACACTTCACCAAGGCGGTGAGCAGCGGGCTTACCCAGCTCTCCGAGCGGCGTGAACTCCAGTTTCTCAACCAGCTTTCCACCTCGCTGGACTCCACCAGCACCCCTCTGGGCGTGGCCGAGCGGGCTTTGGCCCTGATACTCCAGGCCTTAGAGACCGAGAGGGCCATGCTGTGGATTCAGCAGGGCAGCCGAATGGTAGCCCTGGTGGAGTTTGGCCCTGAGGGAAAGCTCGAGCTTGAGGAGAGCTTGAAGACCGAGGGCATCCCCTTCGGCCAGGGGCTGGTCTGGCAAGTATATGCCACCGGGCGGCCCATCTACGCCACCGAGTACACCCAGACCCCCCAGGCCGTCGCCGAATACCGCCAACAGTTCGGCGGCGTGGTGGTACACCCTATCCCCCTGCCGACGGCGGGACGCTCGCGGATCGTGTTGTCGCTGGCGCAAACAGCCCCCCGGCTGTGGAGTGAGGCCGAACAGGATACCCTGGCGGCGGCCTGCCGGACGATTGGGCTGGCCCTCGACGGGGTGTTGGCAATGCAGCAACGCGACCTCCTGATCGGCCTAACCCGCGAGGCCGCAGAGGCCCCGGCCCAGGCGGCGTATCAGAAGATATTGGAGGCTGCCGTGCGACTGGTGCCCGGAGCGGAGGCAGGCAGCCTCTTGGTGCGCGACGGGGCTACCTTCCGTTTTCGGGCGGCGGTGGGGTTTGGCCAGGAACTGATGAAGCTGTCGTTTAGCGAGGCGGAGCAATTCCGCTGGTACGCAGGCCCCTTGAAGGACTGGAACCGGGGCGAGCCACGCATCCTCAGCGCCCAAAAAGACAACCTGGCCGACCTCAGCAGCGAGGGTTTGGAACAGCTCGGGCGAATGAACGAGATCAAGACCAATCTGGCCCTCCCGGTGGTCTACCGAGGCGAGGTGCTGGCACTGCTGTACCTCGACAACCTGCACGACGAATCCGCCTTCGCCCAGGACTCCCTCGAGGTGGCCCGCTTCTTCGCGGCCCCTATCGCCGCCCTGTTGCACGAGGTGCGCTACCGGGGGCTTTTGGAGCAGGCCGCCCTCACCGATGCCCTCACCGGGTTGGCCAACCGTCGGGCCTTCGACCTGCGGCTGGGGGAGGAGCTCGAGCGCTCCCAACGCTACGGCCACCCCCTCTCGCTCCTGGTGATGGACCTCTCGGGATTCAAACGCATCAACGACACCCTCGGGCACGCCAAAGGCGATGAGGTACTGGCAAAAGTGGCCGAGGTATTGAAGCGCCACAAGCGCGACGGGGACAGCCTCTACCGCTGGGGCGGGGACGAGTTCGCGGCCATCCTGCCCCACACCGACCTGGAGGGTGCCACCTGTGCGGCGGGCCGTTATGCCGCAGCCATCGCGGAAATCCAAGGCGAGGGATTTGAGGTTAAGGTCAACATCGGGGCCGCCGCCTACCCTGCTGAATCAGGCGAGCACGACGGCCTGCTGCAGCTGGCCGACCACCGGATGTACGAAGCCAAAAACCAAGGGGTTGCGATTATCGCCATGCCTGGCTGAGCGAACTTCACCTCCAGGGTCTCCCACAAACCCTCAGTCAGCCCTCAGACCCGGTACAGTTCTTCCGGTTAGGTTTAGGGTCTAGTGGGCAAACTGGAGCCACCATGGCAAACGACAATAACGATAGTCGGAAAGAAAACCTCACCCAGCCGATTAGGGATGATAGGGGCGACCAGGGGCAAACCGACAGCAACAGCACGGTGGGTTCAGGCGGCGCAGACGCTGGGGTTCGGCTCGACCCAGAAGGCCATCTGGTAGAAGGAGCCGATGAGGCGGAGACCTCGAGTCCGCGTGACCAACCCCAAAATCTTGCAGGTCACTCAACAGTATAGAAAAAAAGGAGCGCCCCTGGTACGTCGGGGGCGCCTTTTGGTGCCGGAAACAGGACTTGAACCTGCACACCCTTGCAGGCACATGACCCTGAATCAGCCCGCTCCCCTTTTGCGTCACAAACGGGCTTTCCTATTTTTGGGGTGTCTTGTGGTGACAAGATATCGATCTCAGCACTGCGGTAAGGAAAGTCTACCTTTTTACCGCGCCTCACGCTAGACCCTGTGGTGATGCTCCTGCCAAACTTTCTGAGGGGCTACCGGAGCCGCCCGACTTTGGCGATGGCCCAGCGGAGAAGCGTTCTACGAACCGTCCTGAAGCCGGTTTTCTCATGTTCATCCCTCACAGGCCGCCATGCGACGCTGATCTAGGCTTAGAGGTGAGCGCAGCGCATGAACCGGACCCCACCTAACCCTGACCCTAAAACTCAACATCAAAAGCTCTCCAGGCGGGTGCGGGCCGAGGAACTGTCCCTACTGCTGGAGTTGAGCCGGACCCTGGACGCCGACCTGGAGTTGCCGCAAATCTATCGCCAGGTGGTGGAAGCGGTTTCCCGCACCTTCGGCTACGCAATGGTCTCCATCTATGCGGTGGAGGGCAACTCCCTGAGGATGCAGTACCAGGTCGGTTACGACGCCTGGGTGGAACAGATTCCTCTGGGCGAGGGCACCATGTCCCGTGCGGTGCGCAGCGGGCAGCCCGTTTTCATCCCTGACGCTTCGCGCGAGCCCAACTTTATCTACGCGGTGCCGGGGATCACCTCGATGGTCGCCGTGCCCGTCCGCGCCCAGGGCCAAGTTTGGGGGGTGCTGTGCGTGGAGAGCCTGGGCGTCGCGCTCAGCGAAGGGGACTGCGAGCTGATCCAGGCTGTGGCCTTCCAGGTCGGCGGCGCGGTGGAGCGAGGCCTGCTGGTGACCTCGCTGCTAGAGCAGGAGCGGCTGTACCGCACCCTGGTGGAGACCATGCCCGCAGCGGTGGTCCTCTATGACAGCGAGGAATACATCTACGCCAACCCGTGCGCCCTGCGAACACTCGGGCTGAACTCGCCGGATGAGCTCAAACGCCACCGCTTCTCCGACTTCACTCAGCCCAGCGCACCCCTTCCCGGCGAGCGCTACGCCAGGGTGTTGCAGGGAGAGCCCATCGAGCGGGCCGAGGACCAGCTCAGGAACCTCCGGGGCGAGGTCATTGACCTCGAGGTCTCGGCCCACCCGGTCGAGTTGGGCGGGCGCACCCTGGGGCTGGTAGTCTGGCAGGACATCACCGAGCGCAAGCGGGCCGAAGCGGCCCTGCGGGAGAGCGCGGAGCACTACCGGCACCGGGTCGAGCTGAGCCCCCAGGTCCCCTGGACCGCCGACCCGGAAGGCAACATCACCGATGTCAACCAGCGCTGGACCGACCTCACCGGCATGAGCCGGGAGGAGACCCTCGGCGACGGCTGGGCTAGGGCCGCCCACCCCGACGACCTCCCCCGGTCGCTGGAGGCCTGGTCGCACTCGCTGCGCACTGGCGAGCCCTTGAGCCTGGAGCACCGTTTCCGCATGAGGGACGGCTCATATTGCTGGATGCACTCCCGCGCCTATCCCCGCCGCGATGAGGCGGGGCGGGTGGTGCGCTGGTACGGCACCACCGAGGACATTCACGCCCGTAAGGAGACCGAGGCAGCCCTGCGCCGCAGTGAGGGGCTGCACCGCACCCTGGTGCAGTTCAGCCGGGAGATCGTGGAGATTCTTGACCCCCAGGGCAATCTGCTCTATGTCAGCGCCAATGTCGCGGCGCTGGGGTTTGACCCGGAGTTCTGGAAAACCCACCGGGTCGACGTGTTCTCCTACGTTCCAGCGGAGTACCAATCCAAGGCTCGTCGGCTCATGGCGGAGGTGCTGAGCGGCCCTGGCACCGTGGGACCACTGGTGATGCCCCTGCGGAAGCCCGACGCGCGGGAAAACCTGTGGTTCGAGGTGCTGCTGGAGAACCGGCTCGCCGACCCCGACATTGCTGGGATCGTGCTGCGGGCGCGGGACGTGACCGAGCAGCGGGCCTACCAGGCCACCATCCGGCACATGGCCTACCACGACGAGCTGACCGCACTGCCCAACCGGCGGATGTTCGCCGAGCGGGCTGAGGCGATGCTGGGCCAATCCAGGGAGACCCAGCAGCCCAGCGCCCTGCTCTACCTCGACCTGGACCAGTTCAAGGGGGTCAACGACTCGCTGGGCCATCACGCCGGGGACGAGTTGCTGGTGGGGGTCGCCGAACGACTACGGGGATGCCTCAGGGGGGGCGACCTGCTGGCGCGGCTGGGCGGGGACGAGATGGCCGTCCTGCTGCCCGCTACGGACGAGGCGGGGGCCCAGCAGGCGGCCCAGCGCATCCGTGCGGCCCTCGCCGAGCCCTTCCGTCTGGGCGGTCTCCAGGTGGTGGTCACCGCCAGCATCGGCATCGCCCTGTTCCCGCGGCACGGCACTGCCCTGGACGGGCTGATGCGGGCCGCCGACGCCGCGATGTATGCGGCCAAGGAGGGCCGCGACCGCTGGGCGGTCTACAGGCCCGACTCCGGCCACACTTCAAGACACCAACTGGAGCTGCTGCAAGACCTGCGCCAGGCCCTCAAAGAGGGGGGGCTGCGCCTGGTCTACCAGCCCATCCGCCCGCTCCGCCAGGGCCTGGAGCCCAAGGCTGAGGCGCTCCTGCGCTGGCACCACCCGACGCGCGGAGCGGTTCCGCCAGGGGAGTTCATCCCGCTGGCCGAGACCCACGGTCTGGCCCCGGCGCTGGATACCTGGGTGTTCGAGCGCGCGCTCCGGGAGATGCCCCCCGAGCCCTTCGAGGTGTGCGTCAACGTCTCGGCTCTGACCGTCTTGGACCCCCAGTCGGTGGAGCGGCTGAGCCGGGCTGCGGCGGGTGGGCGGTTCGACCCAGCTAGACTACAACTAGAAGTCACCGAGACCGCGCTGATGCGGGACTTCAAGACCTCTAGTCGCAACCTCGAAGCGGTGCGGCGGCTGGGCATCAGGGTGGCCCTGGACGACTTCGGGGTCGGCCAGACCTCGCTGGCCCACCTCAGTCGGTTACCCGTGGACACCCTCAAGGTGGACCGCAGCTTCATTGCCGGGGTCGGCACCCCCGAGGGCGAAGCCCTGCTCGGCGGCATTCTCTTGCTGGCCAAGGGGCTGGGATTGGCGACCGTGGCCGAGGGGGTCGAGACCGCCGAGCAGTTGGCCTGGCTGGAGGCCAGCGGCTGCGACTACGCCCAGGGGTTCTTCCTGGATAGGCCCATGTCTAGCGAGGAGTTGTCGGTGGAAGCCCCGCGCCCCTGACGGGTTACAATCCGCTGGATGGCCCTGTAGAGCGCCGTCAAGGAGGCTTGATGAAGCGGTATCCTGCCCTGCTCTTGTTGCTCCTGTTAGCCCTGACCCTGGCCGCCTGCCAGTCTGGACCCAGCCTCAAGGTCTCCCCCACCACCCTCACTGTCTTCCCCGGTGACCCCGCCACCACCTTCACCGCCACGCTTACCGGCGGCAGCGGCACGGTGGTTTGGAGCCTCAGTCCCGCGACGGGCGGGGGCAGCATCACCCCGACTTCAGGCACTACTATCAGCTACACCCCACCGGATAGTGTGGGCAGCGTCTCCAGCGTCACCCTCACCGCCACCCTGCAAGGCACCTCGGTATCGGCGGGTGCCACCATCACCATCAACAACAACGTCATCAGCGACAAGAGCCTTAAGACCGGGTTCACCCTGGTAGACCCCGCCAACATCCTCGCCAAGGTCTCCAAGCTACCCCTCAGCGTTTGGAGCTATAAGACCGACCCGGCCAGCGTGCGTCATATTGGCCCGATGGCCCAGGACTTCCACACCGCATTTGGGCTCAACGGTGCCGATGACCAGCACATTGCCATCGTAGACCAGGGCGGGGTGGCCTTGGCGGCGATACAGGGGCTGTACCAAGAGAACCAGCAGCTCCTGCGGGAGAACCGAGCCCTCAAGGCCCGCCTCGATGACCTGGAACGACGACTGGAGGCGCTTGAGGGGCGCTAGCAGAGGGGCAGTGACGGAGCTTGCCAGGTTATCCGTCACTGGGAGCAGCCGATTTTCCCGATAGGTTGGGCTCACATGATTACTATGCCACTGACCGACCGCTTCATTGAGACGGAGGCCGTCCGGCTCACCGGGGGCCGGGCCGAGCATGAAGTCTGGCAAGCCATCAAGCGAGCTTTTTCGGAGCGCGAGGGGTGGGCCACGCCGCAGTGGGGGCAGAACTGGAACGGCGAATCCAGGTAGTAGGCGGCTACCCCGCCCTCGCCCACCAGTTCGCCTTTGGCGTTAACCCGCACCGGCTCGAGGAGCTTGTCCTGCTTGCCCCGGTGCACCGCGCCATGCGGCTATAGTTCCTCACCGTGATCTTCGAGCGGTTGCCGGTGCGGAGCTCGTTGCCGAAGGTTTCCAGCGTCTCCTGGAGCGGACGGTCTACAAACTTGAACTTGGGTTTGGGCACATGTACCTCCTGCCGCCGCGCCCTTACGTACACATGACCCACTTGTGGGCACATGACCACCCCAAAAACCAGGCTGGACACCAGAACCATTCCGGGGAGGTGTTACCAGCAAAAAAAGATAGTCTCCGACTATTATCGGAGACCCTTGGTGCCGGAAACAGGACTTGAACCTGCACACCCTTGCGGGCACATGACCCTGAATCATGCGCGTCTACCAATTCCGCCATTCCGGCACGGCGCAGACGCAAACTAAATACTAGCGAGCGCAGCACCAAACGTCAAGGCCAAGGCACAGGGCATTAGTTATCCTGCGCCCGGATTTACCCGTGTTAGCTGAGGGTTGTTCTAGATACTTTTAGGGCTTTACACTCAAAGGCGTGGAGGGAACGCTTTTCCGGGGCCGGCGCGAGCGCAAGCTCGGCGAGAATGTTGCGGTGCGGCTCGAGAACGTGGTCAAGCGCTTCGGCGAAGCCACCGCCGTCGCGGGAGTGAGCTTGGATATCCGGGATGGTGAGTTTTTCAGCCTGCTGGGGCCTTCGGGGTGTGGCAAAACCACCCTGCTACGGATGATCGCCGGGTTCGAGGAGCCCGACTCGGGCCGGGTCGTGATCGCGGGGAAGGACATGACCGGGATTCCCCCCTACAAACGCTCGGTAAACACGGTGTTCCAGAACTACGCGCTGTTCCCCCACATGACCGTGGCCCAGAACATCGCCTTCGGGCTGCGGATGAAGAAAATGCCCAAGCCTCAGATCGAAGAGCGCATCGTCTGGGCGCTGGAACTCATCAACCTACCCGGCTACGAGAACCGTCGCACCGACCAGCTCTCCGGCGGGCAGCGCCAGCGGGTGGCACTCGCCAGGGCTCTCGTCAACGAGCCCGAAGTGCTGCTGCTGGACGAACCGCTTTCAGCGCTCGATCTCAAGCTGCGGCAGGAGCTGCGCATTGAGCTGATGAACCTGCAAGAGCGGCTGGGCATCACCTTCATCTTCGTCACCCACGACCAGGAGGAGGCGCTGGTGATGTCTGACCGGGTGGCGGTGATGAACCGGGGGCAAGTCGAGCAGGTGGGGGCCACCGAGGACGTTTACGAGCTGCCGAAAACCGCGTTTGTGGCGAAGTTTATCGGGGACTCCAACCTGATCCCCGCCACGGCCCTCGAGCCCCGCCGGGTGCGCACCGCGCTGGGCGAGTTCGTGTTGGACGAGGAGGACGCACTAAACCCCGGCCAGCAGGTGCTGCTCTCAATCCGCCCCGAGAAAATCCGGCTGTTCCGCGAGCGTCCCAACCTGCCCAACACTTTCCGGGCCAAGGTGGACGACATCGTGTACACCGGTGCCGAAAACCAGTACGTGCTGATGGCGGGCGAGGTGCGGCTGATGTGCGACACCCTCAACCAGGACATCCAGGAGCCGGGCCACGAGGAGTTCGCCTACGACGAGGAGGTCTGGGTGGCGCTCACGCCGGAAAAGCTGGTGGTGATCGAGAACGCGGGGGAGGCTAAAAGTGCCTAGGGGAGCGGGATTATCCGAGCGCATTCGGCTCCTTCTGGCAACGATGGGGCCGGGCGCCTTCTGGCTAACCCTGTTTGTCTTTATCCCTGCCGTGCTGATGCTGGTGGCCTCGCTGCTCAGCCGGGGCGACTCCGGGCAGTTGTCGCCGCCCTTGGGCATCCAAAACTATGTCCGCTTCTTCTCCGACCCGATCTATCTCCAGATCATCGGGCTGAGCCTGTGGCTCGGCTTCTGGTCAACCATTTTGACGATGGTGCTGGGCTATCCCCTGGCCTTTTACATCGCCGGGAGCAAGCACAAACAAATCCTGCTGCTGGTGGTCATCATCCCCTTCTTCACCAACTTCTTAATCCGGGTCTACGCTTGGATCGTGATCTTGCAGAAAGAGGGGCTGGTGAACGCCTTTATCACTGCCTTCGGGCTGCCCCCGGTGGACCTTTTCCCCTCGACCTTCGCGGTGTATCTGGCGAGCGTCTACACCTACTTGCCCTTTTTTGTGCTGCCACTCTACGCCGCCGTGGAGCGGATCGAGTGGAACCTGCTCGAGGCCGCCTACGATTTAGGCGCCCACCCCGCTCGAGCCTTCTGGGAGGCGATATTCCCCCAGACCGTGCCGGGCCTCTTCGCCGGGTTTCTGCTCACCTTCTGCCCGGCGGTGGGCACCTTTGTCATCGCCGACCTGCTGGGCGGCGGTAAGGTCACCCTGATCGGTAACCTCATCCAGCAGCAGTTTACCAGCGCCCAGAACTGGGCTTTTGGCAGTGCAGTGGGCACCATTCTGATGGCAATCGTGCTGTTGGGCCTATGGCTCTACGCGCGCGGCCAAGGGGAGAAGGGGTTGGATCAACTGGTATGAAAGCGTCGAGGGTCAAGGGTCGAGAGTCAAAGGCAAGACACAGAGGTTTTGCGCTCGACTCTCGACCCTTGACTCTTGACCCTCGACAGGAGTTTCTATGAAGCGCCTTCTATCCATTTACTCCTGGCTGGTCTTCGCCTTCCTCTACTTGCCCATCGGGGTGATCGTGGTGCTCTCCTTCAACAAAAGCCGCTATGGGGTGAGCTGGACGGGGTTTACCCTCGACTGGTACGTGCGGCTCTTTGGCAACGACCGGGTGCTGGGGTACTTGGGCAATACGCTCGTGGTGGCTTCCGTGTCCACCCTCGTTTCTACGGTCATCGGGACCTTGCTGGCGGTGGGGCTGGTGCGCTACCGGTTTCGCTTCCAGAACTTTTTTCGCTACCAGCTCTACGCCACCATCATCGCCCCGGACATCGTGATGGGCATCTCGCTGCTGCTTTTGTTCAACGTATTCGGCATCCGGGAGTTTGCCCGGAGCCTGGGGTTTCCGCTTCTCACGGTCATCCTGGCCCACATCAGCTTCCAGATCGCCTACGTGACGTTGGTGGTCCGCGCCCGGCTGATGCTGCTGGACCCGGCCTTGGAGGAGGCCGCCAGGGACTTAGGCGCGGACCACTGGCGCACCTTCCGCGAGGTGACGCTGCCCCTGATCTCGCCGGGCGTAGTTTCCGGGGCACTTCTAGCCTTCAGCCTCTCCCTCGACGATTTCGTGGTGACGTTTTTTACCGCGGGGGCGGGCTCCACGACGCTGCCGCTCTACATCTACGGGGCGGTTAAGCTAGGTGTGAGCCCGGAAATCCACGCGCTCTCCACCCTGATGATAGGCGCCACAATCTTGACGCTGGTTGCGGGCATACTGTTTTGGAGGAACCGACGGTAAAAAGAGCCATGAGTAATGATTCATGAGCCATGAGCTAAGGCGAAAACTTCAACATGACCCCTATCCTGGACGATAAAATCCTCTCCCGTAAATCCTCGTCCTGGACCTATCTTGTCTTCAGCTCATCCCTCACGGCTCATGACTCATTACCACTTACGGAGGAACGATGAAAAAACACATCCCAATTTTAGCGCTGGGCACACTCCTCGCCGCTTGCGGGCCTAAGGGCAACGCCGAGCTGCACGTGCTGAACTGGTCGGACTACATGCCCGAGAGCGTGATCAAAGACTTCGAGAGCCGCGAGAAGGTCAAGGTGGTTTTGGACACCTACGACTCGCCCGAGGCCATGCTCTCCAAGCTCAAGGCGGGGGCGGACAGCGAGTACGACGTGCTGATCGTCTCAGACTACTTGATCGGGCAGTTGGCGCGGGACAAAACCATCGTCGAGCTGGATAAATCCAAGATTCTCAACATCAAGAACCTCGAGCCCCAGTTTGCCGACCCCGGCTTCGATAAGGGCGGCGCACACAGCGTGGTCTATCAGTGGGGAACCACCGGCCTGGGCTACCGCGAGGATTTGGTAAAGGGGCCGGTAGATAGCTGGGCGGTGCTCTTCGATCCGGCCAAAAAGGTGGGGGATTTCCTCATGCTCGACGAGATGCGCGAACAGGTGGGGGCGGCACTCAAGTTCCGCGGGCATAGCATTAACACCACCGACCCTGCCCAGCTCGCCGAGGCCGAAAAACTGCTGCTCGACACCAAACGCCGCAGCAAGGGCTTCGCTGGCGGCACCGAGATTCGGAACCGCCTGGTAGCGGGGGATATTGCGGTGGGACCAGCCTATTCCGGCGACATCATCGGGGCGCAGGGCGACAACCCCAAGCTCAAATACGTGATTCCCAAGGAGGGGGCCTCGCTCTGGGCGGACAATCTGGTGATTCTCTCCAAGGCTCCCAACCCCGATTTGGGCTATAAGTTCATCAACTACCTGCTCGAGCCCGATGTCGCCGCCAGCGTCTCCAACGGCATCGGCTACG
>PSMF01000032.1:0-29402 GCA_040290005.1 Meiothermus sp.
CGACATCTTCGGCGGGCGGCTGATCACCCTGGCCTCCACCGAGGCCAACATCGCCGCCTCGGTGCGCCACGCCGACCTCCTGATCGGCGGGGTGCTGATTCCGGGGGCCAAGGCCCCCAAGCTGGTCACGCGGGACATGCTCTCCACCATGAAAGAAGCTTCGGTGATCGTAGACGTGGCCGTAGACCAGGGTGGCTGCGTGGAGACCATCCACCCCACCACCCACGCCGAGCCCACCTACGTGGTGGACGGGGTGGTGCATTACGGGGTTGCCAACATGCCCGGCGCAGTGCCACGCACCTCCACCTTCGCCCTCACCAACCAGACCCTGCCTTATCTGCTCCGCCTGGCCGAGCGCGGGCTGGACGTGCTGCATGAGGACCCGGCCCTGCTCAAAGGGCTCAACACCTACCAGGGCAAACTCACCTACCAGGGTGTGGCCGAAGCGTTTGGGATGGATTTTGTCGAGCCGAGCACGGTGCTGGCTTAGTTCACAGGTGGGTACCCTCGGTAGGTATATCCTGGTGAATAACGCCGAGACCATCGCTGAAATCGTGCGTCGGTATGGCCTCGAGCTACTTCGCCTGTGAACGTGCGGCTAGGGGGCGCTGACGGATGGCCCTAGCTAAGGCTTCTCCCTGTCCAATCGCCCCGAGGCCGACCAGCAGGTGGAATGCCTGGACAATCCAGTGCAACTCACCAGGAAGCAGGCTACCCTGGCCCATTCCCAGTCCGAGCGTGATTAATCCCCACACGAAGGCCAATCCTACTTGTCCCGTGCGCACCTTTGATAACAGGCCAACCGTCGCCAGGGTCCACAGCGAGAGCACCACCAGAAACCCTACCAATATATGAACCGGAACCAGGCCGTAGCCTACTCCCAACCAGAATCCCAGACCCAACACGATTTGGATCAGGCCACCGAGGCGAACGAAGGTTTGGGCGACCGTAGCTGTGGTGTTCATTTAATCCCTCCGGCACGAGGGTAAATAAGAGAGCGTGAAGGCTAGGTGGCCGGGGTGTGAAACCGCTGTGAAGTTTCCGGCTAAACGGGCTGAGCCTGTACCGTATCCTAGAAACATCCTATGCGCCTGGTTTTTACGGCTTCGCTCCTGCTGTTCGCATTTTTATCGCTCGGCCTCGCCCAGCCTGTGCCCTGGCCTTCGGGCGAGCGGCTGACCTACCAACTCTCCTGGCAGGGGGTGAACGTGGGTAAGTTTTACCTGAGCGCCGACCCCATCGAGGGGGGCTGGAAGTTCCGGGGTCGGCTCGAGCCTCAGGGGGTCGCCGCTGCCGCTGGCTACGGCCTCGAGGCCGAAAGCCAAGTGGGGCCGGATTTCTATGCTGACACCTTCTGGCGCAACCTCACCGAACCCTTCAAGGGAACCACCCGGCTCTCCTTCGCGCGGGTCGAGGACGGGGGTTCTTCGGCCAAGATCACCGAGCCCGGCAAGACCTACGGCTGGCGAACGCCAATCGAACAGGTGCTCGACGAGCTTTCGCTGATCTACTATGCCCGGCTAAGACCCGAGGTGCGCCAAGTCAATCTGGTGGATTATCCCAAGCTGGCCCAGGGAAGCCTCGAGGTGGCTAAAAACGGCGACCTGTCGGTATACCGCTTTGCCCGCGAAGGGCTGCTGGTCGAGGTTTGGTATCGCCACGACCCGCGGCGAACCCCGGTCAAGATCGTGTTTGGCAGGGATTTCGGGCGGCTCGAGGGCAACTTGGTCGAATCGAGGTAAAAGCCCTCCTCTCCTCGAAGGGAATCGGGTTGAAAATAAGCTACGCACAAAGAATACAAAGGGAAGCAAGAACGATACACTCAAAACTAAAAGGTCAGGTCTAGCTGAGGCTACTAGAGGGTAGTTTGAGGGAAAACCGATACATCTATCGTGCATGGGTTTCCGAAGCCAAGGTCTGCGAGTTGCTGCGGCCTTTCGCGGCTGATTTAGGTGCTTACCAGATTGCTGAGCCTGCAAGTTTGAACCGTGACACGGTCAACCTAAGCAGCTAGAGGGTAAACCTGGACTGCGCGCAGCGGTCCATCTACCGATAATGTCCAAATCCGTCCGCTTCGAGTCTGGTCCGGCCCTGGAGCCAAACCCCTTCCAGCCTCATCCTGAGGTCGTGGAGGAAGATATGAAAGCAGGAAGCGTCAAATCTCTCAACTCTGTTTTTGGAGCAGCCGTCCGGACGGCTCGAGCCCCCCGCCCTAACCGCGCTCGCGGGCAGGGCCTTAGCCCAAGGGGCTCCGGCCTGGGCCGAGGTCATCGCCAAGTACCCGCCCACCGGGCAGATGAGCGCTGGGCCTGACCCGGCAGGCGCGGGAGCTGGCCCAAAGCCTCGAGCTGCGGCCTCTCGAGGCTTTGGCTCTGACCCGCGAGGCGAAGGCCTTGCAGCGGCGGGGCCGGGCGGGGGAGGCTCGGGCGGCTATAGACTTGGCCTTGACGCATCCGGCCTCCGAGGCCAGCCCGGCAGAGCGGCTTTTAACGGCGCTCGAGGTCTACGAAGCCCTGGGGATAGCCGCGCGGTCGAGTGGCTCGAGCAGGCTCAGGTCTGGATATTGGGCACCGCTGACCGGCTCTGCGCCGCAGCTTCCTGCCGCTGCCGCTGCACCAAAAAATACTCTAGGGCTCGCCGGGAGACGTGCCGAGCCCTCGGGGGCTCAGGGGCGTCGGCAGACAGGCTCCAAGACCCCGAGGAGCTCATCCCCGCCGACATCGAGGAAACCGCTCTGCCCCGATGGTTCGCGGGGCGCGTGGTGCTCCTGGGGGACGCGGCCCACGCCATGACCCGCAACTTGGGCCAGGGGGCGGGCATGGCGGTCGAAGACGCTTACGTTCTGGCGGAGCAGCTCAGGACCAGGGCCTCTGTGCCGGAAGCACTCTCACGTTGGGGTGCACTTAAGTAGTTCTATTTAGATAAAACTCAACTCCCAATTCCCCAAACCAGCAGTGCCCCCAAATCCTCGGCGGGGACGGGCCAGCCCAGGATATGCCCCTGACCATAATCCGCCCCGAGTTCCTTCATCCGGGTGAGTTGGGATTGCTCCTCCAAGCCCTTCGCTACGGCCTTGGCGCCAATCGCGTGGACCATCTCGATGGTGGCTTTGGCAATCGCGGCGTTCTCGGTGGTGGAGAGCGCGGGGTTGAGCTTGAGCCAGTCCAGCGGCAATCGCTTGAGCTGGGTGTGGGGCAGCGGGGTGGTGCCAAAGTTGTCCAGGGCGATGCAAACCCCTAAGTGTTTGAGCAGCTCGAGGTTGCGCCCAGCCATCTCTAAGTCGGCCAAGAGCGCGTCCTCGCGCACCTCGACCACCAGGATATCCGCGGATAAACGCTTGGCCTGGAGCATCTCTTGCAGGTAGTTGGGGAAGCTGGTGTCGGCCAGGGTCTCGCTCGAGAGGTTGAGGCTGAAGCGGGCGTTGACCCCGCTCGGGCGCCACAGTGCGGCCTGCTCGAGCACCTTATCCAAGGCCCAGCGGTCCTGGGCACTCATCAGCCCGACCTGCTCGGCCAAGGGGAGGAAATCCCCAGCCTGGTGCAAACCTTTGGGCTTGGGCCAACGGGCTAAAGCTTCCACCGCAACGAGCTCTAAGTCAGCCAAGTCGAACAGGGGCTGAAAGTGCAGGGTCAGACCGTCTTGAGAAATCGCGTCTTGGAGCTCGACCGCACCGGGGGTCAGCAGGCGGATGCCGCCGCCGGTGTCCAGCGCCGACTGACAGGCCTGCTCGGCCTGCTGCCACAGGCTCTCAACGGTGGAGGCGTCCTGGGGGAACAGCGAGATACCGATGCCGACTTTGGTCCCGCCCAGGGCGGCCCGCAGCCGCGCCAGCAGGCGGTGAGCGACGCGACTAGCGCCACCCGTCCAGCGCACCTCGGAGAGCAGCAGGGCGAAGCCCTGGTCGCCCAAGTAGGCCAGCGAGTCGCTGGTGCGTAGGGTGTAGGCGATCTCGCGGGCGACCTGCTCGGTCTGGGGTTTGCCCAGCCCCTCGGCGCGGATGCGCATCAGGGCCAGCGAGCGTCCGTGGCGCTGGGCTAGGGAGAGGGCTTGGGAGAGGTTCAGCTCAAAGTCGGAGCGTTTGACCGCCAGCGACTTGCGCTCCGGGGTCTGGGAGCGCAGTTCGTTTTGCGCGGGGCGCAGGATACGCTCAATGACCTGTCCGACCGCCAGGGCCAAGGTCTCGTCGGAAGGGGGCCACTTGCGGGGGGAGAGGCTCTCGAGCCATAGCACCCCGCGCAAACCCCCCTCGCCGTGCAGCGAAACCTGGAGCACCGCGCCGATGCCACGGCCCACCAGCACGTCGCGTAGCTCGGTCATCCGGGCGTCCTGGCGGGCGTCGTCGGCGGCGACTAGGAGGTTGCGCTCCAGCACTTGGAAATACACCGGGTGCTTTTCGGGGATGAGGTTTTCCGGCGGGATGACGGCTTCGGGGTATTGCCCGGCCAGCTTGAGGGTGCGCTCGTTCCCCTCGCGCAGCCACAGACAGATGCCTTTGAGCCCCAGCCCGATCAGCATCTCACCCAGCTTGGGCATGGCTTCTTCAACGCTGGAGAACCGCGCCTGGGAGAGTTCCAAAACCGAACGCTGCCAAGACTCTTTGGGCATGGGGTTGACTGCTACCCCCTGCGACTCCACCAGCAGGGATTGTAGGGCTTCGATCAGGGCCAGCTTGGCCCGCTCGTTGAGGTTGTAGCCCTTCTGGCCGATGTGCAGCCGGGGGGAGGCCCACACCAAGCGGCTGGAGACCCAGGACTCCCCGGTTAGCAGGTTCAGCAGCAACTCTTGGGCCTCTTGGGGCCGCAGCACCACCCCGCCCACCCCGCCCAGTCGCACCGCCATACCCTCAGGCAGGTCCTGATGCTCGATCAACAGGGTAGCCCCCTCGATGGAGAGTGGGGCGAATAGTTTCCAGCTAACCTCGTTCACCAAAGCCAATCCTTTCGTAAACTCAAACCTAACGCCTACTGTAACAGCGAGGGGCGAGCTTACGTGGGTTATATGTCACGCATTTTCGCGGTGAGTAAGGTTATTCGCGTGGGAAAACTAACAGCCTTCTTATACTCAGATCAGAGTTGGGGGATAAGCCCGTCGCTCAACCGTATTCTTGTATGAGAACCAGCGTAGCGCGCCACCCAGGAGGAAACCGAGCCAGGGGTTACAAGTACCCGGCCCGCCGCAACTCGGCCTCGGCGGCTGGGAGCACCCGCGCGTAGGCAGCCTCGAGGCCCAGCCCCCGTAAGGTGGCCCCCGCCGCCGGAACATGGCCGCCCCCGCCCAGCGCTACCGCCACCGCTTGGGCCGAAACTGAACCCCGGCTACGGATGCTGAGCTTGGTCCCGTTCTCGCGCTCACGCAGGAACACGGCGATCTGCGCCCCCTCGGCGTAGCGAATCTGACCCACAAAGTCGTCGGAATCCTCGACCTCTATACCCGCGGGCATATGCGCCGTGACCAGCAGCCCGCCGAAGTGAAACTGCACCGTCCCCATCACCGCACCCAAGGCTTTAAAGTAGCTCTGAGGCCGCCACTTCAGCCGGTCGGTCAACTCAGCCAAATCTACCCCGTACCCTACCAGCTCGGCGGCGGTGTGGAGCACCTCCGGGGTGGTGTTGGCAAAGGCGAAGTTTCCAGTGTCGGTGATCAGACCGGTCAGCACCGGCGTGGCGATTTCGGGCGCCCAGCGTACCCCCAACAGGTCAATCAGGTCCTTGACGATCTGTGCGGTAGCGGCCTTGGAAGGGTCCACCACCGATAAAAAGCCAAACCGCGGGTTGGTGCCGTGGTGGTCTAAGTTGATGACCGCGCCCTCCACCGGAGCCCCGGCCACCCGGTTGGGCTCGGCGGAGTCCAGCACCAGCAAGGTAGCTCCTTCCGGCACCCGGTCTACCGCCGGGTGGGACTCGCCTTCATCAGCCAGAAACTGTAGATAGCGCGGCGGCTCGGCGATCCAGGTGACCGCTTTGCCCAGGGTCTTCAAAGCCCTGGCGAGGCCGAGCGAGGAACCGATGGCGTCGCCGTCGGGGTCTACGTGGGTGACGATGTAGATGGGGGTTTGGAGGGAGAGTAAATGCTCAGCCACCGCGTGCAATTTTCCCTGATAATTCAACTCAGGGCCGTTGAGTACAGAATTCATACGACCCCACTATACCGGTTGGGGATGGCGATACGCTACTGAAAGGGTTCCGGGGTCGGGAAAGGCCGAGGGGGAGGGCTTAGGAGTTGGGGCCTAGAGAAACCTCGAGGTTTGAATCTCCACTCCAGCACACAATAATTCCACACTCAAACCCCCTGTCCAGGACGTGAGTCAGTTTAAACCTAGCCCCAAGCCCTCCCTCCTAAGCCCTTGGCCTTCCACCCAGTCCCCTGACCCCGCAACCCCGATTTGCTTATAATCCCCAAGGAATGGAACGACCGATCCCCCCCACTCCTTCTCTCAAAGGCCGCCTGCGCGTACCCGGCGACAAGTCGGTGACGCACCGCGGCCTGATGCTGGGCACGCTGGCCCAGGGTGAAAGCGTGCTGTGCTACCCGCTCAAGGCGGGCGATACCTTGTCCACGGCTGCGGTGATGCGGTCCTTGGGCGGGGAGATCATTGAGCAGGGTGAGCATTTTCATATTAGAGGGATTGGCCTGCGGCTCCAGGAGCCCTCCGATCTTCTCGACTGCGGCAACGCGGGGACCCTGATCCGGCTGGTGAGTGGCCTCCTGGCGGGGCAAACCTTTTTTAGCGTGCTGACCGGGGATGCTTCGCTGCGGCGGCGACCAATGGGCCGGGTGACCAAGCCGCTGCTTCAAATGGGTGCCCGCATCGAGGGGCGCGACGGGGGCAAACTGGCTCCCCTCGCCATCCGCGGGGGCGGCCTGACCGGCATTCACTACGAGATGCCCGTCGCCAGCGCACAGGTAAAGAGCGCGGTGCTGCTGGCCGGGCTGTTCGCTGACGAGGACACCGAGGTGGTGGAGCCCGCCCCTACCAGGGACCACACCGAGCGGGTTTTCAAGCACTATGGCCTACCCGTCGAGGTCGAGGGCAACCTCATTCGTACCCGCCGCGCCGAGCCCTTCACCGCCAAGGACTTGACCGTGCCCGGCGACATTTCCAGCGCGGCCTTCTTCATCGTGGCCGCGCTAATTACGCCGGAGAGCGAGGTAACCCTCGAGGGTGTCGGGCTAAACCCCACCCGCACCGGCCTGCTGAGCGTCCTAAAGGAGATGGGCGCCGACCTCACCTGGGAAGTCACCGAGGGACAGGACGGCGAACCGGTAGGCTGGATTCGTGCGAGGAGTTCCACGCTAAGGGGCATTTCGGTAGACCCCAAGCTGATCCCGCTGATGGTGGACGAGGTTCCAGTGCTCGCGGCGGCGGCGGCTTGGGCCGAAGGCGAGACCTATGTTCGGGGGCTCGAGGAGCTGCGGGTCAAAGAATCCGACCGGGTAGCGGCCATCGCCAAGAACCTGCAAAACCTGGGGGTTGCGGTCGAGGTCGGCCCCGACTGGCTGCGTATCAAGGGCGGCTCGGTACGCTCGGGAGGCGTGGTGGAGCCTTTCCATGACCACCGGATCGCCATGGCCTTCGCGGTGTGCGGGCTGCCCACAGGCGTGACCGTGCAGGACGCGGAGTGGGCCAGCATCTCATTTCCGACGTTCTGGGAAGACTTAGAAAGGCTGAGCGGGAAAGACTAGAGCGACTAGCGATGAGCCATGAGCCTAAAAGCAGAGAGCTAAGAGCAGAGGGCTGGAGAGCAGCAAAGTCAAAGGCCCTCGGCTCTATGCCCTCTGCGCCTTTAGCTCATCGTTCATTGCTCACCCCTCATCGCCATCCCCCCAACTGCAACCTGTTTCGCAACTTCTATGAACGAAATCATCACCATTGACGGCCCCTCGGCCTCGGGCAAGACCAGCGTCGCCAAGCTGGTGGCGGGGCGGTTGGGCGTGCCCTACATCTCGAGCGGCCTCCTCTACCGCGCCGTAGCCCTGATGTGCCTGTTGGAAAACGTCAGCGCCGAGGAAATCGAGCGGCGGTTGGAGAAATACCGCCTCGAGCTGCGCCCTACCCCCGAGGCAAACCACATCTATCTGGATGGGCAGGACGTCACGATGAGCCTGCACAGCCTCGAGGTGGACTCGGTGGTCTCCGCGGTGGCCCAGCGCCCCAAGGTGCGCGCGTACGTCAACGAGGTGCTGCGGCAGATTCCGGGGCCCTTTGTGATAGACGGGCGGGACATGGGCAGCACGGTGTTCCCCCAGGCCGAACACAAGTTCTACCTCACCGCCTCTCCGGAGGTCCGCGCAGCCCGCCGGGTCCCCGAGCGCAACGCCGCCTACGACACCGTGCTGGCCGAAATCCTCCGCCGCGACAAAGCCGACGCTGCCCAGAGCGCCCCCGCCAGGGATGCGGTACTGCTCGACACCAGCCACCTAGACCTGGACGGGGTAGTGAATGCCGTTCTGGAACATATAAAACCCCCCTCCGCAGAGGAGCGGAGCGGGGTCAAAACGGCCTAGCGCAACTGCTCGCCCCGGTCACGCCGGTAGCCCCATACCGCCAGCACCCCGAATGCCAAGAACCCCCCTAGCAGCCAAAGCACGTGCCCCAAGGCACTCTCGGGGGGCTGGTTGGTGAACCGGGCCACGTCCGAAGGGGTGCCGATGCTGCCCCAGGCCAGTTGCCCGAAGTGATAGGTGGGCAGGTAGGGGGCCAACTTTTGCAGGAACTGGGGCAGCTGGTTGAGGGGGAAGAAGAAGCCCGAAGCGAAGGAGAGCGGCAAGAAGACCAGGTTGGCGATGGTGGAAGCCGCTCGGGGCCGGGCCAGGAACCCCAGCGCAAAGCCCAGAGTGCTAAAGGACAATGAGCCCAGCAGCAGGGTGAAAAAAGCTTTGGCCCAGGTCTCGAGGCCCAGCCGCACCCCGGTAAGATACCCGGCCACAAACACCACCAGCAGGATCGCCGCACCAAACAGCGCGACCAGCGCGAACTTCCCGGCGAAGTAAACCCAAGCCGGAACGGGCGTAGCCCGCATCAGCCGGAGCCAGCCGCGTCCGCGCTCGGCGGCGATGTCCCCCCCGAAGGTGAAAATCGCCAGGTTGACGATGCCGTAGGCGGCAAACGAGGCCATCAGCAGCGCCTTAACCGCCGTACCTTCGGGTAAAACCGCGCTCACGTTGGCGCCGAACATCAGGAAAAGGATCACCGGGATGATCACGGTCCCCACCAGAAACTCGGGGACCCGCCAGTAGGAGAAAATCTCCGAGCACATCTGCTCTAAGACCATCGTCAGGATGTTGCCGCTTCTGCGCGCAGTGGGGCTGAGGCGGCGTTCGGTTCGAGGCTGATTGGTGATGAGTTTGTTCATGGCATTCTCCTACGCGGTGAGGCGAACGAAGGCGGCCTCTAAATCGGTGTCTTTCACGGTCAGGTCGGAAACTTTGTGCCCTTGGAGGAATAGGCGCTGGAGAAAAACTTCGGGCGCGTTGGAATAAACCACCAGGTGCCCATTTTCGCGCTCGGCCCGCTCCACGCCGGGGTAGCGGGTGGCTTCTTCGGCGCTCAGCTCGGTCTGGAGCCGCACGGTTTTTGCGGCCACCAGGCTCTTAATCTCGGCAGGCGTGCCGCTTCCCAGCACCTGGCCTTTGTGGATCACCACGATCCGGCTGGCGGCTTGGTCGGCCTCGTCTAAATAGTGGGTGCTGAAGAGAATGGTCTTGCCCAGCGCGGCGAAGCCTTGCACCTGCTCCCAGAAGGCTTTGCGGGCTTCGACATCCATCGCCACGGTGGGCTCGTCGAGAAAGATGACATCGGGGTCACCGATGATCGAGAGGGCAAAATACAGTCTCTGACGTTGCCCTCCGGAGAGCTGGCGGACGAAGGCGCGGCGCTTCCCCCGCAAGTCTGCCCTGCTCAACACCTCCTCCACCGGCAGGGCATAGGGATAATAGCACCCAAAGAGCCGCACCAGCTCCTCCACGGTGAGGTTTTCCGGCACGCCCGACTCCTGGAGCATCACCCCCACGCGCCCGCGTACCTCTGGGCTTTCTGGGTTTTGTCCTAAAAGCCGCACCTTGCCGCTGCTGGGGGTTTTCAGCCCCAGCATGATACCGATGGCGGTGGTCTTACCTGCCCCGTTTGGACCTAAAAAAGCCACCACTTCACCCGGTTCCACACTTAGGTTCACGCCCGAAAGGGCCTGCACCTCGCCGTAGCGCTTGCCGACATTTTGCAGTTCGATCACCTTCATCTAAAACCTCCCGAGGCGAAGCCTAGTCCGGTCGGGCCCCTCGCCACATCTGCCCTCGGTCATGCTCACACCCCATGACTTTTGGCATATTCGCTCTGGCAAAACCCGTCCTATACTGGGTTTGTGCGGCGGCACTGGACGATCAATCTGGGCGCGGTGGCGGGGCTCGTCACCTGGGCGGCGGTGGGGATTCCGCTCGTGGTGGGTTTTTTTAGCAAGCCCTCCGGCGACAGGGAACTCGTGCAGCTCGGGGCTTTCCTGCTGTTCGGCCTGAACTTCGCCCTCGTGATGTTCGGTGGTTTTAGAAGGCTGAAACCCCCGTACGAAACACTGATTCTGCCGCTCCAGGTGGTTCTGGCGACGCTCGCTTTCTTGGCGCACCCCAGCTACGACTTTTTGGCGGTGCTGTTCATCATCAACGCCACCCACGCCGCCAACCTCTGGCCGCCACGCTGGAGCTTAGCTTTGGTCGCGGCGCAAGCCCTGGTCATCTTCGCCGGTGAGCTGCAAAATCACAACGGAATGCTCTGGGCCGTGGTTCTGACGACAGTTTATACAGGGTTCCAGCTCTTCGCCTTCATCACCACCGAGATCGCCGAGCGCGAGCTGCGAGCCAAGCAGGAACTGGCCAAGCTCAACGCCGAGCTGAAGGCCACCCAGGCCCTTCTGGCGGAGTCCAGCCGGGTCGGGGAGCGGGTGCGGATCGCCCGGGAGCTCCACGACCTGATCGGCCACCAGCTCACCGCCCTTAGCTTGAACTTAGAGGTCGCCGCCCACACCGAGGGCGAGAAGTCCAAAGCCCACGTCGGGAAGGCGCAAGCCATCGCCAAGGATTTGCTCGCCGACGTGCGCGGGGTGGTGAGCGCCATGCGCGAGGGCAACGTGAACCTGGAGGCCGCCCTCAAAGCTCTGGTGGGAGGCGTGCCCAAGCCCGCGATTCACCTCTCGCTGGCCCTGGGCTTGAGCCTCGAGGAACCCGAGAAAGCCCATACCTTGGTGCGCTGTGTGCAGGAGATCATCACCAACACCGTGCGTCACGCCGGGGCCAGCAACCTCTGGATCAGCATCGAGAACACCGCCCAAGGTGTGGTGATCCACGCCAAGGACGACGGGCGTGGCAGCAGGGATATAAAAGCCGGAAACGGCCTAATCGGGATGCGCGAGCGGCTCGAGGGCTTTGGCGGGCACCTGGACTTCCGCAGCAAGCCCGGCGAAGGTTTCGTTCTGGACGCGATGTTGCCGGTATGAGGTTAACCGTTGACCGTTTACGGTTGACTGCAAAAGCGCCTTTTCGGTGAACGATTGACGGTCAACGGTGAACGTCCTATGACCCGCGTAGCCCTCGTAGACGACCAAACCCTGGTGCGCCAGGGGATCAAGAGCCTGCTCGAGCTCTCCCCCGAGATCGAGGTGGTGGCCGAGGCTTCCGACGGCGTGGAAGGCTTGCGGCTGATTGCCGACGCTCGCCCCGACGTAGTCCTCTTAGACCTGAGAATGCCGCGCTTGGACGGGATCGGGACCTTAGAGGCGCTGGCGAAAACGGGGTTCTTCCCGCCCACCTTAATCCTCACCACGTTTGACGACGACGAGCTGGTGCTCAAGGCGCTGCGGGCGGGGGCCAGGGGCTATTTGCTCAAAGATGTCAGTCTGGAGCAACTCGTGGAGGCCATCGGGACCCTGGCGGCGGGCGGAACTCTGATCAAACCGGCCCTCACCGAGCGGGTCCTGCGCGGGTTGGGCGGGGCCAAGCCGCAGTTCGAAAGCTTTGACGCTCCCGAAGGACTCACCGAGCGCGAGACTGAGATTTTGCGGCTGCTGGCGGGCGGCTACAACAACCGCGAGGTGGCGGGGGCGCTGGGCATCAGCGAGGGCACGGTGAAAAACCACGTCTCCTCGGTGCTTTCTAAACTCGGGGTAAGAGATCGGACCAGGGCGGTGTTGAAGGCGCTCGAGCTTGGTCTGATCTAGCACTCGGTAGACAAAGGCTGGCCCGCAGGCCAGCCTCACTATTGTCTTGGTTTTACAAGTCGAGCTGCGCGTACCGGGCGTTCTCCTCGATGAACTCGCGCCTCGGCTGCACGTCCTGCCCCATCAGGTCATCGAAGATCTGTGCCGCGTAGGACGCATCTTTCATGTCCACCTTTTTGAGCACCCGCTTGGTGGGGTCCATGGTGGTCTCCCAGAGCTGGTCGGCGTTCATCTCGCCCAAGCCCTTGAACCGCTGAATCTCGTAGGGCCTGTCCCCGGCGGCAGCGACGGCCTTTTTGAGCGCCTCCTCGTCGAAGAGGTAGTCAATGCTCTTGCTCTTGCCCACGCGGATGCCGTACAGCGGCGGCTGGGCCACGTAGAGGTAGCCCTGCTCGATGATCGGGCGCATGTAGCGGTAGAAGAAGGTGAGCAGCAGGGTACGGATGTGCGAGCCGTCCACGTCGGCGTCGGTCATGATGATGATCTTGTGGTAGCGCAGGTCCTCGATGTTGAAGTGGGCCTCGTCCTGGGTCCCGCCGATGCCCGCGCCAATTGCCGCTACCATCGCCCGCACCTCGGCATTTTTGAGGGCTTTGGAGAGCCCGGCCTTCTCCACGTTCAGAATCTTGCCGCGCAAGGGCAGGATGGCCTGAAACTTGCGGTCGCGCCCGCTCTTGGCACTCCCGCCCGCGCTGTCGCCCTCCACGATGAAGAGTTCGGCCTCGGCGGGGTCTTCGGACTGGCAGTCGGCGAGTTTTCCGGGGAGGTCGTCGGATTCTAAGGGGTTGGCCCGCTGCACCAGTAGACGCGCGTTGCGGGCGGCTTCACGGGCCTGCGCAGCCCGCTGCGCCTTGTCGTAGAGGGTCTTGGCGACGCGGGGGTTTTCCTCCAAATACTCCGAGAGCTTCTCGTAGACCACCTTGGAAACTGCGGTCCCGGCCTCGGGGTTCAAAAGCTTGCCCTTGGTCTGGCCCTCGAACTGGGGCTGGGGAATCTTGATGCTGATCACGCAGGAGGCACCCTCGAGCAGGTCATCCCCGGTAAGTTCCAGGTCTTTATCCTTCACCAGCCCGGCCTTTTTGGCGTAGGCGTTGATGGCGCGAGTGTAGGCGGTTTTGAACCCCGAGAGGTGGGTGCCGCCGTTACCGGTGGGGATCATGTTGGCGTAGGTGACAAGACCGATGTTGTAGCTCTTGGTATGGACCAAGCCCACGTCCACCGAAACCGTGTCCACGTCGCCTTGCAGCAGGATCGGCTTGTCGTAGAGCAGCTCCTCGCCCTCAGCCAGAAATTTCGCGAAGGAAGCCACCCCGCCCTTGTCGTAGAAGACCTCTTCCTTCTCGTGGATTTCGTCCTTGAAGACCAGCTTGAGCCCCGCCACCAGGAACGAGACCTCGCGCAGCCGCAGCCGCAGCTTGCTGGCTTCGAAGCGCAGACCAGGGTCAAAGATGGTGGGGTCGGGAAGGAAGTGGACTTTAGTTCCTTGCTTGCCCTTGGGCGCGTTGCCCACGATGGAGAGCGGCTTGGTCACGTTGCCTCGGCTAAACTCGATGCGGTAATGCTTGCCGTCGCGGAACACCTCCACCACGGTGTACTCGGCCAGCGCGTTCACCACGCTGGCTCCCACGCCGTGGAGGCCGCCGGAGACCTTGTAAGCCCCTTCCTCAAACTTGCCGCCTGCGTGCAAGACAGTGTAAATCACCTCGACGGCGGGCTTGCCCTCGCCAGACATCACATCTACGGGCACGCCGCGCCCATTGTCCTCGACGGTGATGCTGCCGTCTTTGTGGAGGGTGGTGGTGATCTCGCTGGCGTACCCGGCTAAGGCTTCGTCCACCGAGTTATCCAGAATTTCTTTGAACAGATGATGATAACCGTCGCTCTGGGTGCCGCCGATGTACATGGCGGGACGGTGGCGAACGCCTTCTAAGCCCTTCAGAACTTTAATGTTGGATGCGTCGTACTTAGCGGTTGAGGTAAGGTCAGTGCTCACCTGAACAGTATAACATATTATGTCATATACATAATAGTGTGTTGCATTGCTTGAAAGCGCGAAATCCGCGTTTCAGCCGAGATAATGAGGTGGTAGTTCTGAAGCCTCGAGGCGATACGGAAGGGCACTGAGTTTGGGGGACTCTGGATTTTCCCTGTGCCCATCACGTTTGGAGCAGGTGGTCGAGAAGGTGAGATGGTTTCTAATTCCGACAGGAGCAAATTGGGGCCGAGCGTAAAATGGAATCGTGCTGCAATCCGATTTGTTCCTTACTCAAGCCCAGAACTGGTTTCAGCCCGCGCATCGGCGAGCTGGTCTCGATGATGAACTGTGCCCGGTATACGACGCTGCAAGCCGTGCAAGACCTGACCCCGCCGCATTGGCAGGCTGGTTTCGAGATGGGACAGGCCGCGTTACCGAAGCTGGCGGGCAAACCCTTCGAGTTCTACCTATAAAAACTGGAAACGGCCCGCGCCAGAACCCTCGAGGGGTTCGCCCAGCGTGACGATGCCTGGCTCTATCAGGAGTTTCCGTTCTGGGGTCAGACCGGGGACAACTACTTCTGCTGGTTTCAGGTCTTGGAGGACGAAATCAACCACCGAGGCCAGATTCGCCTCATCCGCAAGCGTCTACCACAGAGGTCTGTAAAAAGGACGTAAAGCCTTGCGTCCCTACCAGTTTTGTTTTTGACGTTCGGCGCGGCTCAGCGCTTCACCGAGCCCACCGCGCTAATTGCCGTATCCACGTGAGTTTGCAAGCGCAGGCGTTTGCCCAGCTCGCGCCACCAGATAAAGGCCGGGCTATCGAGGCGCTTGATGCCCTCGATCTGGGTATCCCTACGCCAGTTTTTCAGCCGCAGCAGGAACAGGTTGAGAAATAGGTCGCGGTACTCGGGGCTGGTGCGGCCCATATGGAAGTGGAAGCGCAGGCCGCGCGACTGCGAGAAGGACACGATGATCGGCACGCCTTCGGGACCTTCCAGGGGAATTTCCACGTTGCTGTCGGTAAGGGTGCCGCTGTTGACCTCGTACTCCTCCTGGATCATCCCGATTTCCTTGAGGATCAGGGCGAAGGCCCGCAGCTCTAAGCCGTTCAGCTCACGGTAAAGCCGGTCGTAGATTTCAAAGGTGGGGCTATAGTGAAACTGCTCGCCGGGCTGGGTGGCCCACCACATGGCATACTGGCCCTTGGGCGGCACCAGCGAAGCCTGGACGTAGAGGCGGTCCCTGCTGGCGACGGATTCGATCTCCTCGGGGTAGATGCTCATCAGGTCGTCGGTGCTGTAAAACACCGGGCGGATGCGGCCCCACTTGCGCCCGAGTTCATGGACGGCGACGTAGTGACCCGCCGCCTTCTCGTCGGCCACGGGGTAGAAAAACAAGTCGTACTCGCCATCGGGAGCGCGTACGCGCAGAGGGATTTCCAGCACGCCCTCCTTGGTAATACGTAGCACGTCAGCCTCCATCACCTCTAAACCCGATTTGCGAAACAGGGTCTCGACGGTGGTGGTGAACATCAGCCGGTTGGCCTTGCGCACCTCGGGGGTGTTGCTGGGGATGAGCCCCTCGACAAAAACCTTGGGCCATTCGGAAGGAGCGTTGGTGACGAGTTCTTGAGTAGGCATGATGAATCCTGATGACGGTAGGACGTTCCAACCATCAGGATAGTGGCTAGGGCGGCCAGGGGCTGTGATATTTGGGGAGTGGGGTTAGCTTATAGGCTTCTGCAGCCTGTTATCGTAGGCCCATGAGCCAGGACGACCCGCAGCAGACCGCCCCCCAGCGCGATTGGAAAACCTTCATCGCCCGCCAGGTGCACGAACAAACCGCCGAACACCCTTATCCCTTGCGCCGCCCCCTCGAGTTTCCCCTTTTCGAGCCGCTGGGGGACCCGCGGACCCGCGAACTCGAGGCCCTTACCCAGAGGGCGACGATTCCCGAGCTTCAAGCCGAGATGGCGGCGGGACGGCTCACCTCGGAGGAACTGACCCGGTTTTATCTGGCGCGGATTCGGCAGCACAACGAACGGCTGGGGGCTTGGCTCGAGGTCAATCCAGAAGCGTTGGAGGAAGCGGGGGCGCGCCGTGACGAGCGCAAATCAGGGGAGATTCGTGGCCCACTGCACGGCATTCCCATCGCCCTCAAGGACAACATCGCTACCGCCGCGCCGATGCACACCGCCGCCGGGGCCGCCGTTCTCAAAGATGCCGTTCCCGACCGGGACGCTTTTATCGTGCGAAGGCTGCGGGAAGCCGGGGCGGTGATTCTGGGCAAAAACAACCTCTCGGAGTGGGCCAATTTCATGACCAGCACCTCGGTCAACGGCTTCAGCGCCCTGGGCGGCCACACCCGTAACTCCTACGGCCCCTTCGACGTGGGCGGGAGCAGCAGCGGGACGGCCTCGGCGGTGGCGGCCAACCTCGCAGTGGCCGGGGTGGGCAGCGAAACCTCCGGCTCACTGATCTATCCCGCCGCTCAGAACGGCATCTTTACCCTCAAACCAACCCTCGGTTTGGTCAGCCGTGACCGGATAATCCCCATCACCGATGCCCAGGACACCGCCGGGCCGCTGACCAAGAACGCAACCGATTTAGCGGTGCTGATGAGCGTTTTAGCTGGATATGACCCCGGCGACCCCCTCACCAAGCGGGCTAAAGCCGTTCAGGACGCCGACTTCGCCTTCCAGAACGCCGCTTTGGAGGGCTTACAGGTCGGTTGGGTGCAGTACACCCAGCGCGAGGGGGACGAGGAGGCTTTAAACCGTGTAGTCCAGGCGTTCAAAGAGCTAGGCGCGGAGGTCAAGCAAATCCCTTTCCCCACCGCCAAGATAGACATGATTCCGGTCCTGCGCTACGGCCTGCGCGAAGGGGTTAATGCTTATCTAAAGGCCACAAACGCTCCGGTCTCGAGCCTAGCCGAAGTGATCGCCTTCAATGAAGCAAACCCCGAGGCCGCGCCGTACGGCCAAGATTTGCTGGTAGCCTCGCAAAACGAAACCATAAGCAAAGAGGATTATCAAGTCCTGGTCGAGAAAAACCAGCAAGCAGGAATCGCCGTCCTGGACGGGTTAATGAAGGAGCACCAGGTCTCGCTGCTCCTCACCGTCAGCAACAGCCTCTCGGCCTACACCTCCACTTCGGGATTCCCAGCGCTCAACTTCCCCGCCGGATACCGCGCTTCGGGCGAGCCGATAGGGGCTTCCATGGTGGGGAAAGCCCTCGAGGATGCCCGCCTCATCGCCATCGCCCACGCTTTGAGCGAGAGGCTCGAGCCGCGCAAGACGCCGGTTTTGTAGGCTTAGAGGGATGCTCGAGGCGCTCGTCCTTCTCACCGGTCTGGGCCGGTTATTCACCTTGCTCGGACTGATCATATTTTTTCTGCTAGGCTTCCCGCTGCTGGTGCGCGAGCCCACCCGCTGGCAACTGGTGTTTTTCAAAGCTTTGGCAATCTTGGCGAGCGTGACCGGGGTGCTCGATTTTGTACTGCGTCGCCCCAACTGGCTGCACGCCTCCTACGGCTTTATCGCGGCCCTCCTGCTGATTTTCGTCTCGGGCCTCGAGCCCGGCGGCTGGTTCCGCAAAAGCTTGAAGGGGCCGCTCGAGCGCTCCCGCCAACAGCAAGCAGAGCGCGTAGGACAGTATTTTTTCTGGGCTAGCTTTGTGGGCTTTCTGCTATGGGGTCGCTTTCTTCAGACCGGCTGAGGCGGCGGTGAATATCCTCGGCAATGCGTTTTGCTGCGCCTGGCTCGCCCATCGCGGCCTTTCCAGCCTCCTGAGCCTTGCGCAGCAGTTCAGCATCGTTTAAGAACTTCAGAACTGCTTCAGCAATGGCTTCTGGACTTGGCTCAGCCAGCCTAAGCGCGTCGCGCAATAACCGTTTTTGCCCTCGAGCGAAACCCTGTGTGTACTGCGGCCCGCTCGTCGGAAAACCGACCACGGGAATGCCATAACCCGCCGCCTGCTCCGCCGCTGTACCGCTGGTGGAAATCGCCGCCCTCGAGCCGAGCAGCGCGGTCTTGAAGGCATTTTGCGCCAAGAGCACGCTGGTCCCATCGGGATGAAGGAAGCGGTTCGCCTCGCACCTCCAGCCACCCACTACCAGCCTTTCCAGCGGCAGCCCGGCCCAAGCCACCACCGGGGTTAGCGCCATCGAACGCAGGTGGCGGCAGGCCTCGAGCATCTTCGGCAGACTTTCAAAGGCATCGGCCCTCGAGCCCGGCAGGAGGAGCAAATAGGGCGGCGGGAGGTCTAAAGGGGCATCGCCCTCGAGGGCGTCCAGCATGGGATTTCCGAGATATTGAGCATTGCCCACCCCGTGCCCATTTAGCCACTGGGCGGCCTCGGCCTCGCGGGGATAGACCTGGACGGCACGACCCATCAGGAGGCGCTCGGGAAGGCCATAGGGTCTGCGGCACTCGTGGTCTCCCCAAGCCCGCACCGAGACCAGCGGCTGCATCTGAAAAAGTGGGCGTTTACCAAACGCACTACCGACGAGCAGGCCGTAAATATCGCCCACTACGAGGGTTGCTGTCGCGGCTCGAGAGGCTTTCCACAGCGCCCCATAATGCCCCAAACTCATCGAGAGCCAGCCCGCCTTGAGGTCCTCCAGAAAGGCCACTGGCTTGTCCAGCACGAAGCCACCGGAGGGCATCTCTTTGCGCGGACCCAGCACGCAGAACCCGGCCCGCTCGTAGCAATTGCCCTCCCCAACGAGTGGCAACGCCTGGACTTCGTAGCCGAGTGCCGCCAGTTCACGCCCCAGGGCCGCGCCGATGATGTCCTCGCCGTGGCCGTTGGAGATGATGATGATGTACTTCTGATTCATGAACTTGAAAACCATTTTTCGGGCTAGTAATCTCTTTCAGCAATGTATGTTTTGATACGTGTATTTCCATCAAAAATATGTACTCGTTGACAGAAATAGCATCGCCAAACCTCGAACTTAGGAAACGCGATGGTCACAGGGTCAACACAATCGCCGACCATACACTCGTCCCACTCTCTATCCGAATAAACCCAGAACTCAACATCGTTAGGGGCTTCGCTATTTGAAAGCTCTGCACCGCATTTGCACTTAAACCTCGCCATTGCTTACCTCGATAATACTTCGGCATCGTGAACTACAAATTGCTATTTTTCTGTGTGAAAGCTCTTAACCGCTCGAGCACCTCCAACCCTCTTCCTTCATCTAACAGACCCTGCGCCAGTTTCACCCCGTCTGCGATGGTCTCGGTTTTTCCGGCCAGATAAAAGGCTGCGCCCGCGTTCAGCGCCACGGCATCGCGTTTGGGGCCGCGTTCCTGCCCGCTCAGGATGGCCCGCGCTGTCACCGCGTTCTCCTGCGCAGTTCCACCTATGATAGCCTCGGCAGGGGCCGAACTCAGCCCCACTTCCTCGGGGTGCAAGGTATAGCTGCGAATTTTCCCATCCTTTAGCTCCGCGATTTGGTTGCGGCCCAATACTAGCTCATCCACGCCTTCGCCGTGGGCCACAAGCGCCCTCTGGGAGCCTAGATTATGCAGTACTTGGGCGAAGGGTTCGGCGAGCGCTGGACTGCTCACTCCGACCAAGTTCAGGGTGGCGAAGGCGGGATTGGTCAGCGGCCCCAGCAGGTTAAACACCGTGCGCACGCCCAGCTCGGCCCGCACCGGGGCCACGAAACGCATCGCCGGGTGATGGCTGCGGGCAAAGAGAAACCCCAGCCCAACGGTCTCGATGGCCTCGGCGACCCGTTCGGTGGGTTGGTCAATCTTGATGCCCAATGCTTCGATCAGGTCGAAGGAACCCGAGCGGCTGCTGGCCGCGCGGTTGCCGTGCTTGGCGACAGGGACGCCGCCCGCCGCAACCACGAAGCAGGTGGTGGTCGAGATGTTGAAGGCATCGGGAGCCACCCCGCCGGTTCCCACGATGTCCATCAGGGGCTTGCGCTCGGTCTCCACCCGCACCGCAGCCGCCCGCATCCCCTCAGCGAAACCGGAGATTTCCTCGACGGTCTCGCCCCGCGTGCGCAGGGCCATCAGCACCCCGGCGGTCTGGGTGGGGGTGAGTTCCCCGGCCATGATGCGGTCCATCAGGGCTCGAGCCTCGGTCTGGGTCAGGGGTTCGGCGTGCAGGGCTTTTTTCAAGATTTCCACGGTTCCTCCCGGATGGGCGATAACCAACCTTTCCTCGCCCCGCGCCACAGCGCCCCAATGCTGGCCCAGCGGCGGCGCAGGCCATACTCGAGCGTCCAGAATACACAGTATGAGGCGGCAGCGAGCACCGGGAAAGGCGCGTGTTTGCGGAACAAGCGAACATTAGCGGCGGCGAAATTCTCGTCGGAGACGAGATTGGCTCCGTTCCAGGAAGTGCCGCCTTTGTGGAGCACGCGCGACTCGGCGGCTACGGCCAGATTGAATCCGGCTTTTTTCAGACGCAAGCCTAAATCCGCGTCCTCGCCGTACATGAAAAAACCCTCGTCGAGCAGGCCGACGCGCTCGAGGGCCGCTCGCTTCAGCAAGACACTTGCCCCACTGATGTAGCTCAGCTTTGGAAGCTGCTCAGGGCCGCCCAGGAGGCGAATCAGGCCCCAGTTGAGGACGATTTCAGCTCCGCCCCAGACCTGCACCTGCTTGGGTTTATCCATCTCGTAAAGCACCGAACCCACCGCGCCGATTCGCGCCTCGCTCTCGGCCAATCGCACCATCGCAGTCAGCGATTGAGGGTTAGGGACGGTATCGGGATTGAGCAGCCAGACATACTCCGCGCCGTCAGATAAAGCTCGGCGGATGCCCACGTTGTTGCCGCCTGCGAAACCGAGGTTGTGTTCCAGTCGCGTTAATTCGATGTTAGGAAATGCCGTCTGGATGTGGAATACGGAATCGTTAGGGGAAGCGTTGTCCAGCACCAACACGCGGAAGCTGGGGTATTGAAGAACTTCGAGCGCCCTTAGACACTTCACCGTATCGCGCCAGGACTGATAATTGAGCACCAGCACGTACACCAGCGGCTCGCTCACGGCTTCCCCTCGAGCAGTCCCCGCGTGTAGGCGGCCTCGAGGACGAAGCTATAGTTTTTGAAAGCCTCTGAAGTACCCTCCCAAGCGCGGTTATCCAACAGTTTCTGCGCTTTGTCCCAAGGATAAAACAATCGCTTGTAGGCCAACGAAAGTGGGTTAGCCCCTGTCCACAACGCGACTTCCATACTTGGATGCAAACGATAAAAGGCCCAGGCCATCTGGCCCATACTGTGCAGCTTTTCAACCATCGAATCCAGCGTAACCGCGTCCAGGTGGGCCGCCCTGGCCCCCATCGCTAGGCGAGGTTGAATCCCCTTGGCCCACAAGCGCATCCCGAGTTCGTGTTCTTCCCAGCCGTAGGCACGAAACTCAGAAAAGGGCAGCGGGGGCAGCGATTTTCGCTCTACGGATAAGCTGGCAAACCAGTAGCCGCCCCTGCCCAGCACCGCGCCATTGGGTTTCCCACGCACCCCGCCCTCGGCTCGAGCCCGCCAGTATCGCGTAAACGGCCCATCACCCAGCTCGTCTGGCACGTAGGTCCGACTGACGACGGCGATGTTGGGGAGCTGGCGGTGCAGCTCAAAGTGCGCCTGCAAAAACCCCGGCTCAGGCACCACGTCATCGTCGTTGAACAGCACGTACTTCCCCTTGGACAGGGTAAATCCGGCGTTGCGAGCGGACGCCAGACCTCGATTGGTCTGGCGATGGATACAGACTGGAGGATCTTTTATATCTTTCAGCACGGCAAAAGTTTCATCGGTAGAGCCGTCGTCCAGCACGATGATCTCAAAACTCGGCCCAGCCTGCGCCAGAAACGCCCCAACCGTGCGCTCGACCAAGGCGGCGCGGTTGTAGGTGGGGATCACTACGCTGAAAGTTGGTTCCATGCGCCCCAGGAATAGGCCAGCTCGCGGTCACCCCTTGGCCCGATCAGGGTTTTCAGCCACGGCAAGGTGGTCATCTTCAGCACCAGCAGCGCCGGGTGCACCCCCAGTGCCCAAGCGATTTTGGGGTCGCCGTGCTTTCTCCACACCCGCACATGGGCTGCTCCAGCAGCTTTAGCCCGCAGCAAGGCACCTTTTTGATGGTCGTAAGCTTCGTGCACCGCTTCGGCCTCCGGCACGAACTTTAGCCGCGCACCGGCTTTTACCAGGCGGTAGCCGAGGTCGGGGTCTTCGCCACCGTAGGTGCTAAAACCCTCGTCGTAGCCGCCAATTTCGGCAAACAGGCTCTTGGGCAGGCTGGTGTTGTTGCCGGTGACATTCCACCAAAACACGCCGGGGCCCGGCAGCTCGGCGGCTCCGCTATTTTTGAGGTCGGGCGGCAAGGTCAAACGGCCCACCGCCACCGTTCTGTCCGCTGAATGCGCACTCTGATGGGCCTGAATCCAACCCGGCCCCGGCATCACGTCATCGTCGGAGAACAGGAGAATTTCGCCCCTGGCAGCCTCAGCCCCCCGGTTGCGGGCAAACGCCGGGCCCTTGCCGTCGGTGTGCAAAACGTGAACCGCATAAGCTGGGTGATGGTCAGCGAGAAAACGCGCGGTGTCATCGGTGCAGCCGTCGGCCACTACGACCACCTCGAACTCACCGGTTTGCGCCTCGAGCGCCCGCAGCTTTTTCTCGAGCACCTCGCGCCGGTTGTGGGTGGGGATGATGACCGAGACCATACCGTTTTACGCGCACAGCTCCAGAAAGTTGGAGAGCATCTTCTTCCCCGCTTCGGTCAGCACCGATTCGGGGTGGAACTGTACGCCGTGGGTGGGGTAGTCGCGGTGGCGCAGCCCCATCACCGTGCGGCCTCCGGCCTCGTCGAACCAGGCATTGGGCTCGAGCACCTCCGGCAAATCCTCGACTACGAGCGAGTGATAGCGGGTCGCGGTGAAGGGCATCGGGACGCCCGAGAAAACCCCGCTCCCATCGTGCGAAATCGCGCTGGTCTTGCCGTGTACGATGACCTTATGCCGCACCACCTTGGCCCCGAAGGCCTCGCCGATGCTCTGATGCCCCAGACACACCCCCAGGATGGGATATTTCGGCGCGTATTCCCGAATAAGCGGTACGGACAAACCCGCTTCGGTAGGCGTGCAGGGGCCGGGCGAAACCACGATGCCGTCGGGGTCGAATGATTCCACGTCCGACAAGTCGAACCGGTCGTTGCGCCAGACGGTCAAATCCGCCCCCAGCTCGCCCAGATATTGCGCGAGGTTGTAGGTAAAGGAATCGTAGTTGTCCACCATCAAGATCCGTTTCATAGCCCGGCCTCTCTTCGCTCTAAGGCAGTGAACTCCGACATCAGGATGCGGTAAACCAGTTCCGCCACGCGCGGGGAAAGCCCCTGCTGCTCGGCCATTCTTCGCACCCCCGCGACCACTTGCTCCTGCCGCTCTTTGGCCTCGACCTCGCGTGCGGTGCTCTTATACTTGGCGGCCTCGCGCACGAGCCGCCAGCGCTGGGCCAGGAGGGCGATGATTCGGGCGTCTAAGGCGTCAATCTCGAGACGAATGGACTGAAGGCTCATGCGGCACCTCGTCAATAGTCTAAGTGCATCCGCGCCTTCACCCGCTCTAAGGTCTCCTTGGCTACCAGGCGGGCTTTGCGGGTTCCAGCCAACAGCGTCTCCAACACCTCTTCATGCCGCGCCTGGAGTTCGGCTCTTCGCTCCTGCAAGGGCCGGAGGAAAGCGTTTACCGCCGCAGTCAGTTCGCGCTTGCAGGCCACGCAACCCCGCGCCCCGCTCCGACACTCCGCGGCGATGGTTTGGAGATTCCCCGGGCTGAATAACCCGTGATACTCGAACACCGGGCAAACCTCGGGCCTGCCGGGGTCTTTCAAGCGGGGCTTTTGGGGGTCGGTGAGGGCGCCTCCCACCTTCGTTTCAACGGTTTCGGGCGAATCCGAGAGGAAGAGGGCGTTCCCCAGGCTCTTCCCCATCTTGGCGTCCCCGTCCAGGCCGCGAATCCGCGCGGTGTCAATGACCTTAGCCTGGGGCTCTTTGAGGGTTTCACCGTATATCTGGTTGAACTTGCGGACGATCTCTCGAGTCTGTTCCACCTGCGGCAACTGGTCCTCACCGACGGGTACTAAGTCGGCGCCGAAGGCGGTGATATCAGCAGCCTGCGAAATGGGGTAGCCGAGAAAACCGAAAGTCACCGAAGCGCCGAACAGCTCGCGCTTCTGCGCCACCTCGGTTTTGACGGTGGGGTTCTGCTGGAGCCTCGAGACGGTGACCAAGTTGCCGTAAAACACGGTGAGCTCGGCGATTTCGGGCACCAGCGACTGGATGAACAGCGTAGACCTTTGCGGATCAATGCCCGAGGCGATGGCATCGAAAGCCACCTCGAGCACGCTGTCCCTGACCTTCTGGGGGTGATGAAAGTTGTCGGTGAGGGCCTGGACATCGGCAATCATCACAAAGGTGTCGAACGCGTCTTGCAAAGCAGCCGTCTGCTCGAGCATCCCAAAATAATGCCCAATGTGCAGCGGGCCGGTGGGGCGAATCCCGGTGAGAATGCGTTTTTTCATAGGCCCTCCTCGGCCATACGTACCGCCTTAATCATGGCCTGGGCCTTGTTCATGCACTCTTGATACTCACTGCTGGGAACCGAGTCGTAGACGATCCCCGCTCCTGCCTGGATGTGGATTTCAGCGTTCGCCACGACAATAGTCCGCAGGGTCAGGGCCACATCCATGTGCCCGTCATAGGCCACGTAGCCAAAGCTGCCCCCGTACGCGCCGCGTCTGGAGGGCTCCAACTCTTCGATGATCTCCATGGCCCGAATCTTCGGAGCGCCTGAAACCGTCCCCATCGGCAGGACCGAAGCCAGCGCGTCGAGCGGGGACTTATCCTCGCGCAGCTCACCCTCCACGGTGGAGACGATGTGCATCACGTGCGAATACTGCTCCACACTCAAAAGCTGGGTCGGTTTCACCGTGCCATATTTGGCGACCCGCCCGAGGTCGTTGCGGGAGAGGTCCACCAGCATCACGTGCTCGGCCCGCTCCTTCTCGTCGGCTAAAAGTTCTTCGGCCAGCGCCTTGTCCTCGGCGGCGTCTGCGCCGCGCCTGCGGGTTCCGGCGATGGGCCGGGTGACCACCTTGCGCCCGTCCGAGCGCAGCAGACTTTCTGGGCTGCACGAAACCAAAGTGACTTCGCCCAGGTCGAGAAACCCCATATACGGGCTGGGATTCACCGAGCGCAGGGCGCGGTAAATGGCGAAAGGATGCACGTTGAGCGGCGCGCTGAGCCGCAGCGAGGGCACGAACTGGAAGATATCGCCCGCGCGGATGTACTCTAAGCCCCGTTCCACCATCCCCTCGTACTCGGCCTGGGAGACGTTCTGCCGGAACTCCATACGTCTTCCAGCGCGTTCGCCGGGGACTCCAGGCAGCGGGCCGTTGAGTTTTTTCTCGGCCCAGGCGATGCGCCCCAGGGCCTCGGCCTTGGAAGCCGCGTTCCCTTCCTCCGCTGGGGCCACGATGTGTAGCTGCTGTTTGAACTGGTCAAAGACCACCACGACTTCGGGCTCGACAAAGAGCAGGTCGGGAATATTCAACAGATCGGGCTTCCCAGAGGGAAGTTTCTCGTAATAACGAATCAGGTCATAAGCAGCGTATCCCACCGCGCCACCCCAGAAGATGGGCAGATCGGGATCGGGGTTGATGGGGCGGTGAATCGCGTCATAGAGGGTGCGAAGCGGGTCCTCTGCCGATACCGTCTCACCGTTGACAGTGAAAACCCCACTTTTTGCCCGGAAAGTCCGACGAGCGCCCACCCCCACGAATGACCAACGCGCCCACGCCTTACCACCCTCGACAGACTCGAGCAGAAAGCTCGGGGTGGTCTTCTCCGAAAGCTTTAAGTAGGCCGAGACCGGGGTCTCTAGGTCGGCCAGCAGGGTCCTTTTGACCGGCACGGTGGGCTGGGTTTTCGCTGTGGTGAGCATAGGCGTCTCCTCGTCCAACATATAAAAATCCCCTAGGTCTAAAAAGCCCTAGGGGTACGAACCGCTACCGTCCCAGGGCTATCCGGGCCACCACCAACCTTGGACGGTAAGAGCACGTACCATTTGAAGCCAAGTGTAGGGGCTCACCTCCAGTTATGCAACCCCGTTACCTCGAAAAAGACCATGCCAATACCCCCCAAGCCCCCTCATAACTTCGGTTCTGGGTCATTTACCTGAATAAATGAGAGTTTGCTTAGTACGCTGCCCGCATGGACTTGTCCCGAGACACCCTTGAGGTCAACCTGGACTCCCTCGACGAGGCCCCACCGGCTCCGCTGGAAAACGTCGCGGTCAGTAAGCCCTTGGTGCAGACCCACCGCTTCCAGTTCACCGGCTTGGCGGGGGAGTTTTTCCGCATCTGGATCGTCAACATCTTCCTTTCCATCGCCCCTCGGCGTCTACGCAGCTTGGGCCAAGGCGCGCTCAAGGCAATATTTCTACACAAGCACTAAGCTGGCTGGGCATCCCTTCGAGTACCTGGGCGACCCCATCGCCATCCTCAAGGGAAACCTCATCGTGGAGATGGGGCTCGTGCTGTTTTACCTCACGCAAAACATCTACCCCAAGCTGAGCTTGCTGGGGATCGGGCTATTTCTGGTGGTCTATCCTTTCCTGATCTACCAATCGCTGCGGTTTCTGGCGGCCAACTCGAGCTGGCGTAACCTCCGTTTCCGCTTTCACGGCACGCTTGGGGAGAGCTACAAAATCTACATGATGCTCCCGCTCCTTACCCTCCCGACGCTGGGCCCAATCATCCCTTACATCCTCTTCCGCCACCGCCAGTATCTGTTCGGAAACGCCGCCTACGGCACCACCCGCAACGAGTTCCGCGCGACCTCCGGGCAATTTTACAGTATCCATATCCTGGCCAGATTGATGGGGGCGGTGCTGTATGGGCTTTTCTTCGGGCTCATCTGGTATCTGACCCTAGGCAGTCTGCGGGGCGGCGCAGTCCCCGGCCCTGGCGCCGTGTACACCCTGCTTTTCACCCTCATCCCGGCTTACGCCGTGCTCCTGCTGGGCCTCACCCCGATTCAGCAATATGTGTATGCCAACACGGTCAACCTGTACCGGGACGAGTCGAGCTTTGGCGGCAAGATCAAGTTTGTCAGCACGCTCAGGAGCTGGGACCTCATCAAGCTACGGGTGGTCAACCTGCTGGCGATGATCTTTTCGGCTGGCTGCGCGACACCGGCCTGGTCACCGCCCAGCGCGGCGGCAAAAACGTCTATTACCAGCTCAGCATGGTCGGAGAGACGCTGCTCGAGGCGTACGGCGAGCTGGAACCCCCCTTGGCTCGCGCGGGTTGACTTAGAAGCCTCCATCCAGGACAGCGTTTTGCAAACCCAGAAAATTGTGTTCACACGGACTCAATCAGGGATACCCCAGGCCAAAGAGGGTGTGGAAGGTCTTGAACCAACCCTCGGCGTACCCGTCGGCGATGTTGAGACGGCTATAGGCCAGGGTGAACTTGCCCTCGGCCTTGGGGCCGATGAGCCGGGGGGCCTCGAGCCCCACCGCCACCTGCCCGCCAAACCCGCCGAAGTGATAGTAGCGGGCGTCGCCGTCAATCCCCCACTCCTTGCCGCGCACTACTGTCTCGGGGTGCGGGACGATCACGCCGAAGCCGACTCGAGGCACGAGGCGAACCCCGGCATCGAAGGCGTACGCGACGTTGAGGAATACATAGTTGAACCCGTCGGTGACACGGAACTGATTGAAGATGTCACCGTTTTCCTCGGCATGGTCGAAGAAAATCTTCTGGTGGATCAGCTCAAGCTCGTAGCGCCAGCCCGCCTCCGCGCCGTACCACAGCCGTACGTCGTAATAGGGGAACCACTCGAGGTCCCGCCCCACAAACTGGGCATTTTTCACGGTGGTGTCGGGATAACTCTCTTGCACCACCTGCAAATCGGCGGGCTGGTCCCAGGTCAGGCCAAGCGAAAGCTGAATGCCAACGGTTTGGGCAAATGCGATCCCTAAAAACACCAAAAGCATCGCAATTCTGTACATCCCTTCAAGCTAGTCCGCGAAGATGAGGACACCCTGTTGGAAGGGTGAAAACCAGATTTGGGCAATAAAAAAGGCGAGCCTCTCGCTCGCTGATAGAAAATATAATATCACCTTATGCGCTATTCAGCAAGCTTATGCAGGGATGTCGTTCCTGACGCGACTTCTATCGCCGTGCATACCACAAAAGCTCGTCCTGAATCGGTCCTTCGTAGCCCGCTAAGTGAAAGCTCTCGGTCGCCAGACGATCGGCAAAGCGGTCCATAAACTGGAGCACCGAGAGGGCCTGGGTGCGGTGTTGGGCCATCGCCCGGAGCTTTTGCGAAAGGGTTTCCAGCGGAATCTGCCGGATGTGGGTGGGCGGCATCCAGCCTTCGATAAACTCGGGCAGTGGCTTGAGCGGCGCGTAGTAGAACACGTTAATCTTCTGGCCCGAGTTTTTAACCGCCTTCGTTACGAACTGATGCGTTGCCACGTGGTCGGGGTGGCGGTTTCCGCCGTTGGGTGCGAAGGTGATGATGGCCCTGGGGCGCAGCAGCTCGAGCCGCCACACAAGCAAATCCACGATCTCGGGGTGCTCGGCCACGCCCTCGTGGGTCTCAAAACCCTGTCCCCTGGCCTCGCCCTCGACGGCCCCGTTGGGTCTGCCGTTAGGAAAATTCATCAGCTCGAAGTAGCTGATCTTGAGGATATCGGCTGCTCGCTTCAGTTCCTGGGCACGGAATTCCCCTAAGTTTTCGGGCGCACATAGCCCCAAGGTTCGCCCTGCCTCACCGCGTGTCAGGGTGATGAGGCCGGTCTGTAAGCCCCGCTCGGCATACTGAATCAGCGTGCCCCCCGCGCCAAATACCTCGTCATCAGGATGAGGAACAATCACCAATAAATCCATGCCCTCCATACTACCTGGCCCCAGGCTAAGACTACCTGGCCCCAGGCTAAGGCAAAATATCTACTTGCTAAACCGCCAATTCTCCTATGGCGTAGGAGAGGGCTAGGGTGAGGTTGGTTCCGAGGTCGGCCATTTATACCTCGTGTCTAGGACGGGGATTCTCTAGACTGAAATTCCTCGTCCCAGACGCGAACTGTGTTTTTGACCTTCGGCTATCCGCTATGAACTATCAGCTTGTTTATGGAATGAAGGCTCGAGCCCCCACCTATAAACCTCGCCATCACCCTTCCAAAATTACCTGGCCACT
>PSMF01000226.1:0-2682 GCA_040290005.1 Meiothermus sp.
GGCCCAGACGGTGCGCGACCAGACCCAAAACCTGCGGGGCCCGCTCCGTCGGTAAAAGCTGTTGCAGAAAATCCCTCGAGGTTGCTCGAGGGATTTTTTACCTGAGCCTCACCTGACTCCCAGATGAGCCCGCCTGAGGCCGTGTTGGCGAGGCCACAACCCCTCAGCTACGAACGACCAATGTAAAGGTATAAAAGCTCCCGCCGCGAGACCGAGACCCGCACCTTCAACGAGACCGTGGGGCGTGAGGTGCTGGACGTGGAAAAGACCGGTGACGTGGAGGTCGAAGGCGACACCGACCCCACCAACCCCCGCAAGAAGAACCCCTAAGCCCAGCCATGAGCGACGAACCCCGCGAGCCCAGCGCCGCTTCCGAAATCGCACCGGTAGCGGAGGTCGCCCGGATTCGGCTTTTAGAAGAGCGACCCGAAACCCGCCTCGAGCGCACGGTGGGGGAGGTGCTGGAGCCCGGAGGAGAAGTCCACCTGGTGCTCTACTGCGAGCAGCCCGAGGTGGGCAAGCGGGTGGTGGTGCGCGAGGAGGTGCGGGTGCTCAAGGCCAGCGTCCACCAGCGGCAGAGTGTGCCGCTTGAGCTGGGCCGCGAAGTGCTCCATGTCGAGACCGAGGGCGAGGTGCGGGTGCAGGAGCGTAGCCTCGAGCCCGAGGGATAGTGCCACAGTTGAAGAACTGATTTCCTTAGCCTCGGCCCCCAAACAAAAAAGGCCCTGCCCACGCCGGGCAGGGCCTTTTCTCCGTCGAGATTTACTGGTTTACCACGGTGATCCGGTTGCGCGGGGTCACCCCCACCGGCTTCCCGGCACTCTCCATCGCTTTGAGGTAGGCCTGAATCGCGTCTAGGTCGAGGTCGCCGCCCAGCCGCTCGGTGCCCTCTTTGAGCACCAGGAAGTTGTCACCGCCGTCGGCCAGGAAGCTGTTGACGGTCACCCGGTAGGTCTTGGCCGGGTCAATTGGGGTGCCGTTCAGGGCAATGTTCGAGACCTTGCTGCCCTTAGCTGCCTTGGCGTCCCAGGTGTAGGTGAATCCTTCGGAGACTTGCAGGATGCGGTTCTGACCGGGGGCGGGGTTGTCAAACTGCTGCTCGAGCAAAGTTTTGATCTGCGCCCCGGTGAGGGTCATCACGACAAGGCTGTTGCCGAAGGGCTGTACGGTGAAGGTATCACCGTAGGTGACGGTGGCAGCGCTCTGCTGGCTGTTGATGCTGGGGTTGGGCGGCAGGTTGGCGCGGATGCCGCCGGGGTTCATAAAAGCCACTACCGCACCGCCCTTGGCCGGGTCCTTGGTGGCGAAAAGCTGCGAGTCGGCGATCACATCCCCCAGCGACGATTCTCCCGCCGCATTCTGCTCGCGGGTGATTTGCTCGGCGCCCAGCTTGGCGATGGGCTGGTTGGTGAGGGTATCGGTGAGGGCCTTGGCCTTGTTCACGATCTCGGTCATGGCCGGGTCTTTGGCGATCTTGCTGGCATCCATGATGATGGGGTTGCTGTTGATGCTGAGCAGCTTGCCCGCCGACCGGTCGTAGACCAGGTCAATCTGCATCATCAGGTGGCCGTAGAAATCGCTCTGGGTGACGAGGCGACCGTCCACCCGGCACTGGTAGCCCTGGTGGGTGTGACCGGAGATCACCATATCCACGGCCTTGTCGAGCTTTTTGGTTATGTCCACGATGGAGCCGGAGAGGGTGCCGCAGTCTTTCACGTAGAAGGGGTCTTTGGCGACCCCGCCCTGGTGGATCATCACGATGATGACCTGCGCCCCCTGCGCCTTCAGCTCGGGGACTAGCTTGTTTGCGGCCTCGGCCTCGTCGGTGAACTCCAAACCCGCCACCCCGCTCGGGAGTACGATGGTGGGGGTTTCCTTGAGCACCAGCCCGATGAAAGCGATCTTGACCCCACCGACCTCTTTGATGACATAGGCCGGGAACGCGGTTTTACCGGTGTCCTTGACGATCACGTTTGCAGCCAGATACTGAAACTTGGCCCCTTCGTAGTTGCCAAACTTGCAGGCCTTGGCCGGGTCGAAGGGCTCGGCGCAGCCGCCGTTTTGCAGCCGTAATAGCTCCTTGTAGCCGCGGTCGAACTCGTGGTTGCCCACCGAGCTAAAGCTCATGCCGATGTCGCTCAGCGCTTTGAGGGTAGGTTCATCGGCCAGCAACGAGGAAACCAGCGGGCTGGCGCTGATCAGGTCACCCGCCCCCACCAGCAGGGTGTTGGGGTTCTTGGCTTTGGTCTCTTTGACCACGGTGGCGATGGCCTCGACCCCACCTGCCTGGAGCGAGATGCGCTTGCTGCGGTCGGCGGGGTCGGGGTAGTTGAAGGTGCTGGGCAAGAGGTTGCCGTGGATGTCGTTGACGGCGAGCAGGGTGACGTTTACCGGGCCGCTCTGGGCTGCGGGAACACAAGCGGTAATGGTAAGGGAAAGAGCCGTGAGCAAGCCGAATAACGAAGCTTTGGTTCGGTTCTTCATAGGGCCTCCACCCAAAAAATATACGGCTTTTGTCAGGCTATCGGCATGAGGGATAGGACGTTAGCCGCCGACCGTTCACCTTTTAGGCCGTCAATATCCCAGCCGATCAGTAGCAGCGGCTGATTGTTCGCCTGAGCCGCCGCCTAAGTATCTCCATGGTAGTATTACGAAATGCCAGCAGCGCGATATGTGAAGTTG
>PSMF01000227.1:0-2656 GCA_040290005.1 Meiothermus sp.
ATCGGGCGAAGTAGGGCCGAAGGGCTCAGTAGCCCCCCGCAGGGCCAGGGTGAGCAGCAGGAGCAGTACCAAGATCCCAGGAATCACCACCAAATCCCAGCGCGAGAAGGGAGCGCGGGGCCGCAGGGCCTCGGGGGAAGGAAACACGCGCCTCATGGGCGCACCCCCTGGCGCTTGAGCAGAGCCAGCATAGCCTCCTCGGCGTTCAGCTCATCGGTGGGGACAATCGGGACGCGGTAAAACCTGGCCCGCCGCTCGAGGGCTCCCTGCAAGGCCCGCACCTGGCTGAAGTGAGCAAGCGCCTCATGGTCATCGCGGCGGGTCAGCCTGGTCCGCCGCTGCAAGCGGTGCAGGTGCTCTTGCGGGGAGCGCACCACCAGTAAGACCGTGAAGCCGAGGGCATAACCGGGGTGGGCAAAGCGGCCAGGGATCAGGTGAACGCCCTCGAGGATGAGCGATCGCCTCTCCTGGGATACCCTATTGGCTACGGCCTGTACGGCTTTTTCCAACAGACGGGCCTGGGCCAAAAGCCCATGGAAAACCCTCGGAGGCCGCTGCTTCTCGTGCGGGATGGCCTGCCAAGCCGTATATGAGTGGGCATGCAGCTCCGGGTAGAACTCCGCTGGATAAGCGGTGCGCAGGGCCTCGCGCAGGTGGTCGGTGGACTCGAGGCGGGCGTTGAGTTTGAGCGCCAGGCGCTCGGCCAGCGTAGACTTCCCTACCCCACTCACCCCGCCGATTATCAAACAAAAGGGCGGAAGAGGGGGAAAGGCGCGGTCGGGGTCGGCAAGAAGCTGCCACTTCAAGATGCTGAGCACGAAAAACCTCCTTGGGTTTGGCTAGATCCCCAAGGAGGCTGGCCTGGCGGCCATCAGCGCAGAGCGGCACCCCCAGGGGGACTTGGCTTGGGACTGTAACTGCCAGCGTCTTCCATGCGGGGTGTGTCGGCTCCTTTCGCTTGAGGTTTAGAGGCGCTTAGCCCCTGATGACTATGACAGGCATTGGTTGTGCCGTCAAGGAGGGTTAGCTTTCTGAGTTCTCGATAAGGAAACCGTAACCAGCTGTGTAAACTTCCTTAATACGTTCCGTGATTCCCCAATCACGGGGGCAGTATGGTGGGGGAAAATGAACTCATTGTGAAGCATCTCGGCGGATTGCCTATACTCCAGCCTGGTATAACCCACCTGCCCGGTCCTACAAGAGTGAATTCCATGGAGTTCGTCTATGAATTTGCCGGTGGGGATTTTGGGTATTCTCCCATAGAAGCCGGGGCGGCTATAGCGCTTGAGGTAGGCAGTCTTGGCGCTTTCCGCTTTCCGCATTGGGAAAGTCCAGTGTGGCCTCGTCGTGGTGGATGTGCTTGGCTAGGCTACTGTCGTCGAGTGTTCCCAGTTGCTCTCAAAAACTCGCTGCAACTCGCGTTTATGCTCGAGGCGCTCGCCCCACTGCAAATTCATGCCTACACTGTCCGCGCCGCTGGTGACCAAAATGTCGGCGGTGGTTTGGCCCTGGTCTGGGTGGAAGACCTGGCCCTTCTCAGCCTTGGTCTTGGAAGCATCCCGCTTGGTGACGGCCACCACCCGGCTCGGCCTCCTAGAGAGCCGTTTCAATTTGTGCGAGACGTTTGGCTGACTGAATTCCTAAACCACCGAGATGCCACGAGCGTTCAGGCATACCGGTGTGGCTTCACGAAGGACGTTTACTTTGGATAATAGACTCGCGGGGTGGGCTCCCCAGCGAACCGCCGGAAGCGATCATGTTCAGCCTGTGAAGGCTATCCCGAGGTTTCGCTCAGGAAGGGCAGGATTGCTGCGTTGAAAGCTTGTGGAGCTTCGAGGTTTACCATATGCCCTGCGCCTCCAATGACCACTTTCCGTGCATCCGGAATGCAGGTTGCCAAGTAAGTGGCGACCCGATGATTCTGCTCGGTGTCGAGTTCCCCTACCAGGACCAGGGTTTTAGCCCGAAGTGTATCGAGCTGCCCCGAAACGTCGTGGATAGGCTGCGAGGGCGCATAGCCGGTATTCCAGTGGAATCCGGAGTAGGCCCTGACGATGGGTTGCAGCAGCTTGGCGGCCTGAGGGTTGTGCAAGGCGGGTGTGAAAAAGGGGTGGGCCAGCCAGAGGGTTCGAGCCGACTCTAACCCGGTCTCTTGCGCCTTCGCGGGGATAGCGGCGAGCAGGGCTGCTGCGTCGGGGAGTAGCGGGAAGCCTTTCGGGCACTCACCGAGGGCTTCCGGGCGGCCTTCCTGGTGATGGCGCTCCTGGGGCTGGTGGCCGCGGTCACGGTCTGGGCGCTGGTGCGGGGGCGCGACGACCTCCTCCGGCCACCCGGCCTTGCTCCCCGATGCCAACAACGGCCCCCCCTCACCGGGCGGGCCTCGAGCCCGTCCGCTAGAACTCGAGTTCAGGTAGATAGAACTGATAAGCGAAACCGAGCGTTTTTATCCAAAAAACCGGGCGGAGTGGCTGTCTTTACACCATGCCACAAGCCCTCGAAGCTCGACGAGGAGCGCTCGATGCTGTACTTCGCGCCGCGCAAGGCTAAAAGCGGCTGGTCAAAATCCAACAAAGAGCGCATAGAGCGGTTGATGAAAGCCGGGTTGATGACCGAGGCAGATTTGGGGATTCTCGAGTGGATCGCCCAGGCCAAGAAG
>PSMF01000228.1:0-2636 GCA_040290005.1 Meiothermus sp.
AAGCCGCATCTCTGGAAGGCGGATATCGCGGCTTCTGTTGACCGCTTCAACCAGTGGTTCATGGAGTTTGCACCAGAGGCATTTCGGTCCATACGAGTGCAGACCACGGAGTACGTCAAAGCGGCGCTTGTGGCAACCAACGACTTGCAAAGCCTGAACCCAGCCATGCTGAAGGCGCACCCCGGCGCGCTCCCGACGCTCCGCATGTGCACCGCCCCACCACTGGCCGTTGACCGGCTGGTTGGGTTGGCCGACGTCAACAAGAATCTCATTAGCCGGATGGAAAGGGGTAAGTTGCCAAGCAGAATGCCGCCCGTCGAGCTCGACCGCGAGCTGACGAAAGTCTGCCGCATTCTCTCGCGCCTCTTGGACCGCGATATCTTCCCCTGGCTGGGCAATGGAAAGTCCCCAACCGACCACGAGCGGGACCGGGCTTCGACGATCGTCGCTGACCGGCTTTGCAGCGCCGTGGCGAACCCGATTGTCCGTAACGCTCAGGAGCAACGACAGCTCGCCCTGATCGGAGACTATCTGGATCGGCGCGGCTACCGAAAACAGGCGCACCCACCTGGCAAACCGCTCCAGGAAATGGAACCCGGGACGTATACCTTCCGCATGAACGTGCCCGTCGGAAAGACTCACAAGGTCAACATCCCAATCGATGTCGTGATCCAGCCAAAGCAACTCCGCAAAGACCAGCTGCCAATCCTCATCGAGGCCAAGTCAGCGGGTGATTTCACGAACACAAACAAGCGGCGGAAGGAAGAGGCGACGAAGATTCACCAATTGCAGGCAACCTACGGAGAGACCGTGACCTTCGTGCTGTTCCTTTGCGGGTACTTCGGCAGTGACTATTTGGGGTACGAGGCTGCCGAAGGGATCGATTGGGTGTGGGAGCACAGGATCGACGACTTGGCAAAACTAGGGTTGTAAGACCGATGCTGAGAACACAGGAGAATTCTATCGAGGCCCAGCGACAAGCCATCCAGGCAGCACTCGATTCAAGCAGGTCCGCTGCCGAAAGGAACCGCCTGGGTCAATTCGCGACTCCCTACGCCCTCGCCGTGGAAATTACCCGCTACGTCCAGTCCGTCGCGGGCCGCCACCTCTGCCCAATCCATTTCGCGGACCCCGCCGTCGGCACAGGGAGCTTCTATTCCGCCGCCCTAGCGGTCTTCGGCCCCGAGCGAATCAAAAGCGCCGTTGGCATCGAACTCGATCCCCGCTTCTGCGATGCCGCCCGCCACCTGTGGGCACAAGCGGGTCTTGACGTTGTCCAAGGCGATTTCACCCGCATTGTTGCCAGCCCACGTTGCCCGGCCGCCCCAAACCTGATTCTTACGAACCCTCCCTACGTCCGGCATCACCACTTGGACCGGGAGGAAAAGGAACGCCTGCAGGCACTGGCCTATCAAATCGCCGGCGTCAAGGTGAACGGCCTTGCGGGCCTCTATGTTTACTTCGTTGTGCTCGCGACAGCTTGGATGAAGGATGGTGGCTATGCAGCGTGGCTCGTGCCCTCCGAGTTTATGGACGTCAACTACGGTGCTGCGCTGAAGCAGTACCTTACGGATCGTGTGACGCTGATCCGGGTTCACCGCTTCGACCCGGAGGAGGTTCAATTTGATGACGCTCTCGTTTCTTCGGCCGTTCTCGTCTTCCGCAAGACGGCGCCCCCGCCCAAGCACTGGGTCGAGTTCACCTTCGGCGGTACGATCCTGGAACCGCACGCAAGGGCCTCCATCCCCTTGGAAAAGGTGCGCGAGTCCCGGAAGTGGACGGTGTATCCGAGCCATGCCCGCAACGATCGTCGAATGTCCAAGGATAACGACGGCGCAACGCTGGGCGACCTATTTCGTATCCAGCGTGGCATCGCCACGGGCAGTAATAAATTCTTCGTGCTCGAGCGCCGTGAGGCTGAGCGGCGCGGCTTCCCGAAGCGTTACCTGCGGCCAATTCTGCCCAGCCCACGTTTCCTCAAGACCACTGTCATCGACGGAGACCAAGACGGCTACCCGTTCATTGAACCTCAACTCTGTGTCATTGACTGTGACCTGCCAGAGGCGCTCCTACAATCCCGACACCCTGCCCTGTGGGAGTACCTTCAAACCGCCGAGGCGCTAGGCATCAAGGAGGGCTATCTTGTCAGTAAGCGAAACCCCTGGTACAAGCAGGAACAACGCGACCCGGCCCCATTCCTCTGCACCTACATGGGGCGAGGGTCCGACCAGAAACAACCTTTCCGATTCATCTGGAACCGCTCGCGCGCCATCGGGACGAATCTCTATCTCCTGCTGTATCCGAAGGACGGTCTCGCGCGGATGTTGTGGGAACATCCTGATCGTGCCGCCGACGTATTTGCTTTACTTGGGGAGGTGACCGGTTACGAACTTCGGGGCGAGGGTCGGGTTTACGGCGGCGGTCTCAACAAGATCGAGCCAAGCGAGCTCGCACGTATTTCAGCGGCGGCCTTTGTCGCGCGCTGGCCTGGACTTCGATCGACGATACAGCCACAGGGCGTGTTATTTGGTGAAGTGTGAAGCCAATCACAACGGCGAAGACGGGTAGTTCCAAGCCCGCGAAGAACCTCAGGGCCGAGATCGACGAGGAGTTGATCGAAGCCTACCGGGGCACGG
>PSMF01000229.1:0-224 GCA_040290005.1 Meiothermus sp.
ACGCCTGGGCCCAAGGCGCAGCGGGTCTCACGATACAGCGGGAAGTGTTTGCCAGGCCCCGGGTGTAGGGGCGAGGAGGTTGGGACATGCGAAAGCTTTGGGTCGTACTCGTGTTCGTGCTGCTAGCCAGCGGGCTGGCCAAGACCACCATCAACTACTTCTCCTTCACCACCGACCAGAACCACGTCAAGGACCTCGAGGCCCTGATCGCGGCCTTCGAGAAG
>PSMF01000229.1:239-488 GCA_040290005.1 Meiothermus sp.
AACCCCGACCTCGAGGTGAAGTACACCACTGTGCCCTTCGACTCGTACTTCACCAAGCTGCAGACCAACCTCGCCGCCGGGCAGGCGCCCGACGTGTTCGAGCTCAACTACGAGAACTTCGTGACCTTCGCCTCCAGGGGCACCCTGCTGGCCCTCGACCCCTACCTGCACCAGGACCGTACCCTGAACAACGCCTTCTACCCCGCCGCCCTCAACGCCTTCCGCCACGGCAACGTCCAGTACGGCTTG
>PSMF01000229.1:673-2601 GCA_040290005.1 Meiothermus sp.
CCCGCCAGGCCGGCGGCGGCTTGCAGGTGAGCCCCAGCGTGCAGATCGACATCCCGGCCAACCGCGAGGCCCTGCGCTACCTGGTGGACAAGGTGCGGCTGAAGGTCATGCCCTCCGACGCCGAGATGAGCGGGCTCTCCAACGAGGACCTCTTCCTCAATGGCCAGCTCGGCATGCTCTACAGCGGCATCTGGATGTTCGACAAGTTCAGCCAGGCCAAGTTCAAATGGGACATTGAGGTCGAGCCGGGCGGTGTCCGCAAGGCCACCCACTTCTTCTCTAATGCCGCGGTGATCTCGCGCACTAGCAAGAACCCCGAGGCGGCCTTCAAATGGGTCAAGTTCCTGGCTGCCAGCCCTACCACGGTCAAAACCCGCATTGAGCGAGCCTGGGAGCTGCCCGCCCTCTCGCTGTCTCAACGGGCCCTCTTCGACTCCTACCTGAAAAAGCCGCTGCCGGCCAATCGCGAAGCGGTATTTGACTCCCTCCAGTACGCCGTTACCCCGCCGGTGGTGGAGAACCAGTCACAACTCCAAGACATTATCAACCAAGAACTTGAGGCCGCCCGGCTGGGCAGCAAGACCCCCGAGCAAGCGCTGGCCGATGCCCAGCGCCGTGTTGAAGCCTTGATCCGTCGCTAAGTCACGCCGATCGAACGGCCCTCCCCGCATGGGGTTCTTTGAAGGCATCAGCCCGTCCCTCCGCTCACCGTGAGGTCCCGACAGACGGTAACATCTATGGCTAATCCTTATATGTTCTTCGTTCCAGGGCCCTACAGCCATCGAGGAGAAGCATGATCCTGCACCAGCCCTACGGCCACGATGACCCTTACCGCCCGCTCCCCGTCGAGCGCACGCCCCGCGACCCCGAGCCTGGCGAATGGGTGCAAGTGGTTTCCAGACCGACCCTGGGGTGGGGGAAGCGTGGGTGATCTTCGCCGGGGAGTGCCGCGCGGCCCAGCCCCTAGGGGCAGGTTACTGGGTAGCCGACCTCGGCCCGGCCACGCCGGGAAAGCATGTCTACAGCTTGGCTACCTCCACCGAGCAGAGCGGACCCTACAATTTCGAGGTCGGGCATTGGCTCGAGGTGGACCGTTGCCAGGGCGTGCGCAAGGAGCCTCGCGGGGTCTGGCTCGACTTGGTCGGGGAGGCCGGCGCACAAGCCGAGCTCGCCCTGAGTTTTCCGCTCGCGGGAGTATGCAAGGCCGAGTTTCGGGTCGGGCCGCTTGAGCCCATGCTGCTCGAGGGCCTACCCTGCATGATCGAGGAGGTAAGCGGCAAGCTGCGGGTCCGTGCAGAGGGTGTGGAGGTGTACGTTGACCTTGCCACGCTGGCCCTGGAGGTGCGGGGCCCTAGGGGCGGCTATCGGGGCTCGGCCTGTCTACGCTGGTTGGCGCTAGAAGATGGTCAGGTGACCCGGCTGCGCTGTGCCCTCATGCCTGAGGCGGGGGAGACCCTCTATGGGCTGGGCGAACGCTTCACTCCTCTGGAGCGCCGGGGCCGCTACGATGTGCGGGTCTACGAGGAATACAAGGAGCAGGGCCCGCGCACCTACCTGCCGGTGCCCTTCCTGCTCTCCTCGGCGGGCTACGGGCTGTGGTTGGCCGCTGAGGAGCCTAGCCACTTCGACCTTGGTGCCGGCATGCTCACGCTCGAGAAGCTCCCCACCCCCGCCGCGGTCCTGCCGCTGCACGTGATCGTGGCCGAGGAGCCCTACGGCGTGACGCAGGCCTTCGTGCGCCTCACTGCCCCCGCGACGGTGCCGCCGAAGTGGGCCTTCGGTCCGTGGATCTCGGCCAACACCTGGAACTCGCAGGCCAAGGCGGAGGCGGTGCTGCGGCGCACGCTGGAGGAGGGGGTCCCCGCGACGGTGCTGGTGCTGGAGGCCTGGAGCGACGAGACCACCTTCTATGCCTTTAACGACGCTGA
>PSMF01000033.1:0-28856 GCA_040290005.1 Meiothermus sp.
CATCAGCGACCTGCGGGGCAAGGTGGGCGGCGGCAAGGACCAGGGCATCACCCTGAACGGCAAGGCCAACATCGTAGTTGCCAACGACAACGCCGTGGCCTTTGGGCGCAGCACCGACGAGGTGCTGGCCATCGTCTACCTGGGGAGTAAGGGCAAAGGCGGCTTCTTCCCCAACGGCCTCAACGGCAACATCAAGTAAGGTGCGGCAGACTGCTCGAGGGGTGCTCCACCGGCTCCCCTCGAGCAATCTATTCAAGCGATCTATCGGCTATTCGGGCAATCTATGCGGTCGCTTTGGTGCGTATAAGCTTCATATGGACTTCAGGTGGAGGAGTATACTATTAGCTTGAAGGCCAGGAGGGAACTATGAACCTTGGGATGCCGGAAATCTTGATCATCTTGGTGGTGGCCCTGCTGTTGTTCGGCCCCAAAAAGCTGCCCGAGTTGGGGCGTGGTCTGGGACAGAGCATCCGAGAGTTCCGTAAGGGAGCTCAAAGCATTCGCGACGAGTTCGAACAGGCGACTAGCCCCAACGAACCGCCCAAACCCGCTCCAACTGCCCGCATCGAAGAACCTAAAGCCTAAGGGGGGTAAGCCATGTTAGCGGGTCAAGATCTAATCGTCGTTTTGGCCATTGCGCTGCTGCTTCTGGGACCCAAGCAACTTCCAGGGCTAGCCAAAGGGTTAGGGCAGAGCATCCGCGAGTTTAAGAAGGGAACTGAGGGAATCATTGAAGAGGCCAAGCCGACTGAAGCGGCAGATTCAATCAAATCTGATGAGAAAACCAAAGCCTAGGCTGTTCACGTAAGGCTAATCATGCGTGAATCCCCACTCATTGAACACCTCGAGGAACTCCGCACCCGGCTGCTCTGGGCCATCGGAGCCTGGGGGGTCATGACCGCGGTGGCCTTCACCTTTCGTATCCAAATCCTAGACCTGCTCAAGCGCCCCCTGGATGCCTACAACGCTACCGCCCAGGTTAAGGCCGAACTGATCGTCCTCAACATCACCGAGCCGTTTCTGACCGCCTTCAAGGTGGCCGCCTTCGGAGGTATCGCCCTCGCGCTGCCCTTTATCGTTTATCAGATATGGGCCTTTATCGCTCCAGGGCTGTATAACCACGAGCGCCGTTTGGCCGTACCATTCCTGCTGGGGGCAGGTTTCAGTTTCGCGGTGGGCGCGGTGTTCGCCTATTTCGTTCTGCTGCCCTTCGCGGTGCCGTTTCTGCTGGGCTTTTTAGGGGATGTGGTCACGCCGCAAATCAGCATCGGGATGTACATGGGCCAAATCCTGACCTTTCTCGGCCTGATGGGCATCCTCTTCGAGATGCCGGTGGTGAGCTATCTGCTGGGTCGCCTGGGCTTCCTCACCAGCCGCTTTCTGATCAGCAACTGGCGGATCGCGGTGGTGGGGCTGGTGACGCTGGCTGCGGTGATCACCCCTACCGTGGATGTGGTGAACTTGAGCCTGGTCACGGTCCCACTGCTGATCCTGTACTGGATTTCAATCCTGCTGGTGCGGCTGGCCGAGCGGTCTAGACCGCGGGAAGTCGGGCCCACCCCGGTATAAATCCTTGAGAAATAAGAAGCCCCGCCGTGCGGGGTTTTCTTCTTAGGTAGCGAAAAACCATGAGAGAGACTAGCAGCCCAGCGACGGTGAGTTAGGAGGGTTTCTTGCACCATGGGCTTGGGAGGAAAGGATGCCACTGCTCACCTGTCCTAACGACAATAGCCCGATGCAAGAGGTCAACCGCAACGGAGTCACCATTGACATCTGCCCCACCTGCCGCGGGGTTTGGCTCGACCGGGGGGAGATGGAGAAGCTTTTGGGCCAGGTAAACCGGCTCGAGCGCGACTACGACCAAGAGATGGACGAGTACAGCCGCCGCTACCCCGGCCAACCTCGTCCCCGCTCGGTCTATGACACCGACGATGACGACGATTATTACCGCCGTACGGGTAAGCGTAAAAGCAGGCTGGGCCGTATCTTTGACATCTTCGACTAGAACCTGACTCAGCGCCTACCAAACGCCGGGATTCTCCCGGCGTTTGAATTTGCCCTCAATTCATGAAACAATCGTTACGTGTAACGATTGTTTCATTCATACAATGGGGCCATGGGCCGTACCCCTAACCCCGACGCCAAAGCCGAACTTCTCGAGGGGATCGTGGAATACCTGCTGCGCGGCGGACTGCAAGACCTGAGCCTGAGGCCTCTAGCCGAAGCCTTGGGGACCAACGCCCGGATGCTCTTGTATTACTTTGGCTCCAAAGAAAACCTGGTGGTCGAAGCGCTCACCGCGGCGCAAGCCCGTCAGCAAGCGGTTTTGCAGAACCAGCCGCCATCTTCCGGGGACCCCACCGAGGGTCTGCGGCGGTTTTGGGGCTGGTTCACCTCGCCGGAGCTGGCCCCCTATGCCCGCCTGCTCTACGAGATCGAGGTGCTGGCGATCAACGGCCATGCTGAATATCAAAACTTTGCCAGGGAGGCGGTCCACGGCTGGGTGGCGTTTGTCCAGCAGGGTTTGCAGGTCGCCCCTGCGCAAGCCAGCTTGATTGTCAGCGTGTTTTCCGGCTTGCTTTTGGACCGCTTGATCACCGGCGAAGTGAAGCGGGTGGACGCGGCGTTTGAAGCCTTTGTGCAGGCCTTGGAAAAGGCGGGGGCGGTATGACGCGAGCGGGTTCGAGGCAATCTCCAACGAGGCTGATGCTGATAGGATTTGCGATTTGGCTAGCTGCCACGGTAGCGGTTCGGCTGATGGGGCAGTGGTTATTCGTTCCCGGCAATGGTATTGTCACCGTGCTGGTTTTCGTCGTAGGGGCTGCTGGGATGTTCGCCCTAATGCGCGGGCTGATCCGGCGGTTTGGCCCCGACCGACCGACCGCGACGGCGGCCTGGCTGTTGTTACCCGAACTGTTTCTCGATGGCCTGACCTTGCCGACGTTTGGCCTTGTATTTCCGAATATGTTGCCCGAAGCGGCGGGCTTGTTCGGCGGATGGCTGCTGGTGCTTTACGGAGCTTCGTTCCTGAGCGCGCTGACCGCACCGGGTGAGTCTTGATACCCCCTGGCTTGCAGCCTGAACAGTGTGGTGTAAATCCCGTCCTGGCGCAGTAATTCCTCGTGCGAGCCGGTCTCCATCACCTGCCCGTTCTGCAAGACCACGATCTTGTCGGCCAGCCGCACCGTGGAGAAGCGGTGCGAGATGATCACCGTGATGCGCCCCTCGGCCTGCTGGCGCAGGCTCTCGATCACCTCGAACTCGGCCTGGGCGTCGAGGGCGGCGGTGGGCTCGTCAAAAACCAAAACCGAGGCGTCGCGAAAATAGAGCCGTCCCAGCGCTAGTCGTTGCCACTGCCCGCCCGAGAGTTTGCGCCCGAAGTCGTAGTAGCGACCCAGTTGGGTGTCGAAGCCTTGGGGGAGTTCAGCCAGTACCTCGTCGGCCCTCGAGCGCGCTGCGGCTGTCCCCAGTTTCTTCTCATCGCTCTGCTCCTCAATCTGGCTCAGGGCCAGGTTTTCCCGCACGGAGAGTTCATATTGCGCGTAGTCCTGAAAGATCACGCTCATCTGCTGCTGCACGCTCCTGGGGCTAAAGCGGGCCGCGTCCAGCCCGTTGAGCAGAATCCGCCCGCCGCTGGGCTCGTAAAGCCGGGTCAGGAGCTTGACCACGGTGGTCTTGCCAGCCCCGTTTTCGCCGACCAGGGCCAGCGACTCGCCCCGGCGAATCCTGAAGGAGACTCCGTGTAAAACGTCGGCCTTGGCTCCTGGATAGCGAAAGCTCACGTTCTGGAATTCGATGTCCTGGATTGGGCCCTGCCACTCTTCACCGGCATTTAGGTCCCTGGCCGGAAGCTCCAGGAACTCAAAGAGGTTACGCATGTAGAGCAGGTTTTGATAAATCCCCGAAAATCCCGTGAGCAGCGTAGAAAACTGTGCTTGTACCTGGGCGATTCCCTGCACGAAGAGGGCGAAATCCCCCACGCTGATGCGCCCAGCGGCAGCCCTGGCGAGCACTTGCAAGGTTGCCAAAGCGATTAATAAGGCCGAGAACAGCGAGGTCGCTAGCCCCCAGGCTCCGCGCTTGTGGACCAGGGGGACCAGTTGGGCACGAAACTTGGCGTAGAGGTCTTGCCAGCGGCCCAGCACGTAGTCCTCGAAACTGAACATGCGGACTTCCTTGACCGCGGTATCGGTCATCAGCACATTCGCCATATAGTTCTGCATTCGGGCCTCGGGGGCGCGGCGGCGCACCATGCGGTAGTTCTCAAAGCCGTAGCGGGTCGAAACCCAGACCCCAGGGACCGTTGCCAGCAGCACCAGGGGCATCACCGCCCAGCCCAGCCTCGAGAGCAGTGTCCCAATTGAGAGCAGGGTGATAACCGCTTGCCCCAGCGAAAGGATTTGGGTAAAAAGCCCGAGTGGGCGCGTTCCCACCTCGCGGTTGGCGTTGAGCATGGCGTCGTAGGTCTTGGGGTTTTCGTAGTGGGTTAGCTCTAAACCTGCCGCCTTCTCTAAAATCTTGCGCTGGATGCGGTTTTGCAGGGTATCGCCCAGCAGTTCCCTGGCCGAACCTTGCAATGTAGAGAGCAGCGTTCCCACCACGCCGATGCTCACCTGAAGCGCCAGCAAGCCCGCCAACGTGGGGAAACCACCTGCCAGTCGCCCTTGCACTGCGAGCGCCACGTCGTCCAGCAGCAGCTTGCTCACCCACAGCGAGGCCGCCGGGATGAAGGCTTGAACGATGGAAGTCAGCAGGATCAGCAGGGTTTGGGAGCGGCTCGAGTCCCATACCAACACCAGTGTGGCGGCGAGGTCGCCCAACAAGACGTTAGTTTTATATTGGCAGGGGGCGGCTGTGGGCGGCGCACGGGCCCATTATCGGGTTATCTTCCACCCGTTCACCGGGACATAGCTCGCATTGATAGAAGGTCTTTCTTGAAACCAGCCCAGGAATCCGCCTTCTTTTCTCGAAAAGACGTGTGCTACAGAGGATTAAAATTGCGACCCGGCTGACTTGCAAGGTATAAGTGAAAGTGTAAACTATTGCGGATAGGAATGAGTTTAGTGTGGTTTTCCGGGCTCCCTCGTGAAGACTGGCACGAACTCAAAAGAGAGGTGAGGATATTTTGTCGCCCAACACCGAATACCAAGCCGTCCTGGTTTACCTCGCTGTGGCCGTCGCCATCGCCATCCTGGCGGTGAGCGTGGGGGCCTTGCTGGGGCCAAAAAAGCCCAGCCGCCCCAAGCTGATGCCCTACGAGTCGGGCAACGACCCAGCGGGGGAGGTCAAACGCTTTCCCGTGCATTTCTACGCCATCGCCATGTTGTTCATCATCTTCGACGTGGAAGTAGCCTTTTTGTGGCCCTACGCGGTGAGCGCTGGGACGCTGGGCGCGGTGGGGTTTTGGGGCTTGCTGGTGTTCACGGTGTTGCTGTTTGTGGGATTCCTATACGAGTGGTTCAAGGGAGTGATGAAGTGGCACTAAGCCGCAAAACGCTAAACGCAATACGCCAAACGCCTGAAGGCTTTTTTCGCGTTTTGCATCTGGCGTCTGGCCTCCAGCGCGACGAAGGAGCATAAATGGCAACCATCGCAGACTTATTTAGCAAAGATGTGCAGGAGCTCGAGAACGCGGGCATCCTGTTTACCACGCTGGAGAAGCTCGTAGCCTGGGGGCGCAGCAACAGCCTGTGGCCCGCGACCTTCGGGTTGGCCTGCTGTGCTATTGAGATGATGGCTTCGACGGATGCGCGCAACGACCTCTCACGCTTCGGCTCAGAGGTGTTTCGTGCTAGCCCGCGCCAAGCCGACGTGATGATCGTGGCGGGGCGCTTGAGCAAGAAGATGGCCCCGGTGCTGCGCCGGGTCTATGACCAGATGCCCGACCCTAAATGGGTCATCAGTATGGGTGCTTGTGCCAGCTCGGGCGGGATGTTCAACAACTACGCCATCGTGCAGAACGTGGACAGCGTGGTCCCGGTGGACATCTTCGTGCCTGGCTGTCCGCCGCGCCCTGAAGCGCTGATTTACGGCTTCATGCAACTCCAGAAGAAGATTCAAGGCCGCGCCAGAGATGACCAGGGCCGCAAGCTGCCCTCGGTCGAAGCCTGGAAGCGATAGGAGGGGAGATGCTGCGTCTGGAGCAACTCAAAGACGAGGCCGGGTCGAAGGGGTATGCGCTCGAGGAGGCCCACGCCAACACCTGGATTAACGTCCCGAGACCTGAGTTTAAAGCCTTCGTGACCGCGATGAAGGCCGCGGGCTGGAACTACCTCGCCGACATCGTGGGCCTGGATTATCTGCGGTATCCCCAAAGTAAGCCCGAGCGTTTCTGCGTGGTGTACGAACTCGTCTCGCTGCCTGGATATAAGGACGGGGACGGCAGCCGGGTTTTCGTGCGCGTCTATGTCCCCGAAGCTGATCCGGTCCTGCCCACCCTGACCGACTTGTGGATGGGGGCTGATTACTTGGAGCGCGAGGTCTACGACCTGTTCGGCATCCGCTTCGAGGGCCACCCCGATTTGCGCAAGATTCTGACCCCGGAGGACTTGGAGGGCCACCCCCTGCGCAAAGATTTCCCGCTGGGCGAGACCCCCACGCTCTTCAAGGAGGGTCGCTTCATTGACCCCGACAGCTTCCGCGCTGGGGTTTCCGGTGACCGCAGCGGGATGACTGGCTACCGCGGGGGCTCACGCAAGGGCTACCAGGATGTATTCGACGAAATCCGGCAGGTGGCCGGAGAGGGGAGAGAAGGATGATCAAGGACCCCAGCGGCCTGCATAGCCCAAGCGAAGTCGCCTACGACTTAGCCGACGCGCCCGAGCTGAAGTCGGAGGTGATGACCCTCAACGTGGGGCCGCAGCATCCCTCGACGCACGGGGTTTTGCGTGTGGTGGTCGACCTCTCTGGCGAGCAAATCCTGCGCCTAACCCCGCACATCGGCTACCTCCACACCGGTTTTGAGAAGAACATGGAGAACCGCACGTATACCCAGGACATCACCTATACGCCGCGCATGGACTACCTGCACTCCTGGGCGCACGACCTGGCCTACGCCCTCAGCGTGGAAAAGCTGGTCGGGGCCGAGGTTCCGCCGAGGGCGCAAGCCATCCGCGTGATGCTCAACGAGCTTTCCCGCATCGCGTCGCACTTGGTTTTCTTGGGTACGGGGTTGCTCGACTTCGGGGCGCTAACGCCCTTCTTCTACGCCTTCCGTGAGCGCGAGGCGGTGCTCGACCTATTCGAGTGGGTCTCGGGCCAGCGTTTCCACCACAACTACATCCGCATCGGCGGGCTAAAGGAAGACTTGCCCAAAGAGTTCCTAGGCGAGATGAAGAAGTTCCTCGCCGCGATGCCCGCACGGATTGACGAGTACGAGGGACTGTTCCGCGACAGCCCGATCTTCGCTGAGCGGGCCAAGGGGGTCTCGATTATCCCTGCTGAGGACGCCATCAATTTGTCCCTTACCGGAGGGAGCTTGCGGGCCTCGGGGGTGAACTACGACGTGCGCAAGGCGCACCCCTACGCCGGATACGAGACCTACAGCTTTAATGTGCCGGTTTTACATGGCGGCGACATTTTTGACCGGATGGTGATTCGTATCCTCGAGATGCGCGAGTCGGTCAAGATTATTGGGCAAGCAGTAGAGCGGCTCGAGGCCATCGGTGACGGCCCCATCCGCGACCCCGACCCGCAGATTTCGCTGCCGCCTCGCAGGCTCCTGGAAACCTCAATGGAAGCGGTGATCTACCACTTCAAGTTGGTCACCGAGGGCTTCCACCCGGCCCCCGGCGAAGTGTACGTACCCACCGAGAGTGCCCGAGGCGAGCTGGGCTATTACATCGTTTCGGACGGTGGCTCAGTGCCCTACCGGGTTAAGGTGCGAGCACCCAGTTTCGTCAACCTGCAGAGCCTACCCTATGCCTGCAAGGGTGTGCAGATGGCCGACATGGTGGTGGTGATTGCCAGCCTCGACCCGGTGATGGGCGACGTGGACCGATAGGGGGTGGTGCATGGCCCGAGTCGCAGATAGACAACCTGAAGCGGAGGTGCTTGAGCCTTCGCCCCTGCCTATTACCGTCGAGCAGTATCACCAGATGGCGGATTTGGGGATGTTCAGGGGCAAGCGGGTTCAGCTCATCAACGGGTACATGATTCGTATGCCTGCAATGAAAGACCCTCACTTCGCGGCTTTGGTCAATCTCAATCAGCGCTTTCAGCAGGCCCTGGGTGGGGTCGCCGTCATCGCGCAGCAATCCCCAATCCGTGTAGCCAACAGCCAAAGTGAGCCTGAGCCCGACTTCGCGTTGGTTCGGCGCGAGGATTACGAAGGAAAAGTGTTTGTCTCGAGCCAGCTTTTCCTTGTCGTTGAGATCAGTGACGCAACCCTGAAGCTGGATCAAAGCGAAAAGCTTGCGATCTACGCAAGCGAGGGCATCCCTGAGTATTGGATCGTTAACCTGAGGGATAATCTGCTCGAGGTCTACACCGACCCTGAGGGTTCAGGATACCTGACCCGTCACACCCTCAAGCCGGGTCAGTCGGCGGCTCCCAAAACTTTTCCAAACGTACAAATCGAATGGTGGTGATGAATGGGATTTTTTGACGACAAGCAGGACTGGCTGAACCAAACCTTCGCCCAGTATCCCGACAAGCGCGCGGCCATCATGCCGATGCTGCGGAAAGTGCAGGACGAAGAAGGCTGGATCAGCCCGGAGAGCCAAGAGGAAATTGGGCGAATTTTGGGCATCACCGCGACGGAAGTCGCGGGTGTGATGAGCTTTTACAGCTACTATCAGGCGCTCCCGACGGGTAAATATCACCTTCAAGTCTGCGCCACGCTCTCCTGTGCGATTGGTGGGGCAGATGAGCTGTGGGATGAGCTGGTGAACGAGCTGCAAATCCTGCGCGGGGACGTGACCGACGACGGCCTGTTCAGCATCCAGAAGGTGGAGTGTCTGGGTTCGTGCCACACCGCGCCGGTGATTCAGATCAACGACGAGCCCTACGTGGAGTGCGTGACCAAAGCCCGGCTGCACGCGCTTTTAGCGGGTCTGCGGCAGGGCAAAAAGGTTGAAGATATCCAGTTGCCCGGAAAGGCCGGGCACGTCGTTCATAACCGGGGAGACGAGGTGAGTGCATGAGCGACAAGGTTTCCGGCGCAGGCGATGCCCTAGGCCCAATTATCTCTGGCAAGGATCCGCGCTTCGTACCCACCCTGTATGCGCAGGTGGGCAAGGACAAGTCCTGGACGCTGGACTTCTACCTGTCTCACGGCGGCTACGAGGCCATCAAGAAGGCCATCGGGATGGGCCAGGATGCGGTCATCGAGGAGATGAAGAAATCTGGGCTGCGCGGGCGGGGCGGGGCAGGGTTCCCCACCGGGATGAAGTGGAGTTTCATGCCCAAGAACACCGGCAAGCAGCACTACATCGCCTGCAACGCCGACGAGAGCGAGCCGGGGAGCTTCAAGGATCGCTACTTGATGGAAGACGACCCACACCAGCTCATCGAGGGGATGATGATCGCCGGGCTCGCCATCCAGGCTACCAAGGGCTATCTCTACATCCGGGGCGAGTACCGCAAAGCCTATGACCGGATGATGCAAGCGGTGAAAGAGGCCAAGGAGCATGGCTACCTGGGCCAGAACCTGTTCGGCACCGGCTTCGAGTTCGAGTTGTACATCCACCGGGGGGCCGGGGCCTACATCTGTGGCGAGGAAACGGCGCTGATGAACAGCCTCGAGGGCCTTCGCGCTAACCCCCGCCAGAAGCCCCCGTTCCCCGCTCAGGCCGGGCTGTGGGGCAAGCCCACCACCATCAACAATGTCGAGTCGCTGTGCAGTGCGGTTCACATCATCCAACGCGGAGCAGACTGGTTTGCCTCGATGGGAACGGAGAAATCCAAGGGCCACAAGCTGTTCCAGGTGAGTGGCCCCTTCAAGCGCCCCGGCGTGTACGAGTTGCCGCTCGGCACGACCTTTCGCGAGCTGCTCTATGACTATGCGGGTGGACCCACCGAGCCCATCCAGGCCATTATTCCGGGGGGCTCTTCCTGCCCGCCGCTGCCCTGGACGGACGAAATCCTCGACACCCCGATGGACTACGAATCTTTGGTGGCTAAAGGTTCGCTCCTCGGAACCGGCGGTGTCATCGGCATTCCCGCCAGCATGAGCATGGTGGATGCGATGTGGAACGTGACCCGCTTCTACGGCCACGAGTCCTGCGGCAAGTGCACGCCCTGCCGTGAAGGGGTTTCGGGCTGGATGGTTGGGCTGTTCGAGAAAATCGGGACTGGACAGGGTAAGAAGGGCGACGTGGCAGTTTTGGAGAACATGCTCAACCAGATCGAAGGCCGCTCTTTCTGCGCCCTGGCTGATGCCGCCTGTTGGCCGGTGCGCGGTTCACTCAAGCACTTCCGCGACCAGTTCGTAGCAGCGGAGAACGGTCAGGCGGTTGAGCGCATAGGAAGCCGCTGGGGATGATATGGCGAAAGTAACGATTAACGAACGAACGGTAGAAGTCCCCAATGGCACTTCGGTGATGGACGCGATCTTCCACGCGGGGTACGACGTGCCCCTGTTCTGCGCCGAGAAGCACCTCTCGCCGGTCGGGGCCTGCCGGATGTGTCTGGTCAAGACCGGGGCACCCCGCAAAGGGCCGGACGGGAACTTCATCCTGGACGACAACGGGCAGCCCAAAATCTTCTGGGCTCCTAAGTTGGCGGCCTCGTGCGTGACCGCGGTGACCGACGGGATGAGCATAGACACCCTCTCTGACGACGTGCAGCACGCCCAGTCGGGGATGGTCGAGCTGACCCTGCTGAATCACCCGCTGGACTGCCCCACCTGCGACAAGGGCGGGGCCTGCGAGTTGCAAGACCGCAGCTACGAGTACGGTCTGGTCGAGAAGTTCTACCAGCCGAGTGAGATGGAACTGCCGCTCTACACCCGCTACGAGATGACCCGCCGCCACGGCGAGAAGCACCACACCTTATCTGAGTTTGTGACGCTTGACCGTGAGCGCTGCATCCACTGCAAGCGCTGCATCCGCTATTTCGACGAGGTGCCCGGCGACAACGTGCTGGACTTTATCGAGCGCGGAGTTCACACCTTCATCAACACTGAGGAAGGGGACGCGGGGCGGAGCGAGCTGCCCAGCAACTTCAGCGGAAACATCGTGGACATCTGCCCAGTGGGTGCCCTACTAGACCGCACCGCGCGGTTCCGGGGGCGCAACTGGGAGTACGATTCGGTGGAGACCACCTCGATGGACGACGCGGCGGGCGCGGGCATCATCGCCGACACCCGGAGCGGGTTTTTGGAGCGCATCCGGGGCTTAGAGCGCCGCGAGGTCAACGAGACCTGGCTCTCCGACGCTGCCCGGTTCGGCCATGACTGGGTAAACGAAAACCGCGTCACCCGCCCCCTGATTCGTAGGGATGGTAGGCTGGTCGAGGCCACCTGGGAAGAGGCGCAGGCAGCGATTAAGAGCGGTCTGGCCGGGATTCCGCAGACTCGAATTGGAGTCTACCTACCGGGGACGGCGACGCTCGAGGAGGGCTTAGCCGCCGTCGAACTCACCCAAACCCTCGGCACGCCCCACCGCGACTTCCAAAACCGCACTGAGTTCCCGGCGACCGTGTTCCCCGCCGCGAGCTTTGATGACCTGCTGGACGCGCAGTTTGCCCTCGTCCTCGGCGACCCGAGCGAGGAGACCCCGACGGTTCACCTGCGCCTCTCGGAGTTCAGCCGCAACCTCAAGCCTGCTGGGAAACTCAACCACGGTACGCCCATCGCTGACCTGAATATCAAAGAGAACATGGACCGCGACACCTCCAAGCTGGCCCTGTTCAGCCCGTACCCGGCGCAACTGGCGAAGTGGGCGGGGGCAAGCGGGACGCATCTTCCGGGAGCCGAGGCCGCGCTGATTTCGGCACTGCTCGGCTCGGGTGAGGCTCCGGCTGGGCTGGCTGAGGCGGTGGATTGGACCAAGAAACGCCTGTCGGAGTCGCAAAAAGTCGTCATCATCCTGGGCGCAAATGTCCTGAACAACCTCGAGGCCGCACAAAAGGCCAAGCAACTTGCTGAGAAGACCGGCGCGAAGGTGATGTGCATGACCCCGGCGGCGAATGCCAGGGGCTTAGAAGCTCTGGGTCTGTACCCGCAAAAGGGCGGCGCAAGCTGGACCGAGACTGGCCCTAACGCTGCCTACTACGGATTCATCCCCACCGAAGACCAGCTCAAGGCCGCGAACTTCCGCATCCTCCACATCACCCACCGCAATGCTTTGACGGACAAGTACGCTGACGTGATTTTGCCTAACCAGACCGCTTATGAAAAGCGCGGCCAGATGCTGAACCTCGAGGGCCGGGTGTTGCCGCTCGAGCCCGTCTCTATCAACAACGGCGAAGCCGATGGCGCGGTAGCCGCCCTCGCGGTTCTCGCCGAAGCCATCGGCGTGAAGCCCCCGGTTCGTCTGGTGCGCCAGGCCAGCAAAACCCTCACCGAGAAGCACAAACTCCCCGCCCCAATGGGCCGTTGGAACGTCAAACCCGCGAGCTTCCAACCCTCGACACCCGACACCCGACACCCGACACCCTTGTACCTCCGTCCGACGATGTGGCGGCGCGAGCAAATCGTTGGCGCGGTGGCCAATGTTGTACAGGTGCGGCTCGAGGTTTCCCCCGAAACCGCCAAGGCCAATGCCCTTACCGATGGCAGCTTCGTAGAGCTGGAAACCCCGTCTGGGATTGAGCGTGTGACCGTCAAGGTGGTCGAAGGCTTGCCGGGCGGCGTGATGTATCTCCCTGCCCTGGGCAACTGGGCCGGACGCAGCGTGGAAGCTAAAATTCTCGTCGGAGGTGAGGCGTGAAGCTGTTGAAAAAGTTCATCGCTCCCGGCTCATTGCTCATCGCTCCGGTTTTCGCCCAAAACACAACCGCCGATAACCCTACCGACCCGCTCTGGATGGTCGGCATCAAAGCCTTTCTGGTGATTTTTGGCCTGCTCACCGCCTTCGCCTACATGACCCTCATCGAGCGCCGCCTGTTGGCCCGCATCCAGGTTCGCCAGGGGCCAAACCGGGTGGGACCAGACGGTCTGCTCCAGCCGCTCGCGGACGCGATCAAGTCCATCCTCAAGGAGGACATCGTGCCCCGCGCCGCCGACAAGGTGGTGTTCTGGCTGGCGCCGATGATCAGTGTGACCTTTGCGGTGCTCACCTTCGGCCTGATTCCTTTTGGCCCCAAGAACGCCTTCTTTGGCTTCGACCCTTGGGTGATCAACCTCGACGTGGGGATTCTCTACATCTTCGCGGTCTCGGAGATCGCCATCTACGGCATCTTCTTGGCGGGCTGGGCCTCAAACTCCAAGTACAGCTTGCTCGGTTCGTTGCGCTCTTCCGCCGCGCTGATTTCCTACGAGCTGGCGCTGGGGATGTCGCTGCTGGCTCCAGCCGTTTTGGTGGGTTCGCTCAACCTGCAAACCATCGTGGAGTGGCAGCACACCAATGGCTGGCTGGTTCTCTACCTGCTCCCGGCTTTCGCCTTGTTCGTGATCTCGAGCATGGCCGAAGCTGCCCGTACCCCCTTCGACCTGCCCGAAGCCGAGCAGGAACTCGTGGGCGGCTACAACACCGAGTACAGCAGCATCAAATGGGCCTTGTTCCAGATGGCCGAGTACATCCACCTGATCACCGCCTCCGCCCTCATCCCCACCATCTTTCTGGGCGGCTGGCGGATGCCCGGCTTCCTCACCGCGATCCCCCTCATCGGCGGGCTGTTTGCGCTGCCCTACGTGTGGATGTTCGTCAAAATCGCCCTGTTCCTGTTCTTCTTCATCTGGGTGCGCGGAACCTTCTTCCGCCTGCGCTACGACCAACTGATGCGCTTCGGCTGGGGTCGCCTGTTGCCGATGGCCCTGGCTTGGTTCATCATCGTCGCGGCGGCGGTGGCCTTCAAGATGCCGCTCTCGGTGCTGGGCTGGCTCTCGGCTCTATCCCTGATTGCCTTCTCGGTGTACGTGGTGATGGGAGCGAGGGCCAAGCCTGCGCCGCGTGTGATGCGGCCTGGGGTGGGGGATTGATGATGTTGACCGTTTACCGCCAACCGCAACGGCTTTGTCTTAAGTCTCGAGTCGCAGGCCAAAGATAGGGTTTGGGCTTGCGACCTGAGACCTGGAACCTGCGACCCTTATCGCGGTCAACGGTCAACGTTCGACTGAAAGGAGCTAATAAATGAGCAGTATTGCCGCACTCGCACAGGGCTTGGGCATCACGCTCAAGGCGCTGTTTTCCAAGCCTGTCACCATCCCGTACCCCGATGCTCCCGTGCCGCTCAAGCCGCGCTGGCACGGGCGGCACGTGCTCACGAGACACCCCAACGGCCTCGAGAAGTGTATCGGCTGCTCGCTGTGCGCCGCCGCCTGCCCGGCCTACGCGATCTACGTCGAGGCCGCCGAGAATGACCCGAAGAACCCCGTCTCTGCCGGGGAACGTTATGCCTCGGTGTACGAGATTAACATGCTGCGCTGCATCTTCTGCGGGCTGTGCGAGGAAGCCTGCCCCACTGGTGCGGTGGTGATGGGTTACGACTTCGAGATGGCCGACTACCGCTATAGCGACTTCGTGTACGGCAAGGAGGACATGCTGGTGGACGTGCAGGGCACTAAGCCGCAGCGAAGAGAGGCCAAGTACACCGGGCAGGACATCAAAAAGGGCTACGCCGTACCTTACGTGCGGGCGGAACTCGAGGGCGTACACCCGCCGATCCTCAAAAACAAGCGCAAAGCCTCGCCGATGCGCGAGATGGATGCCCACTACGCCGACGAGCCCAAAGACAACCACGGGCACTAGGAACCGAGATGCTCACTACCCCCGCTTTTAGCTATAGAATCGGCGAGGCTATGTTAGAAAATGGCGTTTTGCGGTTTGTTTTTGGCGTTCGACCTTCGACCTTCGACCTTCGACGGAGGCTCCAATGGCCGTGAACTTCTGGGACATCCTGGCGGCGGTGCTCTTGGTCGGGACGGGGATCATGGTGGTGCGGCTGCAAAACGCCGTCCATGCCGCCATCGCCCTGATCGCCAACTTTCTGGTGATCGCGGCGGTGTACGTGGGCCTCGAGGCCCGCTTCGTAGCGATGACCCAGATCATCGTTTACGGCGGGGCCATCGTGGTGCTGTTTCTCTTTGTGATCATGCTGCTCTCGGCGGCGAAGGCCAACGTAGGCGAGGACCTGCTACCCGGCCTTCAAATTCCCGCGCTTATCAGTGCTTTGGGGCTCGCTGGGGTGCTGATCTACGCCCTGACCCGCTTCCAAGGCCCCGCCAACCCACCCGCGCTGAACGGCGGTTTGGCGCAAGCGTTGGGGCCGCTGCTGTATAGCCCCGAGCGCTGGATGTACGCGCTGCTGGTGGTAGGCTTCTTGCTGCTGGTGGCGACGGTGGCGGCGGTGGTGTTGGTCGAGCCCGAGCGTCTCACCCGCGCTACTGAGCACCCCGCCCATCCGGCTAAGGGGGGCGAACCCTCGCCTAAGGATGAGAAGGAGGTGGTGCGCCGATGATCTGGCTGATCACCTCCGCGCTTCTCTTCGCTACCGGCGCTTACGGCGCGCTCACCCGCCGCACCGCGATTTTGGTATTTCTTTCCATCGAGCTGATGCTCAACGCCGCCAACCTCTCGCTCATCAGCTTCGCTAAGCTCACCGGCAGCCTGGACGCCCAGGTGGTGACGCTCTTCGTCATCGCTATCGCCGCCGCCGAGGTCGCGGTGGGGCTTGGGTTGATCGTGGCGATCTTCCGCCGCCGCGAGACCACCAGCGTGGACGACCTGCGCGGGCTTCGGGGGTGACAAAGTGCAGACAACGATTCTTCTGCCCCTAATCATCGGTTTGCCCTTCCTGGGCTTTGTCATCCTCGGGCTCTTCGGCAGACGCATCGGCGAGCCCGCCTCGGGCTGGCTGGCCTCGCTGCTCGTGCTGGGCAGCTTTCTTTTGGGTGTGAATTTGCTGGCTGGGGGCGGGGCCAAGTGGGCCGTCGCCGACTGGCTTCCGGGCATCCCCTTTAGCCTCCTCCTCGACAATCTCTCCGGTTTGATGGTGATGATCGTGGCGGGCATCGGCTTTCTGATCCACGTCTACGCCATCGGCTACATGCACGGCGACGCGGGGTTCAGCCGCTTCTTCAGCTACTTCAACTTCTTCATCGCGGCGATGCTCGTCTTAGTTTTGGCCGACAGCTTCCCGGTGATGTTCATCGGCTGGGAGGGGGTGGGGTTGGCCTCGTACCTGCTGATCGGCTTCTGGTACACCGACCGAGTGAACACCGACTCAGCGCGCAAAGCCTTTATCGTCAACCGCATCGGCGACCTCGGCTTCCTGCTGGGGATGGGTCTGCTGTGGGCGGCGTTTGGGACGCTCTCGATCTCCGGTCTCCGGGAGAAGATTGAGGCCTCCACACTGATCTTCCAGGCCATCCCGCTCGCCGCCGCCCTTCTTTTCATCGGCGCCATCGGCAAGAGCGCGCAGGTCCCGCTGATGGTTTGGCTCCCTGACGCGATGGCCGGTCCAACGCCGGTCTCGGCGCTCATCCACGCGGCGACGATGGTCACGGCGGGTGTATATTTGCTCGCCAGGGCCAGCTTCCTCTACGTGGGCGTCCCGGATGTCTCGTTCTGGGTAACGATGGTTGGGATGGTCACGGCGATTTACGGCGCGCTATGCGCCTTCGGGCAGACCGACATCAAACGCATCGTGGCCTACTCGACGCTCTCCCAGCTCGGCTTTATGTTTGTGGCGGCGGGAGTAGGGGCCTACTGGGTGGCAATATTCCACGTGATGACCCACGCTTTCTTCAAGGCGCTCTTGTTTATGTCCTCCGGCTCGGTGATTCACGCGCTGGGCGGGGAGCAGGACGTGCGGAAGATGGGCGGGATGTGGAAGTATCTACCCCAGACCCGCTGGCATGGTCTAATCGGGGCGCTGGCGCTGGGCGGGTTGCCGCTCCTGTCGGGGTTCTGGTCGAAAGACGCAATTCTCGCCTCGAGCTTCGAGTACAGCCCGCTGCTGTGGTTCATCATGCTCGCCGTGGCCTTCCTGACCGCGCTCTATTCGATGCGCTGGTTCGTGCTGGTCTTCTTGGGCGAATATCGCGGCAAGGAGCACCCGCACGAGTCCCCGGCAGTGATGACTTGGCCTAACCACGTCCTAAGCATCGGAGCGTTGCTCGCCGGGTTCGTCGGGCTGCCGTATGTGATTCAAGAAAAGAATGTGCTCGAGCCCTGGCTCAACGCCGCGATCCGGCCCCCCGAAGCGGAACACCTGGCCGCGGGAACCGAGTGGATTCTGATCCTCGCCTCGGCGCTGGTATCGTTGGGCGGCCTTTACTACGGCTTCCGCTTCTTCCAACAGCGGGTCCTGCCGAAGTGGTTCACCAACTTCCAGACGGCCTCGCTGCACAGCTTCTACGCGGATAACTTCTACAACACCTATATCGTCAACCCGCTCAAAGCCTTCGCCGATTTCCTGTTCGGCGCGGATAACGGCTTGTTGCGTGGGTTTGGCGGTCTGGGGGGGCTTGTGGGTGGGATTGGTGGGTGGTTGGCGCGGCTCGAGACCGGCTATCTGCGGTTCTACGTGGCTGGGCTGCTGATCGCCGTCGTCCTGCTCGTTGGTTGGGGGGTGCTGCGGTGATTCACGTCGGGCTTTGGCTCCCCTTGATTGCGGGTTTACTGCTCTTCTTCGTGCCCACCCTGGGGCGTATCTTCGCCATCGTCGCGGCTGCGGTGACGTTCATCATCTCCCTCGTCCTGTTCGCGGGCTATAACGCGGCGGGAACCGCTCTGGGGCAGCACATCGCTTATGCCTCCCAGACCCCACTTCTGCAAGAGGTGGGTGTTTACTACGCCCTCGGCCTCGACGGGGCCGGGCTCCTGCTGTGGATTGCAGTGAGCCTCACCGTGCTTCTGGGCGTGTGGATCGCCGACGTGCCGGTGCGCTTCCTGGCCCTCGCTCTCACCATGGAGACCGGGCTCCTGGGCATCTTTGCCGCGGACGACCTGGTGCTCTTCTACGCCTTTTTCGAGGCCACCCTGATCCCCTCGCTGATGATGCTGTGGCTCTATGGCGGCGCTGAACGCTTGCGGGCCATCTACACCTTTGCCATCTTCACGCTGGTCGGCTCGCTGCCGATGCTGGCCTCAGTGTTCGCGGTACGCTATCTGGGCGGAAGCCCGAGCTTCCTCTACTCCGACCTGCTCCAGCACCCGCTGGGCGGCGCGGGGGCGGGCTGGGCTTTCTTGGGTTTCCTCATCGCCTTCGCAGTGAAAACCCCGATGTTCCCCCTGCACGCCTGGCTCCCGCCGTTCCACCAGCAGAACCACCCCTCGGGCCTCGCCGATGCGATGGGAACCTTGTACAAGGTGGGTATCTTTGCTTTCTTCAAGTGGGCTATTCCCCTGGTGCCCTCCGGCTTCCAGCAGTGGCAGGGCCTCGTGCTGTTCTTGGCGGCGTTCGGGGCGATTTACGCGGCCTGGGTCGCGTTTTCCGCGAAGGACTGGAAGACCCTGCTGGCCTACGCCAGCGTCTCGCACATGAGCATCGGCCTGCTGGGGCTTTTTAGTGGGACGAGCCAGGGCACGGTGGGGGCCTTGTTCCTGCTGGGCGCCTCGATGATCTACTCGAGTGCCATGTTCCTCTTCGTGGGCATCGTTTACAAACGCATTGGGAGCCTCGAGTTCACCCCGGTGCGCGGCCTCGCCAAACACACCCCCGCCTTATACGTGCTGGGGATGTTCTTGCTGATGGCGACCATCGGCCTGCCCGGCCTCTCCGGCTTCCCCGGTGAGTTCCTGGCCCTGTTGGGAGCCTATCAGGTCAGCCCCTGGCTGACCTTCATCGCTTTCCTCTCGGTGATCGCGGCGGCGGCCTTCGCCCTCACCGCGTACCAGAAGGTCTTCCAGGAAGTCCCCCAGACCCAGGCCGTCCCCGACATGAATTCCAGGGAGTGGATTTTCGCCTCGGTGACGGTGGTAGTGCTACTCCTTATGGGTCTTTATCCCAAGCTCTTTACGGTCTACCTCGAGCCCCTCGGTAAGGCTATCGCCGCCCTCTTCGGAGGTGCGGCATGATGACCTTACTATTCCTCGCCGCTTTCGCCACTGTGCTCTCGCTATTGGCCTTTGTGATGTCCCGCGAGGCCAACCGTCTTGTGACCATCGCCGGTCTGGTCCTGGCGGCGATTTTCTGCATCGCGGGCTGGGGGACCACGACCGAAGCCTTTGGCGGGATGTACCGCTTCGACACTTTGGCACGGGGCCTGACCCTCGTCGCCATCCTGGGCGGGCTCTGGAGCTTGCTGCTGGGCCCGGCGAAGAAGTTTGAGTACCCCCTCCTGGTGCTCTACGCGGTGACCGGGATGCATATCATGGCGAGCAGCCCAAATCTGGTGGTACTGCTGATCGCGCTCGAGCTGTTCTCCTTGCCGCTGTATGTCCTCGCTACCTGGCAGCGTGACAACAAGGGCCTCGAGGCGGGGCTCAAATACTTTTTGCTGGGGGCGCTGGCCGCCGCCATCTTCATCTACGGCATCGCGCTCTACTTTGGCGCCACCGGCAGCTTTATGGTCGGGGCACAAGGCTCTGGGCCGCTCTATGTGGCCGGGCTGCTGCTGATCCTGGCGGCGTTCGGGTTCAAAACCGCGATGGTCCCCTTCCAGTGGTGGTCGCCCGACGTGTATCAGGGCAGCCCCACGGTGGTCACGCTGTTCATGGCGACGGCGGTGAAGGCGGCGGCCTTCGCGGCGATGCTGCGGATTTTCACCCCCGAAGGTTTGGGCGCGTGGGGCTACGGGTTGGCCGTGCTCATCGCGCTCACCACCATCTTCGGCAACCTGGGAGCCCTCCGGCAAACCGAGGCCAAGCGGCTCTTCGCCTACTCCTCGATTGCCAACGCTGGCTATGTTGCGCTGGGCCTTTTTGGCCCTTCGGGGCAAGCCAGCATCCCCTTCTACCTGCTCACCTACGCGCTCGCCACCGGCATCATCTTCGCGGTGCTGGCGAATCTTTCTAACCAGGACGTGCCCTTAGAGCGCTTGCGCGGCCTGTTCACCCGCAAACCGCTGATGGGCGCAACGATGGGCGTGAGCATCCTCTCGCTCCTCGGTTTGCCGCCGCTGGCGGGGTTCTGGGGGAAGTATCTGGTCTTCCAGGAGGCAGCGCAGGCGGGCTACTGGGGTTTGGTAGTGCTGGCGCTTGTCACCTCGGCAATCTCGGCCTACTACTACCTCAAGGTTTTCTTCCTGCTCTTCGCCAAGCCTGCGGAAAACGCTGAGGCCGAAGACCGCGAGGCCGAGGAAGCCGTCACCCGATTTGGCAGCTCCGAAGCCGCTGGGAACGTGGTCACTGCACCGATGGGTCTGAACGCGGGATTGATGGCTCCCGCGGCCCGTACTGCCGCCGGGGCCGGATGGCTGATGTGGGCCGCGCTCGCGCTGCTTCTGCTGTTGGGCTTCCTGCCGGGGTTGGGCTTACGAGCCCTCAGCGTGGGTCTGACATCAACTTCTGCAGTCACGATTAATGTGCCGCAGAACGGTGCTTCTTTGACGGCGGGAAGTTACGCGCTGCAAGGCACGGGCCGAGCCGGGGAGAGGCTCGAGCTTTTCGACAACGGCAGACCTTTAGGCGTCGTCACCGTCGGGCCTGATGGCAAGTGGAGTTTCCCGGTCACGACCTCTGCGCGCCCTGAAGCCCTGGCCGCTGGGGCGCACCTGTATGAAGCCCGCCGTGCGGCACAGCAGCCCGCAGCCGCTCGCACCAACGTTACCGTGACCGCGCCTGCCGCTTCTGCTATTCCTGGTCAGCTCGCCTTCACCGGTCCCGCCGAGGGTTCGCAGGTCTCGGCTTCAGGTTTCACCTTGCAAGGCACGGGCAAGGCCGGGGAGGGGCTCGAGGTCTTCGAGGACGGCACGAGCTTAGGTCGTTTCAATGTTCCAGACAACGGCCAGTGGAGTTTGAATGTGCCCCCGCCCTCGCCCGGCAACCGGGTCTACGAGGTGCGCCGCCAGGGTGAGGCGAGCGGAACAAAGCTGAACCTCGTGGTACAACAGCCTACGGCGGGAACGGTCTGTAACATGGCGTTCTCTCTGAGCAATCTGCAAGCCGGGGGCACGGTCTCGAGGCCCTTCCGCTTCGGCGGGGTGGGTTCCGGGCAGGGGTATAGCGTCACCGTCAAGCGCGGGACGCGGGTGATTGGCACTAAGAACCTGCCCCTGAGCGCTGCCTGCGGGTGGAGCTACCTCTCCGACCCCGGTGTAGGCAGCATCACCTACGAGGTGCGCGAGGCCGGAAAACCGGCCACCGAAGCGCCTTTGAGCACCATCAACTTGAATGTGCAGTAGCCGATTTCGTAGCGTAGGGGCGATTCACAAATCGCCCCTACGATTATCTTTGGGGCATGAAGCTTGCTGTATTCGGAGCGTCCAGGGGCGTAGGCCGTCAAGTAGTGGAACAGGCGTTGGCAGCAGGACACGAAGTCACAGCCTTTGTTCGTGATTCGTCTTCTTTCACTTCGCAAGCAGGGTTGAGGGTGGTTCAAGGCGATGCGTTAGACCCGGATGCCGTCGCTGAGGCCGTCCAAGGTCAGGATGCCGTTGTTGTGGCACTCGGGGGCGGCAACAACGCCGGGAGCAACGTCCGCAGCCAGGGGACGGCGAACATCGTCCAGGCGATGAAGACCGCAGGGATTAAACCCCTCGTGGTGGTGAGTTCGTTCGGCGTGGGCGACAGCCGCAAAGGGCCGGTTGCGGCGATGGCCTGGCTGTTTCTGCGGGCGGCGCTCGAGGAGCACGAGCGGCAAGAGAAAATCGTTATGGAGAGCGGGTTGGACTGGACCATAGTGCGCCCTACCGGCCTTACCAACGACCCTAAAACCGGGAAATATCAGGTGGGCCAAACGGGAAGGGGAAGAATCTCGCGGGCCGATGTCGCCGACTTTATCCTGAAGGCCTTGAGCGACTCTTCTTACATCGCTAAAGCCGTCGTGGTTAGCTACTAGGTGCCTTCTGCAACCGCGCCACCCCCGCCCCCAGGAGCAGCAGCACCGCCGATAAACCCAGCCCCAGCCGCAGCCCGCCCGCCGAGTCCGAGAGTACACCGGTAATTAGCGGCCCCAAGGTTTGCCCGGCGGCAAACACCACCGTCATCAACGCAATCCCTACGGGCCAAGCACTGGGCGGCAGGAAGCGCCGGACGAGCGCGGTGATCGAGGTCGCCACCGCCAGGAAGGAAAGGCCAAAAAGCGCGGCGGAGACCAGCAGGAGCAGGGGGGTGCTCGAGAAGAGCGGCAGCGCCGCTCCCACGGTGAGGGTCGCCATAATCACGGCCAGGGCGCTCCCGCCCCGGCTATACTCGATGTGAGTGCCCCAGACCCTCGAGCTAGCCACCGCCGAGAGCCCCAGCACCGCCCAGAACAGCGATACGAAGCCCACCCCCGCCCCTTGGGTGCGGATAAAGGCGATGACAAAGGTCATGTAGGCGATGTAGCCGAGGGCGAACAGGAAATAGGCGACCATGGTGGGCATCAGGGGCTGCCAGCGCCAGGCTCCAGCGGCTCCGGCGGGCCTCCTGGGCGGTTCTTCCACCGCGCCCGCCGCGTTCCGGGCCGCCACCCAGGCCACCAGCGATACCGCTCCCAGCAAAATCCAAGCCTGCGGCCAGAAGCGGGGGTCGGCCCCCAGCAGCGCGGGCAATCCCAGCCCGGAGAGGAAAATCCCGATGCCCCCCCCAGCAAAGTAAACCCCAATCACCGTAGCCGACTGTCCTGGGCTGTGAGAGGCCATCTGCGCCGCCAGCGCACCCCCCGCGATAAACACCACCGCCCCGCTCGCCCCCGCCAGCAGGCGAAGAACCAGCAAAGCCGGGTAACTTTGGGTGAACCCACAGGCCAGCAAAGTCAGCGCGGTCAGCAAGATCGAAAAGATGAACGAGCGGCGTACGCCAAAGCGGGTCATCGCTGCGGCGGCCCCCAGCGAACCCAGCAGATAGCCCGCCGCGTTGGCGGTGTTCATCCCGCCTGCCAGGGTATAGGACCAAGCCAGATCGGAGCGCATGGCCGGGAGCAGCAGCGCGTAGGCGAACCGGGCGAAGCCCAAGGCCACCGCTGGGCCTAGGGATAAGGCCAGCGCGACCCACAAGGGGTTTGACCTCGAGGCCGTACTCATACCGAGGCCGCTTCGATCAAGGCTTTGGCCGCAGCGTGGGCGTAGCGGGCCACGGAAGGGTCGCCGCGAACCAGGGCGGTAACGTTTCCGCCGTCTAGCAGCAGCATCAGTTGATGCGAAAGACCCACCGGGTCGCGCAGCTTTGCGGCGCTGGCAAGCCCCTCGAGCCTCTCCCGGACCTCCTCTTTATAGCTTCGCGCGAGGACTTGAGCCGGATGCTCCCGGTCGGCCAGCTCGATGGTGGCGTTAATGAGGGCACAACCTCGCGCCTCGTTGCGAATCAGGCGGGCCTCGAGCCCCTCAAACACCGCTAGTAAAGCGGCTTTTGGGGCTTTCGCCTTTGCCAAAGCGCTGTCCAGCCAACCCCGGTGTTCCTGGATTCTCTCCTTCAGGGTGGCGACCACGAGGGCATCTTTGGAGCCAAAATTGTTGTACAGGCTCATATACGCTACATCGGCCACTTTGGCAATCTCCTTCAGGCCGACATTCCCGATGCCCTGTTGATAGAAAAGCTTTGCGGCGGCATCCACGACTTTTTGTCGCGCAGTATTTTTACCAAAGGTCACGGGTTATTATATAGACCGATATATCTAAATTGCAAGCCTCGAGGTTTGACCCTGCTGCGCGGCCCGTGTTTGTTAGGCTGTATCCAAATGATTTGTAGCCTGGTCATTCCCCGCCCCGTTGTGGTCGTATGGAATTTTGTCTATCAGGAGGCCGCGAGCTGCGTGTTCCCCGGCTTTATCTTCGCCATGCTTGTTTTTACCAAGCTGGTCGAGGTTCCCGGTCTGCCGCGCTACGACTTTCTCTTGCTGGGCTGCATCCTGGTGCAGGCGGCGATGGTCTGGTGGTGGAAGGTCGAGACGGTGGACGAGCTCAAAACCATCACCCTGTTTCACGCGATGGCGATGGCGATGGAGATTTATAAGGTCAATCTGGGCTCCTGGGCATATTCCGGCGAGGCTTACACAAAAGTCTTTGGTGTGCCGCTGTTCGCGGGGTTCATGTATGCCAGCGTGGGCAGCTACATCACCCAGGCCTGGCGGCGATTGCACCTGCGGCTGGAGAACTTTCCCGGCTCTTGGGTCAACTGGAGCTTTGTGGTGCTGATCTACGCTAACTTCTACACCAACGCCTTTTTCTACGACCTGCGCTGGTTGATCATGGCCGGGTTGCTGGTCGCGTACTGGCGTACCCGAATATTTTTTACCGTCTATCCGCCGTTCGCCCACGTGGGCCACCCCAAAACCAGCCACCCCGACGCGGTTCCCGCCTCGACCTTCTGGATGCCCGTGCTGCTGGGGTTTTTTATGGTGGGGCTGTTCATCTGGTTCGGCGAGAACCTGGGGACGTTTCTTTCGGCTTGGCAGTACCCTAACCAAGCAGGTGGGTGGCAGTTCGTGCCGCCCTCCAAGCTCAGCTCGTGGTTTTTGCTGTTCATCGTGAGCTTCGTATTGATCGCTCAGCTCAAACGGGTGAAGGCGCTACGCGGGTCGAACGCGGAACGATGAACGTCCAATGCTTAAGTCAAAATCTGCCTCTCGCCCTGGATGCGAGTTCTCGGCCTTTGATTTTGGCGTCCTAGATAGGAACCGAAGTTTCAGCCGTTGGCGTTCGTTGTTGGACGTTCGGCGGCCTCGCCCAACTCAACTGCTGCTCAGCCTCGAGACCTAGACTGTTCTCATGAGTGCCAAAGCCGATGCTCTGGCCGAGCTAAACGCGCGTCTAAAAGCCGAAGTTCGGTGTGAGCCCCCGGACTACCCGCCCGTGCCCGGTGAGGGCAACGCCGATACGCCGGTGATATTCATCGGTCATTGTCCTGGCGGGACCGATGTCCAGGTTGGGCGGCCTTACAGCGGCCCGGCGGGAGAGATCTTCGACCAACTCCTCACCGAAGCAGGGATTGCGAGAGGCGACCTCTACATCACCAACCTCGTCAAGTGCTGGTGTTTTAGGGAGGAAAACGGGCAGCGGGTCAACCGCAACCCCACCGCCAAGGAGATCAAGGAGTGGGTCCCGGCATGGCTCAAGCCGGAAATAGATATCATCCAGCCCAGGGCCATCGTGTGTCTGGGAGGCCCTACGGCACAGCATTTTCTGGGCAAGGATTTCAAAATCACCCAGCAGGGTGGGGAGTGGCTCGAGCTGCCCGAAACCTCGCCCTACCTGAAGCTGGCGGGCAGCATAGGCGAGCCAAAGCCGCTGGTGATGGGGATTCCTCAGGCCAACTATCTGATGCACCTACAAGAACACGCGCCGGAAGCCTACCCCGACGCGCGAGCCAACCTCGTCGCCAACCTGATAAAGGTGAAGCGGGTGCTCGAGGGCAAGCTGCCCAAAGCCAAAGCAGAGAAGCCCAAACGCGAGCAGGGCGAGGAAGTAGACATTCCCTTCTAAACGCATTTTGCGGTATCGAAAGCCAAAACCAAGCCTCCCCTTCGGAACACGATTATCTGCTCCTGTGCAGGACGCTATTACTCGTACCCATCAGGGGAGGTGGCGAAGCTTTAGCTGAGCCGGTGGGGTTAATATCGCGCCGCTAACGCAAAATTGCTCGCACCGGTGAAGCATTTGAACCTCGAGACCGAAGGTGCGAGGGGTCGCCGAAAACTTAATTACCGCAAAATCGCTCGAACAGGCGACGCATCCGCGCCCTCGAGCCGCAGCGGAAGCACGATCAGCTCGTAATCTCCCGGTTTGACTTTGCTCAACGCTAATCCCTCGACGATGTAGATTCCGGCCTTTGCAAACGCCTTATGGCCCGGTAAGTCTTTGGAGTCCAAAGCGTCTACGCTCGGCGCATCCGTGCCGAAGAGTTTGACTCCTCGGGTCGCCAAAACCTCGACGGCAGCAGGGGAGACGTGCATAAATGTCTTGGGAAAACTGTGCCAAGCGTCCGGCTGGCCTGAGCAAAACAGCACCCGCTCGGGCAAATCTCCCAGGCCGCGCACGAAATCCGCGTCCAGTACGCCTCGCCCTTTTGCGTCCACCACGCGACATCCTCCGATGAGGGTGGAAAGCGGAATGGTCTCGAGCTTCCCTCCGTTCTCGTCATAGTGATAGGGCGCGTCGAGGTGCGTCCCAAGGTGCGTGGTGGTGATGATTTTGCCCACGTTCACCGAGCTACCCTCGCCTATCTTCCAGGTGAACTCGAAGGCGTAAGGCGTGTCGCCGGGCCAGACCGGATGGCCGTTAGGGATGCGCCGGGTGATGTCGGTCATGGGGGTTCTCGGCCTTGTGCGAGGCCACCTCTGGGGGCTATAGTAGCCCACGAGGAGCACCGCTGCACATGGCGAAAGTGCTGGCGGAGATCAAGCGCTATTCGGGGGACGTGTGGCTGGACTTGAACGGGCGAACGGAGGCCGAGGCTCGAGGCTTCATCCAGAAGCTCCTGGACAGCGAACCTAACCGTCTGGATCGGGATTTCTGCGAGCAGCTCTACCAGCACACCGGCGGCCATCCTCTATTCACCGTCGAACTCCTGTGTACCCTGCAAGAGCGGGGCAATTTGGTGAAAGATGCTGAGGGCTGCTGGACGGTGGGGCCCGCGCTGGATTGGGACCGACTCCCGGCATGGGTGGAAGGGGTGATCGAGGAGCGGATCGGGCGGCTATCCCAGTCTGAGCGGGAAATTCTCGACATCGCCAGCGTGCAGGGGCAGGTCTTTACCGCTCAGGTGGTGGGGGAAGTCGCCGGGATGCCGCTGCGCCCGTTGCTGCGCGAGCTTTCGCAGGAGCTCGGGCGGCAGTATCGCTTGGTTATGGAGACCGGCGAGCAAAAGCGGGGCGGGCGCTGCTGGCGGCTTATCGCTTCGCCCATGCGCTGTTTCAGCATTGTCTCTACGGCGAGCTGGGCGGGGCCGAGCGGCGTCTGCTGCACGGCGAGGTAGCGCGGGTACTGGAGGGCTTCTACGGGAGGCAAAGCGACGAGATCAGCGCCCAACTGGCCTGGCATTACGACCAGGCGGGCGACGACCCCAAGGCCGCATTCTATCTGGTGTGCTCCGCCGAACTCGCCAACGCACAGGGCGCGCCGACGGCGGCGAAACAGTTTGTCGAGCGGGCGCTGGAACTCCTTCCTGCTGACGACCTCGAGCTGCGCTGGCGAGCCTTGCTGGAGCGGCACGCGGCGCTGTTGCGGCTGAGCGACCCCGAGGCCTTGAAGGCCGATAGCGAGGCACTGGACGCACTGGCCCAGAAGCTCGCCGACCCGCCCAAACAGGCCGAGGCCGCCTACCGCAAGTTGCTATGGGAGCTATCTGGGCGAGCACGGAATGGGGAGCTTACCCCCAGAAGCCCATTTGGCCTGTGCCGAGGTTTTTGGCGCAGTCGGGAACCTCATAACGGTGCAGACGGTGCTCAAGGGGGCTACCGCGAGCTGATCGCCCGCGCCTACAAGATCAGCGATCCCGAGTGGCGTAAATCTTTTCTGGAAAACATGGCCGAGCACCGACAGCTGCCGCAACTTTGGCAGCGTCAGCATCTTTCGCCCACAGATGTCCCCGCCCTCGAGGGATAGGAAGGGTCAGAGACCCTTTTGAGCCCGCGGTATACTGGGCTGTTTACAAAAGGGTTTTGGTGGATGCTCGAGCAGCAGATTATTGCGGGACGTGTAGGTGCCACCGTTGTCTTGACGGGCGTTTAGAACGGTCGTTTTGATTTGCCGGACCCAAGGAGGTCTTATGAACCCAGATGATCCAGAACAAACCCAAGACGAAGAAGACCAGGACAACAGCAACGACTCTTCCAGCGCTAATCTCCCTCCCACATCGCTAGGCGGTAGGCCGGTAGGGGACACGCCAACCCGGCCCGGTAACGACGGCGGTCAGTAGGCTCGCTCCGCCCCCAGGGCATCCTCAGCGCAGAGGCGTCTGGGGTGCTCCGGGGGGAGGTTTTTAGTGGCTGCTCGCAGAGGAGAGCAGAACCGATAGGAGGGCCTCGAGCGCCTCCACCGCCAGCTTTACCCGCCACTGGGTTTTATCCCGGACGCCCGCCAAGTTTGATACCGAACGTAGCTCAGCCCCAGGAATGCCCAGCCACAAGCAGGTTTGTGCGAAGGCGGCCCCTTCCATGTTCTCCACGCTGGCCTCCCAGTGCCTCGAGAGTTTCTTCGCCTCGGACGGGTTTTCGCTCACCAGATCGCGGGTCAGGAAGGGCAGGGTCGGCAGGTTCAGGTTTTTAGAAAGTTCGGCGGTGAAGGCTTTGTCGAGCGGAAAACGGTTGTGGAAGCGGGTTTCGCCCAAGGTCAGGGTGGGGAAGCCTATCCCTTTCATCCCGCCGTCTTTCACCCCGAGGTCGGCCTGGATCTCCTTGTCAGCCAGGGCACAATCGCCAATCTGCAAGCCCGAATCGGCATAGGCCCCGGCGATCCCGAAGAGCAGGGCCCGCCCGATCTTGCGCCGCTGGGCGTAGGCCGCCAGGGTCATGGCGGTGTTGACCTTGCCGATGCCGCACTCGAGCCAGACCCAGCCCTCCCCGCGCAGCCCGGCCCGGCCGTGGAAGTCGAACCTACAGCCTTTGAGGAAAACGGCCTCGAGGCGGGTGGGGGAGAGCAGCAGCAGGGGCTGAGCCAGCACGATGCATTAGCTTAGCATTAGCTAGACCGATAAAATTCGGCTAGGAAAAGTAGATGCTAAGAATCGACT
>PSMF01000230.1:0-2577 GCA_040290005.1 Meiothermus sp.
CAGGGACCCCCTCTCTGGCAAGCGCAGGTGGTGGCAGAGCTTGGCAGACTGCTTCAGGAGCTAGGGGGGAGAAAGTGATGAGAGCTCAGAATGTTCAGCAGTTGCGAACCCCACTTAGCCCTGAAGAAGACGGAGAGGCTGCTCTTTGGCCCCTGGCAGACCTTGCCAGACTTTATCTCCTGGCTGGTGCCAAATGAGACGACCTGAACAGTGTCCAGGATGTGCTCTGGCAGAGGTTGCCAAATTCCGAGATATACCTTTTCGGGCCTGAATGGGGGAGCTTCACAACGCAGGGACCCCCAAAGCTTGAGGGAAGCAGGGTGTGACCTGATGCCGCAGAGGGTTTGCGGCACGATGCCGTAGAGTACCTCCGGGGCTCGAGGGCTTGTCATTACCCATAAGTCTTGATTTCACGTGCCAGACGCCCATCTTCGACCAGGGTTTGCGGTCTGGCCATCCCCTTCCATAGGCCGGCATTGCGGCCCTGGTAGGTGTGGCTGCGAAAATCCGCTCCGCCCGCTCCAGTTGTAAGCGCTCGGCCACCAGTCCCGCTTTGAGGGCCCTGCGGGACTCCGCCTGATCCGTCAGCAGCACCCCCTTGAACTGGATCCTCCGGATGCAGTTCCATCGTCTTGAACCATACAGGGTTGAGATGTGGGTAATGACAAGGACTTCAGTCCAGGGAGGATGTCAGCTATGGCGGCGGTCTTTTCGTAGCGGTAGGCGGCGGCTCCATCCTCACCTCGAGCGACGGGGCGAGCTGGACGCTGAAGGGCGGCGTGACGACCAGCCCACTTTTCGGCGTGGCCTACGGCGGCGGCACCTTTGTGGCCGTCGGGGGTCTTGGTACCGTTCTCACCTCGCGTTGATGAGAACCACCCCCCGGCCCCACCCACCTGCGGTGCTAGGATAAAAGCATGTCAATGGGCACCATGGACACCATCATCGGCGTGGCGTTCTTTGCTGTTTTTGTTGTGGGCCCATTCCTCGAACTCTACAAGCTCCTTTGTGGATCATGATAAAAGCCTGCCTTCTGGCTCCTTTATTCTACAGACTGGTTCGAGTACGATGAAGTATGTTTTGGCTCGTGCTTCTGGTTCTGGGCGGGGGCTGGCTCACCCGCCGCTTGTGGTGGCCCCTGATCGTGGCGCCTCTCTCCCCTCAGTTGGACGGGGGAGCCGTCCAGGACCAGGACTCGACCCTCGATCTTTTTGCTCCCAGCCCCCTCGACGACCTTCTGGGCCCCGGCAGCTCCAGCTCTGAAAACTAGAGCTGGGACTGGAACGCCAGCTGGGAGGACGAGTCCTCCTTGGTGGATGAACCCAATCCCGTTCTGGTCTCGGTGTTCGAGCAAGAGGAGGACTTGGTCGACGGGATTGAGGGGGGAGCTTTTCTTTTCACTCGCCCGCGCTGCACCCATCAGCATACGCGGCCGCTATGAGAGCGGCCGGCCTGAGTACAGAACTGCCCGGCGGCGGCTCGTTGTCCTCTGTTCTTTCAGAGCTTTTCAGAGAACAAAATTGAGGCTGCGCAGGTCGTTGCCCACCGCCTCGAGGAGGGCCCCTGCGGCCCGTTCAGCGTCCTTCCCCCACCCCCGTGCAAGCTGAATCACCGTCCTCCCACCCTTTCCGCAGGGCCTCCCCCAGGCCCCGCAGGCCGTAGCGCTCCGCCCACTCGCAGGGGTCCAGGCCCTCCGGCAGGGGGGCCAGGGGGGTGGCCTCGATCTCCCGCTGCCAGCGCTTGAGGGCCTCCCGATCGGCCTCGTCGCCGTCGGCCAGCAAGTAGACCCGCCGCCCCTGGAGGGAGGCCCGGGGAATCCGCCCCTCCACCCCCGGCATCCCCACCACGTCGGCCTGCCCCTCCAGGGCCAGCCAGACCGCGATGGCGTTGAGTTCGCCCTCCACCACCAGCACGGGTCGCTCGGGCTGGGCCCCGAAGCCCGGGGAGTGCCAGGCCGGAGCCCCCGGCCCGGGGTCAAGTAGCGGTACCGGTACTCCCGGGGTTCTTTGAGCCGCGCCTTGACCGCCTGCACCGCCCCGTCCGGCCCCAGGATGGGGATGATCAGGTCCCCCTAACCGGGGGCAAGACGCGGGCTGGCTAACCTTACCCACCGCCACCCCTCGGGCAGCTTAGTTGGGGCTTCAGTCGTCGGACGGCTCATCGTCGCTCCTTAGCTCGGCCTCGAGCTGCTCCACGCTGGGTAGGGTGGCCTCGCGCTCCTGGGCGGTGGCCTCCAGGAGCCGGGCCAGCTCCTCTGAGGAGGGGTAGCGGGCCAGGCGACGGCCCGCCCGGGGCCGGGCCACTCCGTGGGTGGGGTCCTCCACCGGCTGGCCCAGTACGTCACGCTGCTAGCGGTAGTAGCCGCGGATGGCCGCCAGCAGGCCTTGGGCCCGGCGGGGCTTGGGGGCTCGAGCCTCGAGCAGCCGACGCACCGCCTCCTGGCCCGGCGGCAGCCCGGTGGCCTGGTTGCTCCCCGAAGGGAACAAGGAGAGGAAGTCCTGCCACAGCCGCAGGTCCTGCAGGTAGCGGCATACCCCCCGGGGGGTGTGGCCCCGCTCGAGGAGCAGGTAGCGCTCA
>PSMF01000231.1:0-2557 GCA_040290005.1 Meiothermus sp.
GGGCTCAACTGAAGAACCTTCCCCCACAGCCCGGAGACGTTCCCCAGACCTGGGCCAGTGTGGAGAAGGCGCATGAGCTCCTTGGCTTCAGGCCTCACACTCCGTTTGAAGCGGGTGTAGACCGCTTTGTGGGGTGGCTGTTGAAGCATGCTTCTAAGGCATAGCGCCCTGTATCTACTGGCCCGGGGGCTGCCCGGACTGGTCAACTTCCTGTCCATAGCCATTTACACGCGGCTTTTGGCCCCGGAGGAGTATGGGCGCTATGCCCTCGTGATCGCGGGAGTAGGGCTCTTCAATGTGGTTTTCTTCCAGTGGCTAAGGCTTGCGCTTCTTCGCTTTCTCCCCGCTCATCTCGACGATCCCAAGCCCCTGCTTTCCACCGTTCTAGCAAGCTTTTCTGGCCTGGTTCTGCTGACCGGGGTATTGGGGTTGGTGGCCGCCGGGCTTTGGCCCGATCCCACATGGCGAAGTCTGCTTCTGGTGGCGGTCCCACTGTTGTGGGCTCAAGCTTGGTTTGAGCTCGACCTGGAACTGGCCCGCGGCCGTCTACAGCCAGGGCGGTACGCGATCATGAGCGGGGTCAAGGCGGTGAGTGCCCTGCTTTTAGGCTCCCTGGCGGTACTCTGGGGGCTTGGGGCTCATGGACCCCTGTTGGGTCTTTTAGGGGGCTTGCTCCTGGCCTCTTTTTTCTGGGGAGGGTCGGAGTGGAAGGGCATCACCTCAAAACCGTCACAAGACCTCATAAAACGACTATTGCGTTATGGTACGCCCCTCACAGCCACCTTTGCTTTGGAGTTTGTGGTGAGCGGCTCTGACCGCTTTCTCATCGCTTGGTTTTTGGGCGAAGGTCCGGCTGGTATCTATGCAGCTTCCTATGGCCTGGCGCAGCAGTCCCTCACGTTACTGATGATGGCTGTGAACCTTGCGGCGTATCCTCTTGCGGTGCGAGCGTTGGAGGTTGGAGGAGAGAAGGCCGCGAAGCAGCAACTGATAAAAAATTGGGAAATCCTGTTCGGTCTGGCCTTCCCCTGTACGGTAGGGCTGGTCATGTTGGGACCGGATCTAGCCGTCGTTCTGCTTGGTACGAACTTTCAAAACGAGGCAGATCGCCTAATTTCGTGGTTGGCTGTGGCGGCCTTACTTTCAGGCGTTCGGGCCTATCATTTTGACCTAGCCTTTCAGCTCGGCCAGCGCACCCTGGGCCAGGTGTGGGTTATGGTCGGGGCAGCTGTCCTCAACATTTTACTTAACCTTTGGTGGATACCGCAGTTTGGCCTAATGGGCACGGCTTGGGCGGCATTGGCCAGTTATGCAGCGGCCCTTCTTCTGAGCGCCTACTTAGGACGAACGATCTTCGTAGTACCCGTGGATTGGAAAGCCACAGGAAAGCTGGCTTTAGCTACAGGGGTGATGTTGCTTTTTCTCCTAGCGGTACGTGACTTAGCCGGTCTGCTCGCACTGGGAGTTGGTGTGATGGGCGGCAGTCTCGTTTACGGAGTATCCGTGCTGTTGCTTGATGTAGGCGAGCTGCGCTCTAAGCTATTTCTAAGCTATTTGGGCTACTTGGGAGGCTCAGGCATGGATGATAGAAAGACAAAGAGAATCGCCCTTTTCCTCCCCTCCTTGCGGGGTGGCGGGGCCGAGCGGGTGATGGTCAACCTGGCTCGGGGCTTTGCGGAGCAGGGCCTGGCGGTAGATCTAGTGCTTGCCAAGGCCGAAGGGCCTTACCTCTCCCAGGTCCCCACAAGCGTGCGGGTGGTGGACCTGGGCGCCCGGCGGGTGCTTTTTGCCCTTCCTGGCCTGGTGCAATACCTTCGCCGGGAGCGGCCCAGTGCCATGCTTTCTGCCCTAAACCATGCCAACATTGTGGCCATCTGGGCAAGGTTTCTAGCCCGGACGAAGACGCGATTGGTCGTCTCTGAGCACAACACGCTGAGCCGGGCTACGGAGAACGCCGCTGTGCGGCGGGCCAAGGCCATGCCCCTGCTCATCAGGCTTTTTTATCCACAGGCGGATGCGGTGGTGGCGGTATCCCAAGGGGTGGCCGAGGACCTCATAGCCCGCACGGGTCTGCCACCGGGGAAGGTGCGGGTTATCTACAACCCCGTGGTAACGCCGGAGCTTTTCGCCAAGGCGGAGGAGCCCTTGGACCATCCCTGGTTTAAGCCTGGTGAACCACCGGTGATCCTTGGGGTGGGTAGGCTCACTGCCCCAAAAGATTTCGCCACGCTTATCCGCGCCTTTGCCCTGGTGCGCAAGGAGCGCCCGGCAAGGCTCATGATTTTGGGGGGGGGTGAGGAGCGGGCTAAGCTGGAAGCGCTTGTACGGGAGCTGGGACTGAAGGGGGAGGTGGCCCTTCCTGGGTTTGTGGAAAACCCCTACAAGTACATGAAGCGGGCGGCGGTGTTTGTGCTCTCGTCTCGATGGGAAGGGTTTGGCAACGTTATTGTAGAGAGCCTGGCGTTAGGAACTCCTGTGGTTTCCACAGACTGCCCGAGTGGCCCGGCGGAGATTCTCGAGGGCGGAAAGTGGGGCCGGCTGGTGCCGGTGGGGGATG
>PSMF01000034.1:0-28554 GCA_040290005.1 Meiothermus sp.
TAGCGGGCCTAGTGCCAGCACGGGCAAAGCCCGGCCCTAGCGGGCCTAGTGCTGGTACGGGTACGGGCGCAGAGGGGGCTAGAGGCACGAGGATATTCACGAAATCGCTGACAGTCCCGCTAATCGTGGAGGTCGCCTTTGACTTTGCTCATCGCTCATTACCAACCCCAAACTTGAGACGGCTTACTGCCAGACTTAGACAACACTGCTACATTAAAGATATGAATGGGGTGATTTTGGCATTAGGGGGCGGAGGGGTGCGCGGGGCAGCTCACAACGCCGTGCTCGATGTATTGACCGAGGCCGGGGTGCCTATCGCGGGGCTGGCTGGAAGTTCGGCGGGGGCGCTGGCGGCAGCGACCTATGCCTTCGGGCACCGGGTGGGGTACAGCGTCATCAGCGAGTGGCTCAAAGACCCCGACGTCGAGCGATTGCAAAAGAGCGGGGTGCTGGACCAGATCGGACGCTATGTGGATTTCGTGCGCCGCCCCTACCTGGCCGAGGCCAAGAGCTTACGTCAGGGCCTGCGGACGCTGTTCGGCGACGCCCGCATCGAGGACAGCCCCATCCCACTTTCGATCCAGACCACCGACCTGCACACCGGAGACCTGGTGGCGCTACGGGCGGGGCCGGTGGCTGAAGCCCTGGCCGCCAGCAGCGCGGTGCCCAGCATCTTCCCTCCTGTCGCCTGGCACGGGCGGCTCTTAGTAGACGGCGATGTCGCGGAGAAAGTGCCCATCACCGCTGCCAAGGCCCTGGGCCCTCACCCCATCGTGGCGGTGGATATCTCCAACAAGCCCGAGCTGAGCGAGCCCAAAAGCGCCCTCGAGGCCGCCCTGTGGGCCGGGGAAGCCAGCCGCCGCCGCTTGCTGAGCGTGATGCTGGAGCAGGCCGCGGTGGTGATCGCCTTGGAGCCCGACGAGCCCATCGAGACCTTCGATTACACCAAAAGCGAGAGGGCCTACGAGCTGGGCCGGATGCGGGCCGAGGCCGCCCTGCCCCAGATTCAGCATCTGCTGAAGCCCAAGCTCGAGACCGCCGCCTCAGCCTCCAAGTCCTGGTGGCGTCTGTGGCAGCCGCGCAGCCAGCCGCAGGAAACCCAAGCCGTAACTTCCCAGACCCAGCAGGGCAAATAGCCAGCCCCAGCCCAGCGCCAGCTTCAGCCCTAAAACGCTGAGCAAAAGCCCCACGAACAGCAGCAAGGCATCCAGAAAAGCCGCCCGAATCAGGCGGCCTCGGTCTTTTTGTCGCAGGGAGCGCGCCTTCAGCGCTTCAATCAGAACCAGCGCGAGGAGAAACGCCGTCCCCAAGGCCCAAATCGCGTCGGCAGAAAATCCCCTCAGGGAGGGGAATAGGGCCAGGAGCAGAAGCGTGTTCACTAGGGGAAATACTGCGGCGATAAGGTAAACCAGCACCAGCCCCCGCCTGCGACTAGACAGCGGAGCGTCGGCGTCGGCGAGGGCCTGCAAATAGGTCATTGGAGGACGATTACACCTCGCTCGATCCAGTATTTCTCCGCACCGGGATGGAGCGGGGCAGGCAAGCCGCGCACGGCTTGTTTAGCGCCGAAGCGAGCCAGGTTGGGCTCGAGGCCCTTCAGCGCTGCCTCGTTGCCAAAGGTTAGCTTCATCAGGTTATACAAGAGGTCGGCGCTCAGGTTCTCCGAGGCCAGGAGCGCCACCTGTACACCAATCGCCGGTGTGGTTACCTCTACGCCCTTGTACACCCCACCGGGAATCAGAAGCGAGGTATAGAAGGGATATTTCTGGGCCAAGGCTTCCACTACACTGCGTTGCACCGGGACTTCTTGGAGGGCGACTGCACTCGCTAGCTGTTGCAGAACTGGAGCACCCAATGCGGCGACATAAAATACCGCATCTGTCGTGCCGTCCCGGAGGGCGGACAGACCTTGCGACGGTGAAACTTGGACAGCTTGGATATCAGTTGGAGCGAGCTTATAAGCACCCAGAATCAGCCTGGCACTGGCCTCGGTGGGGCTTCCGGACTCCCCGATTGCTACCCTCTTGCCCTTCAGGTCGGCGACGGTGTTGATGCCGGAGCCCGTCTTGGCGAAGATGTGCACCACTTCGGGGTAAAGATAGGCCACCGACTTCAGGCCCTTGGCAGGCTTCTTCTGGAAAGCGGGCAGACCCGTGCCGTTGTAGGCGTAGTAGGCCACATCCCCGCTGACCAAGGCCATTTGCAGATCGCCGGACTCGAGGCCCTCTATGTTCGCCAGGCTCCCGGCAGTAGGACGGCCATTCACCTGCATTCCGGTTTCGGCATCATTGACCAGTTTGGCAAACCCGCTGGCGATGCGGAAGTACGGGCCAGAGGTACTACCCGAACCGATAACCACCGTCTGTTGGGCCAGTGCCGCGCCCAGCAGGCCCAAAAAAAGTAACGTCAGGGAGGCTTTTCTCATCACGCCGATTATGGACGAGCCCACCGTACCCGTCAATGCGCTACCTAACCCTCAGCACCCCCCTCGCTCCTGGCGGAAGAGGGGGCTAAGCCCTCAAACCACCGCCTGAGGGCGGCGCGTAGTGGCCCGCTGCCATAGATAAATCAGCAGCAGCAACCCTACCCCGACGGTATCCACCAGCAGTGCCGGGAAGGTGGTGCCCAATAGGGTCAAGTTGCCTGGCGTGACCAGCAGCAGCGCCGTGACAAAGAGCAGAATCCGCTGCACGATATTGGCCTTAGTGTGCAGAAAGCCCATCGTGGCCGAGGCAAAGGCCACCATCCCCAGAAAGGCGAACACCGCGATCTCGATGACCTGCCCCGCCCCCGAGACCCCTTGCAAGAGCAACGCGGGGTTGAAAAAGAACATGTAGGCCAGAAACGCCGTGCGCATCTCGTAGACGAAGCCCTGAATCCCGGTGCGCCAGAAATCCGACTTGGCGATGGCCGAGGCCGCGTAGGCCGCGAGGGCCACCGGCGGGGTGGAGTCGGCCATGATGCCGAAGTAGAAGACGAACATGTGCGCCGCAATCTTGATGGCCTGGTTCGCCCCGGTGGGGTCGGCGATGTTGAGCACGACGGGAACGACGAGGCTCGCCATCACGATGTAGTTGGCGGTGGTCGGCAGGCCCATACCCAGGAGTAAGCTGGTGAGCTGGGCCAGAATCAGCACCAGGATGATGTTGCCACCCGATAGGAACTCGACGATCTGGGCTAAACCCTGCCCTAGACCCGTCGTCGTCACTACACCCACGATGATGCCCGCGCTCGCCGTCGCCAGGGCGATACCCACCATCCCGCGCCCGGCGTTCTCGAAGCCGTCTACCGTGAGCAGAAAGGCTTTGCGCAGCCCAGCCAGCGGGCCTTCCCCGCTACGAACCCCGCGAATCACCTCCTGGATGAACATCAATACCACGATCAGGGCAACAGTATTGAGCGCGGCCCGCTCGGCGCTGATTTTGGCGATGACCAGGGCATAAATCAGATAACCCAAGGGAAGGATGTAGTGAAATCCGGAGCGCACGATGGGGCCGAGGGCCGGGAGTTCGCTGCGGGGCACGCCTTTGAGGCCAAGACGAAGGGCCTCGAGGTGCACCACCACGAAAAGCGTGGCATAGGCCAGGAACGCCGGGAGCGCCGCATAGAGGATGAGCTGGCTATAGGGGATGTTCAGGTAGTTCGCCATGATGAAGGCCGCTGCCCCCATCACCGGCGGCATCAGTTGGCCGTTGCTGCCGCTCGCCACCTCGATGGCCCCGGCGGTCTCGGGTGGGTAGCCGACCTTCTTCATCAGCGGAATGGTCAGCGAGCCTACCGTCACCACGTTCGACACCGACGAGCCGGAGACCATCCCGTGGAGTGCGGAGGCGACCACAGCGGCTTTGGCGGGGCCGCCTCTCGAGGTCCCCAGCAAGCTGTAGGCCACTTGAATCAGGAATAAACCCGCACCCAGCCGCTCTAAAAGTGCCCCAAACAACACGAAGAGGAACACAAAGCTGGCCGAAACCGCGATGGGCGTACCCCAAATGCCCTCTGAAGTGAGATAGAGCTGGTTCACCGCCTGCGACCAGCTAAACCCGGCGTGGAATTGCAACCAGGCGGGCAAGGGGATGTGAAAAACGCCCTTTGGCCCAATCAGGCTGTAAAGGATGAAGACGATGGCGATAATCGGCATCACCCGCCCCAGCACCCGCCAGGAGGCCAGCAGGAGCATGAGGATGGTGATTGTGCCGAACCAGATGTCACGGGCGTTGGCGACCCCGCCTTGCTGATCGTTGATGGCCTGGAATTGGATGGCGATATACAGCGGCCCAGCAATGGCGACGAGGGCGAGTAACAAATCGGCCCAGGGGATGTGGGTACGGGAGCTTTTTTTGCCGTAGGGGTAGACCAGGAAAGCCAGCACCGAGGCGAAGGCTAAGTGAATGGATTTCAGCACGAACAAATCAATCGTCCCGACCTGTGTTACCCAGAGCTGGAACACCGTCCAGCCCACCGCCACGCCAAAAATCAGCCAGCGCGTCCAGTCTTGGGGCTTACGGCCTCCTGACTCGGACTCCTCCAAAATTTCCTGGGCCTTGTTCTCTTCGGCCATGCCTGCCTCCTTAAGTAGATGCACTACTATACGGCACAGGGGCGGAGTTTTGGGGGCTCGAGCCATGCTTATCTGCGGGACTGTAGGGAAGGTCTTAGACCCGCCCCCAGGCGCGTCGGCCGTCAACGTTTCCGGTGATTGGTACGACAGAATCCCCCCATCTATCAAGGTTTGTCGGCGCAGACCATAACTTTGACGTTATTTATAGCAGACCTCATTTGACCTCTAAAACAAAAAGCTGGCCCCGAAAGGCCAGCTCATAACCCCTGAGGTTTACTTCAGCACACCCTTTTCCTTCCAGTACTTCTCCGCGCCGGGGTGGAGCGGAACTGGCAGGTTCCGCACGGCCTTCTGGGCACTGTAGAAGCGCTCTAAGTTGGGGTGAATCTTCTTGAAGTTGGCGTCGTTGTCGAAGGTGGCCTTCATCATGTTGTACACGACATCGGCACTCAAGGACTCGGAGGCCAGCAGGATGGAGAGCACCGCAACGGTAGGGGTGGTCACATCAATCCCCTTGTAGGTGCCGCCGGGGATATTGACCGAGGTGTAGAAGGGATATTTCTGGGCGATGGCCTTGATCTCGTTGAAATCTACGGGAACCACGCGGAGCTTAACGGTCTGTGCGGCCTGCTGGATCGCCGAAGCGCCCAATCCCACCGTGTAGAACAGTGCATCGGCCTTGCCGTCTTGCAGCAGCGCCACGCCCTGCGAGGCCGAGACCCGGATGGTCTGGCCGAGGTCGTCAAAGGTGAGTTTGTAGGCCTCGAGAATCTGCCGCGTATTCGCCTCGGTGCCTGAACCCACGTCCCCGACCACTACCTTTTTGCCCTTCAGGTCGCCGATCTTGGCGATTCCAGAATCAGCCCTGGCGATCACGTGAACCACCTCGGGGTACAGCCCCGCGATGGCCCGGATGCTCTTCACCGGCTTGCCGTCAAAGGCTGGGATGCCGGTGCCGTTGTAGGCATAGTAGGCGATATCGTTCTGGGCCAGGGCCATCTGGAGTTCGCCCGAACCGAGCGCGTTGATGTTGAAGATGCTGCCGCCGGTGCTCCGGGCGTTGGCCCGCACGCCGATATTGGCATCGTTGACCAGCTTGGCGATGCCGGTGCCGATGGGGAAGTACACCCCGGTGGTGCTGCCGGTCCCGATAGTGACAAAATCCTGGGCGTGGGCTAGGAACCCCATTAGCAAGGTACCTGCAACGAATAAACTCTTCTTCATTCCTTTTCCTCCCTTTAGGACAAACTGACGCCGGGCCCGATTATTGCCGAGCAAGCACCAATCGTCAACGACGTCCGGTCAAATTCCGGTCAAAGGTTTAGGCTTTGAAAGATGAGGCTGCGCATTGAAAAACTGGTCGGCGGCGGGCAGGGATTGGCGCGTACCGAAGGGAAGGTGGCTTTGTTACGAGGCGGACTACCCGGCGAACTGGTTGAAACAGAAGTGGTCGAGCGGAAGAACCGGCTCGAGGGCAGCGTCACCCGCGTTCTGGAACCTCATCCCCAGCGCTACACCGAGTATCTGCCGCCTTCTGCCGATTTGCCGCTGGAGTACCCCGAGCAATTGCCGATCAAACAGGGCTTTGTACAAGAAGCCTTAGAACGCATTGCCAAGCTCGAGTATGACCTCTCTCCCATCCAAGCCTCGCCGGACGCGCTCCATTACCGCACCGCCGCCCAATACGGGCTACATCCACTCGGCGGTTTAGCCTACCGTCAGCCTAGAACGAACGATTTGGTGCGTGTGGAACACGATCCGCTCATATCGCCGCCCTTGCAAGAAGCCTTCAATCTGCTCTCGAGCTGGCCGCTCTCTAACGTAGATGAAGTGGTGCTGCGCGGCAGCCTCTACGAGAACCGCGCCCAAGTCGGGTTTATCGGCGGGTTTGCCCGGTATTTCAAGAAGACCGCACAGGCACTCGTCCAGGAGGGGATTGCGGGAGTGATCTGGGCCGAGGCTAGCCCCAAGGGGCGGTTTCGCGGGGGTGTTCAGCATTTGGCGGGCGAAACCGGACTTCTGGAGGATTTCGGTGGGATTCTCTCGACGGTGAACGTGCAAAGCTTTGCCCAAGTCAATCCCAAAGCAGCGGGGCTGATGTTTCAGGAGGCCGCGCGGGTTGTGGGGAACGGGGGACGGGCGCTCGAGCTCTACGCTGGCAGCGGTGTCCTGAGCCTGCATTTAGCGCACCAGCTCGAGCACATCACGACAATCGAAATCAGCCGCGATGCGGTGAAGCGCGGTGAGGCCGATGCAGCAAGATTGGGTGCTGAAAATGTCGAGTTCAAGCGCGAGGATGCCAAGATTTTCGCCAAGTTCCTGCCCGCCGACCTAATTATGGTGGACCCGCCTCGAGCCGGTTTGTCGGAGGAGGTTTTGGCGGGATTGCTCGAGCACAAACCGGAGCGGATTCTCTATATTTCCTGCGACCCGGCGACTTGGGCCAGGGACCTAGGAAAGCTCGTGCAGGGCGGCTACAAACCGACCTTTGCTCGGCCCTACGACTTCTACCCCTTCACCCATCACGTCGAGGTGTTGAGCCTGCTGACCCTCTAGGACGCAAAGCCTTGCGTCCCTACAAGACCCCGTTTTTGCATTGAGCGTCTGGCGTTTGACGTACGGCGTATGACGTTAGACGATAGAACCCGTGTTAGCCAAGCGCATCATCCCCTGCCTCGATGTCCACGCCGGGCGCGTGGTCAAAGGGGTTAATTTCGTCAACCTGCGCGACGCGGGCGACCCGGTGGAGGCCGCCAAAGCCTACAACCGCGCCGGGGCCGACGAACTGGTGTTCCTCGACATCGGCGCGACCCACGAGGAACGCCCCATCATTTTGGACATCGCAGCACAGGTGGCCGAGCAAGTGTTTATCCCCTTTACCGTCGGAGGCGGGATTCGTAGCTTGCAAGATGCCAGAGCACTGCTCTTGGCCGGGGCCGACAAGGTTTCGGTGAACTCTGCAGCCGTGCAGCGTCCCGACCTCCTCCGCGAACTCGCCGACCACTTCGGCAACCAGGCGGTGGTTCTAGCGATTGACGCGCGAAAATCACCGTACGGCTGGGAGGTTTACGTAGCCGGGGGCCGCACCCCAACAGGAATGGACGCAGTGGAATGGGCGGCTCGAGGCGCGGAACTCGGCGCGGGGGAGATTCTCCTGACCAGCATGGACAAAGACGGCACCAAAGACGGATATGACTTGGGGCTAACCTCCGCCGTAGCGCAAGCGGTGGGCGTTCCCGTCATTGCCTCGGGTGGGGCAGGCAAGAAAGAACACTTCGCCCAAGTCCTCACCGAGGGGCTGGCCGATGCGGCCTTGGCCGCAAGCATGTTTCACTTCGGAGAAATCTCCGTCCAGGAGCTGAAAGAATACCTTGCTGAAGAAGGCGTGCTGGTGCGGCTCGAGGATTTCTCTCCCTCCCCCCTCGCGGGGGAGGGCTGGGGTGGGGGGCTATGAATTTAAGCGACGTGAAATTCGACGACAACGGCCTGGTCCCGGTCATCGTTCAGGACGGGGCGACGAATCAAGTTTTGACCCTGGCTTATGCGAACCGAGAGGCTTTAGAACAAACCCTTCAGACCCGTAAAAGCACCTTCTGGAGCCGCTCGAGACAAGAACTGTGGGTCAAGGGCGCAACCTCAGGTAATACCCAAGAAGTCCTGGAAGTCGTGCTCGACTGCGACCAGGATGCCGTGCTCTACAAGGTAATTCCCAACGGCCCGGCCTGTCACACCGGGGCCGAATCTTGCTTCCACAACCCGATTACCGAGACCGCCGACCATCCACCGCTCGGAGAGGTGCTCGAGCACGTTTACCGCACTATCCGAAGCCGCATCGAAACCCTTCCCGAGGGCTCCTACGTCGCTGAGATGCACCAGGCGGGCCTCGACCGCGTGCTCAAAAAAGTCGGCGAGGAGGCGGGCGAGGTCATCATCGCGGCCAAGAACCGCAGCAAAGCGGAGTTGAGCCTCGAGGCTTCCGACCTGCTGTTCCACCTGCTGTTCACCCTGGCCGAACTCGAGCTGTCCCCCGCCGAACTCGCCAAAGTGCTCTGGGAGCGCAATCAAACCAGGGCCAAAACCGGCCCGGGGCGGGTTCCACCGGTGTGAGTACAAATCTTACCAAAAACCGTCCATGAGCCTTTTCTGATAAGCTCGAAGCATGGATATAGAGCGAGTGTTGGTGCTCGAGGTGGCCCGTGTCACCGAGCAGGCGGCCTTAGCGGCGAGCCGATTGGCCGGGATGGGCGACAAGGAAGCTGTGGATGGGGCCGGGACCGAGGCCATGCGGCAAGTGCTCTCCGAGTTACCGATCCACGGGACGGTGGTGATCGGCGAGGGCGAGATGGACGAGGCCCCGATGCTCTACATCGGCGAACAGTTGGGGGCGGGCGGTCCCGAAGTGGACATCGCCGTGGACCCGGTGGAGGGCACCAACATCACCGCCAAGGGTCTACCCAACTCGATTACGGTAATCGCCCTGAGCGAGAAAGGCGGCCTGGTTCACGCGCCGGACATGTATATGGACAAGCTGGTGGTGGGGCCACCGGCAGCGGGAAAAGTGAATCTGGATTTCCCCGTCGAGGCCAATCTGAGGATCGTGGCGGATTCTTTGGACCGGAAGGTGGAAGACCTGGTGATCGTGGTGCTGGACCGCCCCCGCCACGAAAAACTGATTCACGACATCCGCAAAGCCGGAGCCAGGGTCAAGCTCATCACCGACGGGGACGTGGTGGCGGCGGTGGCTGTAGCGATTCGCGGAACTGGAGTTCACGCCCTGATGGGCAGCGGCGGCGCTCCCGAAGGGGTTTTGGCGGCGGCAGCCCTCAAATGTTTGGGCGGGGAAATCCAGGGCCGCTTCCTCCCTCATTCCGATGCTGAGCGAGAACGCCTGCACAGCATGGGAGCCGACGAGAAGAAGATTTACCGCACCAAAGACTTGGCTCCCGGTTCGCAAATCGTCTTCGCCGCGACGGGAATCACCGACGGGGACATCTTGCAGGGGGTACGCTACTTCGGCGGCGGGGCGCGGACGCACTCGATCGTGATGGGCTACTCGACCAAGGTGGTGCGGTTTATAGACAGCATTCACCTGATGGAGAGCGGCGCGCGGGTCATCATCCGAGTTTGAACTTACTTCACGTCCTGGATAAAGAAACTACGCGTTCAAAAATGCAGTTCTGTACGTGAATTACAAAAAGGGGCTCGAGACAAACTCGAGCCCCTTCCCCATCAGCAAAATCAGAATCCAACATTCACCCCAACTGCACCACCAAGACCAAATGCAGTCGTCGGTCTAAAGTAGAACATTGGATAGGCTTCGACAAAGATGCCGATAAGCGGCAAACCTACGTTCAGGTAGGTTCCGATCACGCCTCGAGCCCCCACCGTCCCCGTATTTAGCAGCGAAAGCGCGTTGCCCGACCCGAAGAAAAGCCCCGCCCCCGCGTACACATCGGTTAGGGGAACACTCACCAGCGCGTCCACGCCGCCCCCAAACGAAGTCCCGGTGCCGTTGAAGAAGTTCACCCCAAGATAAGCCCGCCCATCAAGCAAAAAGGGAACGAGCGGCAGCCGCACCCCGGCGTTGATGCCGTAAGTGCTCCCTAGGCTCACTTGTAGGCTCTGGGCAAAGGCCGGGGTTAGCATCAGTACGAGTAAAACGGCGAGTTTTTTCATATCCCACCTCCAGGCATGAGTATACGGGCCTAGTCTGAGCGCAGGCGTTGGGTTAACCGCTCATAAAGCTGAGCGAGGGCTAATACAGCGGCCTGCGGGCGGCCCGGCTGATAATCAAAAACAACGTGACTCACCTCTAAATACTCGAGCGCCAGCAGATAAGCTTCCTTGAGGATAAAGGTCCTAAGCTCGGCCACGCTCATCCCCAACGCGGCGGGGGATGCTGTCAGGAAGCCCCGAGCCTCCCCCTCAGAGAGCCAAACCGGTGAAAGCTTCCCTTGAACCGAATCCAGCACCACGTATTCCCCGTGCTGGGCAGGGTTCTCGAGAATGTACCAAACCGCATCCAAAACCTCGTCCACCCCAACATTGTAGGGGCGATTCACGAAACGCCCTAGGTTCACGCCAATTCCTACTACAAAACCGTTGTCATTCTGAGGAGCGTCTTTTGCGACAAAGAATCTGATGCGCTGAGAGGCTCGAGACGCATCGCTCCAGTTAGCGCATCAGATTCTTCGCCAGCTCCAGGCTCAGAATGACAACGGACTTGTTGATAGCGTTAGCGAGCGTGATAACTGCTGCTCTTATTTCGCTACCGGCTGCAACAGCAATTCCGCAATCTGCACCGCGTTCAGCGCCGCCCCTTTGAGCAACTGGTCGCCCGAAACGAAGAAATCCAGGCCGTTGTCGAAGACCAGATTTTTGCGCACCCGCCCGACCTCGACGTTGTATTTACCCGTCGCGGTGTGGGGCAGCGGGTAGCGCTTGTTCGCGGGGTCGTCTACCAAGTCCACGCCGGGAGCGCTGGCTAGAACTTCCCGCGCCGCCTCGGGTGTTACCGGCTTGTCAAACTCGACGGTGACGGCCTCAGAGTGAACCCGCAGCGTTGGAACACGGACTGCCGTACAGGATACCTTGACTGAAGCGTCCCCCATGATTTTCTGCGTCTCCCACAGCACCTTCATCTCTTCCTTGGTGTAGCCGTTGTCCTGGAAAGAGTCAATGTGCGGGATGACGTTGAAGGGCAGCGGGTGGGCAAAGGTTTTGTTCCCCACGGGCTTGCCGTCCAGGAAGTCGCGAGTACCCTCGAGCAGCTCCTCCATCCCGCTCGCCCCCGCCCCCGACGACGACTGATAGGTGCTCACGATCACCCGCTTGGCCCCGAACGCCTTGTGCAGCGGATAAAGTGCCATCACCAAAATTGCGGTGGTGCAGTTGGGGTTAGCGATGATGTTTTTGTGCCCCTTCAGGGCGCGGGCGTTGATTTCCGGCACGACCAGCGGCACGTCCGGCTCGTAGCGGAAGGCCGAGGAGTTGTCAATCACCACCGATCTCTGCGCCCAAATCGGCGCGAGTTGCTTGGAAAGGCTGCCCCCGGCGCTCGCCAGCACCACGTCCACCGGCAGCGGTCCCTCGGGTAAGGCTTCGATGGCGATTTCCTTGCCCCGGAAGCGCATGGTCTTGCCCGCGCTGCGGCTCGAGGCATACAGCCTCAGCTCCGAGACCGGAAAGTTGCGCCCTTCCAGCACCTTCAAAAGCTCCTGCCCGACTGCGCCCGTCGCTCCAACGATTCCCAATTTCATGGTTTCTCCTTTTCCCTGCCTCCCCTACGAGGGGAGGTGGCTGAAGGCCGGAGGGGTTTCTAATAAAAAACCCGCCACGCAGGCGGGAGCGGCAACTCGTCTGAGCCGCCGCTTAGCTGGTAGTGGTGGTATACCAAACCATTAGATTAGACCTTACACGTAGTTTCGGGGAAAGTCAACGCGATTTGCTAAGTCAACGCTTGGGAATCCCAGACAGTTCTAAAACCTTTCGTAAGGCATCATTCACAGACTTGTCATCGGGGAACGCTTTGGCTAAGTCAGCGTCTAGCACCACAACATTGCTGCCAGCCCTCTTCTCAGGCGCGAAACGCCCTTTAGGAACAACAGGCATCTTGGAGAGGTCGTACTCCTCTCTAAGCTCGTAGTTGTCGGGGTTAGTTTGTTTCGACATAAAAGGCTTGTTCTCGAGGGGTGGCTTTTCGCGCGCTAATGATGCGGATTACCTCGCCTCTATCAGTGTGAGCCACCAATAACAGCGTACACGACTGGAAAACCTGATGGTAATGTATCGTTCTTCATCATCCGAGTGTTCCTTGTCAATGACGGTGATAAAAATCGGGTCAGAAAATACGGTGGAAGCCTCTTCAAACGATACCCCATGCTTTGCTAGGTTGCTAAAAGTTTTATCTTTATCCCACTCGAATTGCGACACCCTGAAGTATAACCACCGACGCGAGACCTGCTTATTTCAATCTCTCCTGCAAATATTGAGCCAATTCCCCCACCGCAATCCGCTCCTGCTTCATCGTGTCGCGGTCCCGCACGGTAACGGTGTCCTGAAGCGCCGTACTCCCGTCCTGGCTCTTGCCGATGGTGTCGTAATCCACCGTGACGCAAAACGGTGTCCCCACCTCGTCGTGGCGGCGGTACGCCTTGCCGATGTTGCCGGTGTCCTCGTACAGCACCCGCCCGAAGCCCAAAGCTTGCAGGCCGCGCTTGACCCGCCGCGCGTAGGCGGTGATTTCCTCCTTGTTCTTGGCGAGCGGAATCACCGCTACTTTGATCGGGGCCAGGTGTGGCTTCAGCTTGAGCACCACCCGTTCCTCGCCGCTCTCGAGCTTCTCCTTGGTGTACGCCTCGCTCAAAACCGCCAGCACCCCCCGGTCCACCCCTGCCGAGGGCTCGATCACGTAGGGCACAAACCACTTTTTGGTCTCATCGTCCTGAACGGCCAAACGGCTGGTGGAGTCGGGGTTCGCCATCACCTTAGCGCTGATGCCCAGCTCGGACTGCCCTTTGGTGTGGGAACCCAAGTCATAGTCAGAACGGTTGGCGATGCCCTCGATCTCTTCGAAGCCCAGGGTGGGGTAGTTGTACATCAGGTCGTAGGTGCGCTTGGAGTAGTGCGCGAGGTCGGCTTTGGGCACGTCCAGCACCTCGATCTGAGCCCTGGGGATGCCCTGCGCCTCCCACCACTGTAGCCTCGCTTGCAGCCAGCGCTCGTGCCACTCCTCGTCGGTGCCAGGCTTGACGAAGAACTCGATCTCCATCTGCTCGAACTCCCTTACGCGGAAAATGAAGTTGCGCGGGGTAATCTCATTGCGAAAGCTCTTCCCGATTTGCGCGATACCAAAGGGCAGGCGGCGGCTGGTCGAGTCCAGCACGTTTTTGAAGTTGACGAAGATGCCCTGCGCTGTCTCAGGACGCAAGTAGGCGTAGGAATCCTCGTCGGCGATGGGGCCCACGGTGGTTTTGAACATCATGTTGAAGGGGCGCGGGGGGGTCCAGTCGCCGGGTGCGCCGTCGGCAGGGTCGATCACCTTGGCGGCTTTCATGGCTTTGGCAGCTCGCTCCGGCTCCCGCATGATAGCTGCGACCAGGACTGATAAATCCGCACCCTCCAAGCCCAGCTCTCTCGCTACCGCATCGGCGACACCGGGCTTCTGGTCTTTGAGCAGGTGATCGAGGCGGTAGCGCTTCTTGCTGATGCGGTTGTCAACCAAGGGATCGGCAAAAGTCGCCTCATGGCCGGAATACCGCAGCACCAAGCGGTGTGTCAGGAGCGCGGAATCTAGCCCTTCCATATCGTCACGCTCGTAGACGTTGGCCCGCCACCACGCCGCCTTGAGGTTGTTCTTGAGTTCCACCCCGAGCGGGCCATAGTCATATGCACCTTGCAGCCCACCGTAGATGTCGGAGCTGGGAAAAATGAAGCCCCGGCGCTTCGCCAAAGAAACCAACTCGTCCATAGTCTCAGCAGGCATATGTGCTCCTTTCAGTCGCACCAAACGCTAAACGCAAAACGCCAAAAGCTGGGAATTTGTTTTAGCATCTGACTCTATGACCAGGAAACAAAAAACGTCCCCGGCATTTCTGCCTGGGGACGAATGAGGTCATTCGCGGTTCCACCCCAGTTCTAGACCAATCGTCTAGCACCTTTAGGTTGCGTTGGCCTCGAGCTTTCTGCCGTTCGCGTTTTGCGTCTGGCATCTAGCGTTTAGCTCTCTCCGCTGCCTTTCGCCCGGTTCTGGCCGCTTGGCTCACACCCTCCCAAACTCGCTGAGGCCCACCGCCGGGGTACTCCTGCGAATCAACGCAGCTTCTATCTTGGCGCAAGGCTCACCAAATCGTCAATAATGAGTTATGCCGCGCCCCTTGCCCCCCGTCAGAACCGAGGTCTCCCTCGAGGGGTTCCTCGAGTTCGAGCACTCATCAAAGGAGAGACATGAGTTTGTGGATGGGCAAATCTTCCTGATGGCGGGCGGAACGCGGCGGCACAACCGCATTGCCGTCCGGCTCGGAACGCGGCTAGAAGAGGCTAGCGAGAACACCTCCTGCCTCGTCGCCATCGCTGACACGTTGGTATGGGCGAACGGTGAAACCTATTACCCTGACGTGATGATTTACTGCGAATCTGAGGGCGATCCTCGGTTGGTCAAGCGGCCCTGCGTGTTGGTGGAGGTGCTCTCAAAGAAGACCGAGGACATTGACCGGGGCGAGAAGTGGCTGAACTATCAAACACTAGACAGCTTGCAAGCTTACATGCTTCTAGAGCAGGAAACCCCGAGGGCCGAAATCTACCGCAGGACGGCGGACGGCTGGCGCTACGAGCGTATCGAAGCAGGCGGCGTGCTCAAGCTGCCGTGTGTGGGGCTCGAGGTCGCGCTGGACGATATTTACAGTCGTCTGGATTAGCTAATCTGCCTGACTTCGCCGTTCCACCTTCCCTCAGCAATCGCTCCGAAAACTTCTACGATTTCCTTGGGCAAGAAGAGCTCGCTCGAGGCTTTGATTTCCTCGTAAGCCCACCATTTAAAGCTGCGGAAAACCTCTTTCTCGAGTTCGGTTGCGTTGGCAAACCCGAGCCGCGGCGATTCCACGCGGATAGCGTAAAACCCCGAGTCGTTGAGATACCACTGACCCTGCCAGGATGTTCGCTGCGCGAAGGTGGCGACATGCGTTCCAGCGCCGAGAATCTCGAGCCCAAATTCCTCCAGCACCTCTGTCCACAAAGCCTCCTCGAAGGTCTCGCCGGACTCGAGCCCGCCGCCCGGAACACACCAGAACCGTGTTGGCAGCGCATCTTTGTCGTCGCTGATATTGTCCTCGACGTGTAGCCAGAGCATCTGACCCTGCGCGTTGAGGAGCATGGCCCGGGCCGATTTTCGTGCTTCCATCTCCATAAGCATCCTATCAGCCTGCCCTCACCTAGCGCTTGGCCTTTCGGTATACAACACAACCAAACCGTGCGTCCAGGAGGAGAAAAATGTCGGTGAGAGGTTGCGCTGTAACGCTGAGGTTCCGTTTAGATTGCGCTGAGCCGACACGTTACTGCTTCGTAAGGTGTGGCCCAAACACCTAGAAAAGCCCGGTCATACTGTATTATTGAGGAAGAAATGCCAACGACTCTGCACTTATACCAGATACCTACAGGGGGCCTGTCTTGAACCGCTACGATGACCGCGCCCGGCTGGTGTTCCACTATGCCCGTGAGGAGGGCAGCCGACTCGGACACAGCATGATCGGCCCGGAACATCTGCTGCTGGGCTTGATGCGCGAGGGCGGTACGGCAGCCCGAATCCTGATGGAATACGGGGCCAGCCTCGAGGCCATGCGGCGCATGGTCGAGGAACTGGTCGGGCGGGGCGAGGGCTCGCGCACCGGCGAACCCCCCGCAATTACGCCAAGGGCGCGGCGGGTGATGGAACTCGCCGGAGCCGAGGCTCGCAACATGTCCAGCCAAGTCATCGGGACCGAGCACATCCTTCTGGGCATCATCCGCGAGGGCGACGGGATCGCCTACCGGATCATGACCCACTACGCCAAGGATGTGGATACCATCCGCTGGAGAGTCCTCTCCCAAGCGGGCGAAACCAGTAAGGAGAAGGCCGTGGCAACGCCGTTCCTCGATGAATACGGACGCGACCTGACCCGCGAAGCGAGGGAAGGCAAACTCGACCCCGTCATCGGTCGCAGCGAAGAGATCAACCGCGTCATCCAAATCCTGGCCCGGCGCACCAAAAATAACCCCGTTCTGGTGGGCGACCCCGGCGTAGGCAAGACTGCCATCGTGGAAGGCTTGGCCCAAGCCATCGTGGAAGGCCGGGTTCCCCCGGTGCTCCGCGGAGCACGGATCGTCTCGATAGACCTGGCCGGGGTGGTAGCCGGGACCAAGTACCGCGGGGAGTTCGAGGAGCGGTTGCGGCAGATCATCGAGGAGCTGAAAAACGCCAAGGTGGTGGCCTTCATTGACGAGTTGCATACCCTGATCGGGGCGGGCGGCGCGGAAGGCACCCTCGACGCCGCCAACATCCTCAAACCGCCGCTGAGCCGGGGCGAGATTCAGGTGGTCGGGGCTACCACCACCGGTGAATACCATCGCTACATCGAGAAGGACGCAGCCTTGGAGCGCCGCTTTCAGCCGGTGATCGTCCTCGAGCCCAACCCCGAGGAGACCCTCGAGATTCTCAAAGGGCTGCGTCCCCGCTACGAGGCCCACCACGGGGTGGTGATCCCCGACGACATCCTCAGCATGTCGGTCAAGATCGGGGTGCGGAGCCTGCCGGGGCGCAACTTCCCCGACAAGGCCATAGACCTGATTGACGAGGCCGCCAGCCGGGTCCGGCTCAACGACTCGCTGGGGCTGCCGGTGGCGATGGACGAGGAAGGCACCCCGCTGGTCTCGAGGGAGGACATCGAGAGCGTGGTGGATAGCTGGGGCGGCGTCTACGTAGACGACAAGGATGATAGCAAGCTGTTTGGCCTCGAGGACGAGCTCAAGCGCCGGGTGATCGGCCAGGACGAGGCTGTTGAAGCCCTGGCAGCAGCGCTGCGCCGCAGCCGGGTGGGGCTGGGCGGGCGGACTCGGGTCTCGGCCAGCTTCCTCTTTGTGGGGTCGTCGGGGGTGGGCAAAACCCACTTGGCCCGTGCCCTTTCCGAAGTTCTCTTCGGCAGCGAGCGCTCGCTGATCCGCTTCGACATGAGCGAGTTCCAGGAGCCCCACAGCATCTCCAAGCTGATCGGCGCACCTCCGGGCTACGTGGGCTACGAGCAGGGCGGTCGGCTGACCGAGGCGGTGCGCCGCCAGCCCTTTGCGGTGGTGCTTCTCGACGAGATCGAAAAGGCCCACCCCGACATCTACAACACCTTCTTGCAAGTCCTCGACGAGGGTCGCCTCACCGACGGGCTGGGCCGCACAGTGGATTTCCGCCGGGTGATCCTGATCATGACCTCCAACACCGGCTTCAACGTCGGGCCGGGGATCGGCTTCACCGACCGGGAGGTGGACACCGAGAGCCCCTTGAAGGCCATGTTTACCCCCGAGTTCCTCGACCGTCTGGATGAAGTGATCCGCTTCCGCAACCTCAGCGAGCCCGAGCTGGTGCAGGTCACCCAGATTATGCTCGAGGACATCGCCAAGGAACTCGTGTCGCGCGAGAAATCGGTACGCTTCGACCCGGTGCTGGCGGCCTGGCTGGTGGACGCTGCACCCAAGCAGGGTTCTACCCGCATTCTGCGTAACCTGATCCGCGAGAAGATCGAAGACCCGCTGTCCTTGGAGTTGCTCTCGCATCCGGGCCGCACCCTCTTCGTCACCCTCAAGAACGGCGAGATCGTTTTCGAGGAGGAAGAAGTCAGTCTTGTATAACGTTTAGGGTCGAGGGTCGAGGGTCGAGAGTCAAATCGCTCTAAGCCCTCGGCCCTCAACCCTTAACTCTTGACGATTTATGGCTAAGGTATCCGCTCAGCATCGCTGCACCGAGTGCGGCTACAAATCGGTGAAGGCCCTGGGCCGCTGCCCCAACTGCGGGGCCTGGGATAGCTTCAAGGAGGAGGCCCCAGCGGTTTCTAGTATCAAGACGGGCTCGGGTGGCCTGCGTACCGCCGTGCACGTACAACCTAACCTCGAGGCCATCACCAAACTCGTCGAGGTTCCCACGGGCGGCGAGACCCGCTTCAGCAGCGGCATCGGCGAGCTGGACCGGGTGCTGGGCGGCGGCTTCGTGCCCGGCGAGGTTCTGCTCTTGGGCGGCGAGCCCGGCGTGGGCAAGAGCACCCTCCTGCTGCAAGTGGCGCACCAGATGCTCGCTTCCGGTAAGCGCGTGGTCTACCTAGCGGGTGAGGAATCCCCCGGCCAGATTCGCCTGCGGGCCGAGCGGCTGGGGGTTTCGGGCGAACTCGAGCTGCTGCGCGAGACCCAGCTCGACGCGATGCTGGCGACGCTCGAGGCCTCTCCCCCCGATTTTCTCGTGGTGGATTCGGTGCAAACCCTGGAAACCGCGTCCGCACCGGGCTCCCTGGTTGCCGTGCGGGACTCGACTTCGGCCTTGACGCGCTTCTCCAAGAACAATGGGGTCACGACCGTCCTCGTCGGACACGTCACCAAGGAGGGCATCGTGGCCGGACCGAAGGTGATCGAGCACGTGGTGGACTGCACGCTCTATCTAGAAACAGCAGGGAACTTCCGCGTGCTCAGGAGTGCTAAAAACCGCTTCGGGCCGGTGGGCGAGATGGGGGTGTTCCAGATGGTGGGCGAGGGGATGGAGGAGGTCGCCAACCCCTCGGCGGCGTTCCTGGCCGAGCGTCCGGTGGGTGCGCCCGGCTCGGTCGTGGCGCTCACGCTTTCGGGTGAGCGGGCTTTGGCCCTCGAGGTTCAGGCTTTAGCCGCGAAAACTCCCTTTCCCGCACCCAAACGGGTTTCGCAGGGACTTGATAGCAGGCGCGTAGACGTGGTGCTGGCGGTGCTCGAGCGGCGTCTCGGTCTTCCCCTAGGCAACCTTGATGTCTACGTCAACCTAGCCGGGGGCTTGAGGGTCTTCGACCCAGGGTTGGATTTAGCGGTGGGGCTGGCGGTGTATTCTGCGGTGGTGGGGAAAGCCATTCCAGAGGGCATCGCGGCGGTAGGCGAGGTCGGCTTGGCCGGTGAGCTTCGCAGTGTGGAGGGTTTAGAGCGCCGCCTCCGCGAGGGCAAGCGGGCCGGGTTCTCACGGTTGGTGCATCCGCCCGAGTACCGGAGCTTGGAGAAGGCCTTGGAGAAGCTGGTATGACCGTACGCTGGATTCTCTACGCCCTGTTCGCCTTCCTCGGCTACCGGGTCGGGGTGGCAATGGAATCGGCGCCCTGGCTCGGGGGGGGCGCAGTGGGCGGCCTGACCAGCCTAAACCGGCTCTACCTCGGGGTGGTGGGGCTGCTGGTCGGATTGCTGCTGGTTCCCCGGCTGGCCCACTGGCTCGAGGGCCGTTGGGAGCGGGCGCAGGTCTGGATGAAGAAGCTGCCGCCTGAGGTCGGGGTAGCCGTCACCATCGCCTCGGGGCTCGGGCTGCTGTTCTCGGTCCTGCTCACCAACCTCCTTAACCAGATTCCAGGGTTCCTGCCCATTCACTCCCTCATCATCGCTGCGGTATTGGTGATGTCACTATCGGCATTCGCGGTGGTCAACCGGGATTGGTTCCGGCTGGTTCGCCCGGTCCCGCCCCCTGCACCCAGCAAACTCAAGGGCGGGAAAGTGCTCGATACCTCGGTGCTCATAGATGGGCGCATCGGCGACGTAGCCGAGATGGGCTTTTTAGAAGGGCCGCTCCTCGCCCCCCGCCAGGTCTTGCGCGAGCTTCAGATGTTCTCCGACGCCTCCGACCCGCAGAAAAGGGCTAAAGGAAGGCGCGGCCTGGACACTTTAGAGCGCCTTAAGCTCAGCGTGGGCTTAGAGGTGATGGAAACCCAGGAGACCGACGACCCGGTGGACGACCAAATCCTCTCTGAAGCCAAGAAGATCGGCGCCGCGCTGGTCACCAACGACCACGCCCTGGCCCAGCTCTCGCGCATCTACGGGGTCAAAACCCTCTCCATCCAGGCCCTGGCCTCGGTGCTTCGCGCACCCTTGCAGCAGGGCGACCAGCTCAGCATCACCATCGTCAAAGAGGGGAAAGAGCCGGGGCAGGGGGTGGGCTACTTAGAGGACGGCACCATGATCGTGGTGGACGATGCCCTGCCGTTCAAGGGAAAAGAGGTCCCGGTGGTGATTACCCAAGCCATTCAGACCCAGATCGGGCGCTTGCTGTTCGGTAAGGTGCAAGCCGATTTGGATGCCCCTCCAGTTCGTAAGAGCGAAGCCCGATAACACCGCGCCGATCGCAGCTTCGCGCTTTCTCGATTGTGAAATCATAATGTGAACATTTCAACTCCGGGGTGGGACCCGCTGTTTACCATGGTTGTGCCCAGTTACGACTCGTCCCACAGGGTGGAAAGAGACAACCATGAAGCAGAAGATGTATTGGGGGTTGGTTGGCATATTGATTCTTTTGCTGGTTGCGTGCAACTCAGCGACCCCAACAGGGGCGACTTCCGAAGAAGGTGGGGTAGGAGTAACAATCAGCGTGGCCTTCCCTGATTCATCGGGCCAGGTGTTGAAACAAGGCGTTCCCAGCGGCATAAACAGTGTAGAGGTAATCGTGTACCGTAGCGGCAACCGCGTAGGCTCGGCGCAGCTCATGCCCGCCAAGCCCTCGGCCACGCTCTCGCTCAAGCCAGGGTTTACGTATCGGTTCACCTCGAGCACCAAGAACAACGGGACCGAAGTGGCCTGGGGCGACATTTCCCAGGACGTGGGCAGTAATACCAAAATCACCTTGCCGCTACGCACGATTGGGGTTTCGGCTGGCTTCGGCGCGACGACCTACAACTCGGCGACGAACACCCTAAATGTTCCCCTGGTGCTCACCGCACCGGACGGGAGCCCCGTGCCGCTCGCCGATTATGGCGACCCGGTTTACACCGTCAAAGGCGGCAAGCTGGTCCTGGATTTCGGCGTGCCGGTTTCCACCAAGCTGGGGGCCGTAATCAACCCCGACAGCCCTTCCGGCTCTGTGGAAGTGAGCGTCAACGTCAAGGCGCTCGGGGCCGATCACAAGGAGAAAAACCTCCTCTTCACCGGGATCGTAATCCCTGCTCAGTCGGGCTCGCTCGCGCTCACCATCAACGCGCCAATCGTCAACTGGCCCAAAAGTGCCGGGTACACCGGGGTGAAACTACAAGCGTTCGCAGTGGGGTCAAAGTCGCTGACGGCAGCCTCGAGCCCACCAGCGCGAGGGGTCGCGCCCATACACCCCCAGAAACACTGCGCCCCCTGCGGCGAAGATCAGGCCCCAAACCCACCCGACCACGGCTACGCCAAGGGTCTGTAACAAAAACAACCCACCCAGGGCTAGGAGCACCCAGCCCCACACCTGAGGATTCCCTTTCATCCCATCACCTCCGCTCCCCCGAGGGTACGCCCGCCCACTTTCGGGCGCTTCCTACAAGAGTCGCATCGCTTCCGTCAGTTCCAGGGTGCGCCTCGAGCATTACCAGGGCATTACCCAGCACGGGCGCGAGAACGCGCGGGTCGTGCGCTCCCTCGAGCGCATCAACCTTAGAATTGTAAGGACACGGGCCCCTCCTCCCTACGCGCACCACTCATTCATTTGATTGGGATTGGTTCGGCAGAATCCCCCCGTCCGTCAAGGTCTATCGGTGAAGCACTTGACCTCTGGCGACCTCGGACGGCCCCCCCTAGCAAGGGGGGCAAACCCCACCCCCTCCCATTGAGTACATCATTGTCTGCCCCTGTCCTGGACGCGATTATCCGCAGACCTCAGGGGACGTGGGGCGAAGGCGGCGGTGGGGTTGCCGCGGACTTACAGCGTTTGACGTTCGACATTCCACGTTAGGCACATAGCGTCTGACCCCAGGCAGAGCCGTATAATACCAGGCGGTAGTTGGAGGTGTTTCCTTGAACCTGCACGAATATCAAGCCAAAGAACTCCTGGCCCGCTACGGCATCCCAGTCCCGCCCGGCAAAGTGGCCTACACCGCCGACGAGGCCAAGGCCATCGCGGGTGAATACGGCGACACGGTGGTGATTAAGGCCCAGGTCCACACCGGCGGGCGCGGCAAGGCGGGCGGCGTGAAGCTCGCCAAAACCCCCGAGGAGGCCAGGGAGAAGGCCAGCCAGATTCTCGGCCTCAACATCAAGGGCTTCGTCACCAAGAAGGTCCTGGTAGGCAAGGCGGTGGACATCGCCAAAGAGTATTACGCTGGCTTGATTCTGGACCGCGTGACCCAGCGGGTGGTGCTGATGCTCTCCAAGGAGGGCGGGGTGGACATCGAGGAGGTCGCCGCCGAGCGGCCCTACGCCATCATCAAGTATCCGATTGACCCCGCCACCGGCCTGCGCCCCTTCGAGGCCAGGGAACTCGTCAAGCGGGCGGGGTTAGAGGGCAACCTCAACAAACTCGCCTCCATGCTGGTGCAGCTTTATCAAGCCTACGTGGGCATTGATGCTTCCACAGCGGAAATCAACCCGCTCGTCGTCACCACGCAGGGGGACATCGTCGCCGCCGACGCCAAAATCGTCCTCGACGACAACGCCCTGTACCGCCACACCGACCTCTCGAGACTGCGCGAGGCCGAGGCCGAGCACCCTCTGGAGGTCGAGGCCAGCAACTATGGCTTTGCCTACGTCAAGCTCGACGGCTCCGTCGGAATTATCGGCAACGGGGCCGGATTGGTGATGTACACGCTCGACCTCGTGAACCGTAGCGGCGGCAAACCTGCCAACTTCCTTGACATCGGCGGCGGGGCCAAGGCAGATGTGGTCTACAACGCGATTAAAGTGGTCTCCAAAGACCCTGACGTGAAGGGCATCTTTATCAACATCTTCGGCGGGATTACCAGGGCCGACGAGGTAGCCAAGGGCGTGATCCAGGCCATGCAGGACGGAATTTTGACCAAGCCGGTGGCGATGCGGGTGGCCGGGACCGCCGAGGAGGAGGCCAAAAAGCTGCTGGCAGGCAAGCCGGTGTACATGTACCCTAGCTCGATTGAGGCGGCTAAGGCCATCGTGGACATGGTGAACGGGGGTGGCCGGTGAGCATCCTCGTTGACAAAAACACCCACGTGCTGGTCCAGGGAATTACGGGCCGCGAAGGGGCCTTCCACGCCGAGCAGATGATCAAAGCCGGGACCCGCGTGGTAGCTGGGATGACCCCCGGCAAGGGCGGGCAAACGGCTCTGGGGGTGCCGGTCTTCGATACCGTGAAGGAGGCCGCGTCCCATCACCGGATTGACGCCTCGATTATCTTTGTGCCTGCGCCAGGGGCGGCGGACGCGGCGATCGAGGCCGCCCACGCCGGCATCCCGCTGGTGGTCCTCATCACCGAGGGGATTCCCACGATGGATATGGTGAAGGCCGTGGCCGAGATCAAGGCGCTCGGGAACGTCCGGCTGATCGGCGGGAACTGCCCCGGTCTGATCACGCCGGAGGAGTGTAAGCTCGGCATCATGCCCGCCAGCGTGTTCAAGCGCGGCAAGGTCGGGCTGATTTCGCGCTCGGGTACGGTGACCTATGAGACCGCCAAAGCCCTCTCTGACGCGGGTCTAGGCATCTCCACCTGTATCGGCATCGGCGGCGACCCGATCATCGGCAGCACCTTCAAAGACCTCCTGCCGATGTTCAACGAGGATGCCGAGACCGAGGCCGTGGTGATCTGCGGCGAGATCGGTGGCAGCGACGAGGAGGACGCCGCGGCCTATGTCAAAGCCCACATGAAGAAGCCGGTGGTGGGCTTTATCGGCGGGCGGAGTGCGCCCAAGGGCAAGAAGATGGGGCATGCTGGGGCTATCATCAGCGGCAACGTGGGCACGCCGGAAAGCAAGCTGGCCGCCTTCGCCGACGCGGGGGTACCGGTGGCCGATACCATTGACGAGATCGTGGAACTGGTGCAGGCCAAGCTGGGGTGATTGCTCTCCACCGAGGCAAAGAGGCCGTTTGTAGGGATGCATAGCTATGCATCCCTACGTTATTTTCTGCCTAAATTCCTCGAGCATCCACTCGAGCGTGTCGTAGAACCCCCAGCCAAAGTCTCGCGTCTTACCCACAATCCCTTGCAGCCGGGTCAGGTAGGCTTCCAGGTCGTGGCCATCGGCGATTTTCTTCAACAACTCCTCAAACACGCTCTCGAGGCTGTTGTAAAAAGATGATTCAATATCTCCGTAGGCATCGGTTCCTTTGATGCCCGCCTCGACGTAATAAAACATCATTTCGATGGCTTGGGCGGGGCGACCTTGAGGTATTCGCGTAGAACCTTACGGGCCGGGCCGGGTTTGAAAGTGGGATAACCTCGTTCGGGGTAAAACGCCTTCTCGATAGCTTTGCGGGTGGAAGCCGCCAGAAAATCAGCTCCCGAGGCATCTGGGTCAAACTGGCTGAGCCAGAAAGGCTTTGTTAATCTTGTCCAGGTCGAACAAAGCTTTGATGACACCAACGAGTTCGGGAGCATCCATCCCCTCGAGGGTTTTGCGAATCCGGGGCCAGCTCGCTTGGGGCATATCCCAATTCTATTAGGGCAACTCAGCAGAATGAAGCATGGAAGAAGCGAGAGACAAAGCTTACGCCGCCGCCATCGGCAACCAAGTCGAGTACATCCATGAAGACGACACGCCAGAGTGGTGCACTGTCACCGACATGGAAATTGGGGAGTATTCGACTTTATTGGTGCTCCAGACCAAACGCGGCCCGGTGCGCGTGGGACGTGGCAAATACCTCGTTTATTCGGGTGCGGAAGCCGGATTAAGCAGACTTCTTGTAGAAATCGCCCAGAACTGATAGGGCCGCCACAGGGAGAAGCAAAGCCCTCGAGCCTCAGCTCAAAACGATCCCCCGACTTTGCGTTTGAATATGGTTCAAATTATCGTCTCGAGGGGAGTTGCGGGCTATGCAGGATTCCGGCCATTCTGGTTCGTTCCGCCCTTATTCGGCCTCCTGGACCAATTGGTTGGTGTCGCGCTGGGATAATCCGCGGTGGCCCTTCTGGTTGCCCTACGCGCTGCTGGCGTTGGCCTTGCTGCTGAGCGCGGTGCGCTGGTGGGAGGGCAGCCTGCGGCCCGGTCAGTTCTGGCTGGCCCACGTCGTGGAAGCCTTCCTGATGCTGTATAGCCTGTTCCTGGTGCGCTACCTCGAGCGCGCGGCCCTCGAGATCATCCGCCCCAGCCTGGGGCTGAGCCGGGCCCAGTACGACGAGCTAGAATACCAGCTCACCACCGCGCCCTCGCTCCCGGCTCTGCTCGCCACCCTACTAGGGGCCGGGTACGGGGCCTTCTACTGGCTGGTGATCCTAAAACCGCTGCACCCGGATTTGCTCTGGGGAACCTCACGCTTGAGCTGGTGGATTGACCTGCCCTTCCAGCTCTTCCTCTGGGCCACGCTGGGGGTGCTGTTTTACACCTCGTTTCACCAGGTCCGCATCATCTACCGCATCTATTCGCTGGTCGAACAGATCAACCTGATGCTGCCCCAGCCGCTCTACGCCCTCTCGAGCTACACCCTGCGGGCCGCGCTGAGCGGCACGGCCTACAACTACGTCTGGCTCGCTACGCTGCTCTACGCCGCAAAACAGGTCCCGCCGAGGGTGGGGGCAGTGTTCGCCATCCCCCTATGGCCGAAATCTGCCGCCGTCTGGGCGGGTTGCCCTTGGCCATCGAGCTGGCCGCCGTCCGTATTAAGATGCTCTCACCGCAGATGCTTTTGAAGCGGCTTTCGAGCCGCCTGGGGACCCTCACTGAAGGACCCCGCAACCTGCCCGCGCGGCAGCGCACCCTGGGGGCGGCCTTCGACTGGAGCTACCGCCTGCTCTCGCCCCAGGAACAGACCTTGTTTGCTCGGCTGGCGGTATTCGTTGAGGGCAGCACCTTGGAAGCCCTCGAAGCGGTCTGCCAGGAGCCGGGCGAGCCGGAGCTGCTGGAGCCCTTGTTGGGCCTGGTGGAGAAGAGCCTCTCGAGCGGCGCGAGGGACCCCAGGAGCCGCGCTTCTTAATGCTCGAGACCTTGCGCGAGTGCGCCCTGGAGAAGCTGGGGCCAGTGAGGAGGCTTCCACGCTGCGGCAACGCCATGCCGAATACTTCCTCAGAGCTGGCCGAGGTGGCGGATTACGCCCTGGCGATCCAGCGGCTGCGCGAAGGTCTGCCCTTGGCCCTGCGGACGACCGACCGGCTCACTCTAGCCCGCTACCTCGAGACCTTGGCCTTCTTGCCACCCCTCCGAGCGGAAGCAGCGGCTCGGCTCCTGGGCACGGCCAGCGCGTTGCGCCAGGCCGAGGTTCAGGCGCGGCTCGTAGCCAGCAGCTTCCAAGCTCTATGGAGCGAGGGCGAGATGCTTAGTCCGGAGCAGGCTGCCGCCGAGGTTCTGGGTACAAAGACGAATCCTCAGCCGTAGCGCGCTCGCAACAAGGCGGCCTCGAGGGCCAGGTCGGGCAGGCGTTGGAGTTCCACACTCAGCCCGGCTCCAGCAGTGAATCCCTGCTCGGCCAAGTAGGGCAGCACCAGCTCGGTAGCCAGGTTGCCCACCAAATCGTCGCCCGCGAAGGGGCAGCCGCCGATGCCACCGAGTGCGCCCTCGAGCCAAGTCACGCCGCTATCTAACACGGCTTGGACTTTCTCGAGCGTCCCCTCGGGCCTGCTGTGCAGGTGTGCGCCGATGTCGTCCGGGCCAAAGGCTTTCACCACCGCCTGCAAGGTCTCCTCTATCGTTTCCGCCGTCGCCACGCCATACGTATCGGCCAGGGCGATTTCCCGGATGCCCAGCTCGCGCAGCTTTCCCACGAACTCGACGGGTAAATCGGGACTCCAAGGATCGCCGTAAGGGTTGCCGAAGGCCATCGAAAGGTGGACGACGAAGTTTAGATGGCCTCGAGCCGCGTCCCGCAGCCGGGCGACGGTTTCCCAGGACTCAGCGATGGATTTATTGACGTTCTTGAGCTGAAAAGTCTCGGAGATGGAAAACGGATACCCCACGCTCGTCACGTCGAGGGCGGCTAAGGCACGCTCGAGGCCCTTCTGGTTGGCGATGATGACGAGATATTCGCGGCCTTCGGGAGCAGGAAGCTGCTCTAGAACTTGCTCGGCATCGGCGTGCTGGGGAACCCACTTGGGCGAGACGAAGCTGGTGAGGTCGAGGTGGGTAAATCCTGCCCCCAGCAGCTTTTTCAAATACTCAACCTTAGCTTTCGTGGGAATAAATCCGCTGAAGCCTTGCCAGGAGTCTCTGGGACATTCCACCCACTTCATGGCTCGTCCGTGTACCGCGCGATGCCCTCGGGCTGCACCACGTACAGCTCGCCCCACAGCGGAAACCCTTGGGCGAACACGTCACGCAGGTTCATCTCGATCAGCTCGGGGTCAATCACGCCAGGGCGCAGCACGATGCGCGGGAAGGTGAGGGGGAAACGCAGAGGGTCGGAGAAATCCAGGTCGAGTGTTACCAGCACGTAGTTCTGGCTCTTCACGTACTGGTATAAAACGTGGTCGGAGCGCCCGGCTAGACCCACGTCCCTGACGGTAGTTACCTCGTGGCCTTGGGTGATGAGCCACCAGTAGACCCTGGTCGGTATATTTTCATCGAGCAGGATACGCATAAAGGTCAAACGCCTAAGGTCGAAGGTCGAAGGTCAAGGGCAACTCCACCGGCACTGTCGGCCACCTCCCCTGATGTGTTTAGCAAATAGCGTGTAGGACAGGAGCAGATAATACGATACCCAAGGGGAGGCAGGGCGGCTTAATCCTCGTCGTGGAGGGTGATCCACTCGTAATTAGTCGAACGCGCCCCGTAGAGGAGCGCGGCCTGTACGTCTTCTTTGCTCAACTCGGGCCACTGCACCTGGATTTCCTCTAAGCTTCCCAGCGTGACCGCTGCCTCCAAAATCATGCTCACCGCAATTCGCGTTCCTTTGATTCTCGGCCTGCCGCGCAGGATGTCGGGGTTGGAACTGATGCGGGAGAGGAGTTCGTGGCGGGCTCTCAGGTCGAGCTTCATGGGAACCTCCCAAAGCGAAACTTCCCCCAAGGGTTTCGGCGGAGGAAGTTCTCTATGTATTCAGCATAGCGCAAATTTGCCGATACTGTGTGTTTTTTTACCCGATTGAGCATCCTCGGAACGTAAAGTGAAACTATAAGCGACGCCCAAGATTGGATGAAGCACTCGAGGTTGAAGTAGCGCTCTGCCTTACATCGGAGCAGAACGTAACCCGAGCATTCCTTTGACCATCTTGATCGGCGCTAAGTGTCCGGCTTCATGCTCGAGCAGGTGATACAGCACCCACTCAGGGGTTACGTCGTACTCGGGCAAACTCCGAACGCGGCGGAACTCCCCCTGGCTCATCCCTTTGAAGGTCTCGAGCAGCAACCCACGCGCCCAATCCAATCGGGCGAGGTGGTGCTCGAGATTCTCCCCAGTGATCTGAAGCAACTG
>PSMF01000035.1:0-8053 GCA_040290005.1 Meiothermus sp.
TTCCCCTGCGGCAAAGCGCAGGGCTAAAGGCGCGCTCAGAAGGACAACGGATGCGATTTGTACGGAGGCGCGCCTGACGTACAGTCGTACATCACTACAAAAGCGGTTTTAGCGTTTTGCATCTTGCGTTTGGCCTCGAGCTTTTCCTTACAGTATCATCAGCAACGTGAGTGAATTACGCATATTGCTCATTGCCGGGGGAACCTCCGGCGAGCATGAGGTTTCGATGTCTTCGGCCAAGGGTGTGCTGGCCGCCATGCCCCACCCCACCGAGCTGGTGATTATCGCCAAAGATAGGCGATGGTTGCTGGGAGAGGATGCGCAAGAAGCCCTACGCGCTGGGGTTGCCAGGGACGGCACCCACGCTTTTCCGCCGCCGGTGAACTGGCATTCCTACGATGTAATTTTCCCCCTGATGCACGGCAACCCCGGCGAGGACGGCACCATTCAGGGGTTCTTAGAGACCCTCCGCGTTCCCTACGTCGGCGCGAGGGTCACGGCTTCGGCAGTTTGCATGGACAAAGACCTGTGCAAGCGGGTTTTGCAGGAGGCGGGCATCCGCGTCGTGCCGTGGGTGACGTTCTATAAGGGCGAGCCCACGCCCGAGCCGAAGTTCAAGCCGCCCTATTTCATCAAGCCCGCCAACACCGGCTCTTCAGTGGGGGTCTCAAAAGTAAGAGGCGACCAGGACGCGGAAAGGGCCCTGGCTGAAGCCTTCGCCTGGGACCAGAAGATCATGGTCGAGCAGGGCGTGGAGGGGGTAAGGGAACTCGAGGTCTCCCTCCTCGGCAACATCCACGCCGAGGCCAGCATAGTGGGAGAAATCACCTACAGCTCGGAGTTTTACGACTACGAGACCAAGTACACCGAGGGCAAAGCCACCCTCCACATCCCCGCGCAGATTCCCCACGAACTCTCGGAGCAGATACGTCAGACCGCGATTATGGCCTATCGAATTCTCGGGGTGCGGGGGATGGCGAGGGTAGACTTTTTCCTCGGCAGGGACGGAACGCTTTACCTCAACGAGTTCAACACCATCCCCGGCTTTACCCCCACCAGCATGTATCCCAAGCTGTGGCAGGCCTCGGGGCTGAGCTACCCAGAGTTGCTGGACCGGCTGGTGCGGCTGGCGCTGGAGTAGTTAGCGCTTCAAAAAGTCCAGCACCGCCGCATTGAAGGCTTCGGGATTATCCTCGTTGGGCAAAAGCCGGGCTTTAGGAATCACCAGCGAGGTGACATCGCGGCGGGCCGCGACAAAGGCTTTGGCATCCTCGGACGAGGTGAATCCGCTTGCCTCGCCCCACAACAGGAGCGTCGGGAGCTGCACTTTAGACCAGTAAGGGCGCACGTCCTGGTCGAGACTTCCGGTGGCGAAGGAGTATACCACCCACTGCGCGTTCGGAGCCTTGAGGTTGGAGTCGTAGGTCTCGACGACTTCAGGGGTGAAGCTGTCACCTGAATAGTAGGCCTGCTCGAGAAAAAAGCGCTGGCCGAAAGAAGTCGTGAAGAGACCATAGACCAGGCCGCCCCAGAAGGTAATCAAGTTGAAGTCGCCAATCCGGTCGGCGTTCTGTGGCCTTATCTGGCGCTCCATGCCCGTCGGCCCAATCAGCACGAGCTTGCGAATGAGGTCGGGATGTTCGGCGGCGAGGCGAATCGTATAGGCCGCCGCGACCCCGTTGGCGACGACGCTCGTCTTCTCCTGAATCATGTCACGGATAAAGCTTTCAATCTGCGCGCGGTGCAAATCCTGGGTGTAGCGGATCGCCGGACGGCTGCTGCGCCCGAAGCCCAGCAGGTCTATCGCCCAAACCCGGTAGCCCGCGTCCGCCAGCACCTTGGCGTTTTTGCGGTACTGAAACACCGAAGAACCGCCGCCGATACCGTGAATGAGGAGGACGGGTCGCCCGGTCGTACCGAGCTGCTCGTAGTAGGTTTTGTACTCGCCAAACTCGGCATAGCCCGGCGTTGCCCCAGCGATGACGGGTTGGTCAGATTTAGGAAGAGTTGAGTAGCTGAGGGAGGGCGCACAGGCAGCTAAAAATAGGGCCGAGAGAAGGAGGACTCGAGGCATACGCCGATTCTGCCCCCCACCCGACTGAGCGAGTTTAGCCGCTGCTACGGGGAATCAGCAACCTAGCGCCTGGCTAGCTTCTTTGAGCGTTCGAGCACTCCTCTGTAGCGCCACCCGCTCGGCCTCGGGCAGTGCGGGATAGAGCGTCTGGGACACGCCCGCTGCGCCTACTACCCTCGGTAGTGAGAGGCACACCTTCTCCACGCCCTCGACCTCGGGGCACAGCAGCGACACCGTCATCACCGTGCGCTCGTCGTCGCGGATGGCCTCCACCAGCCTCGCCAGCCCCGCGCCGATGCCGTAGTAGGTCGAGCCCTTCCCGGCAATGATGCGGTACGCGGCCCGCCGCACGCCGTCGTCAATCCTGGCTTTTACCTCGTCGGTGATGGGCCGCCCGGTTTGCTGGGCGAAGGCCATTAGAGAAACGCCGCCGACCTGTACGCTCGACCAGGAGAGCACCTCCGAGTCGCCGTGCTCGCCCATTACGTAGCCGTGAACCGAATGCGGCGAGACCCCCAGATGCTCGGCCAGGAGGGCGCGGAAGCGGGCGGTGTCGAGGATGGTCCCCGAGCCAATCACCCGCTCCGGCGGCAGCCCGGAAAGCTTCAGCGATACCTGGGTCATGATGTCCACCGGGTTCGTGGCGATCACCAGAATCGCCTCGGGTGCAGCTTTCAAAACCTGGGGGATGACACCGGCGAAGACCTCGGCGTTGCGTTCCAAGAGCTGGATTCGGGTCTCGCCCGGCTTCTGGTTCACCCCCGCCGAGATGACAACCACGCGGGAACCCTTGAGCCCCTCGTACCCTGCCGCCCGCACCCGTACGGGGTTAGCGAAAGGGGCCGCGTGCAGGATGTCCTCGGCCTGGGCCTTAGCGAGCTCAGGGTTATAGTCCACCAGCACTAAGTCACTGGCGCTGCCGTGCAGCAACATGGCGTAGGCGGCGGCACTGCCCACCATGCCGCTCCCGACGATACCGACTTTCATAGCCCCAAGTCTAGCCGATGGCCTGTCCAGCAATGTCAGGGGCTCGAGGCAAACCCGGCCCGTCCATTTGTAAGAAATGTAGGGACGACGGCCCCGTCGTCCGCCCCCGCGCATCGCTCGTCAACACCTCTCGTACAGGACGAGGTTTTTGATACCCGAGATATTACGTCCTGGAGCGCGTGGGGAATTCTTCCCCTGCGGCAAAGCTCAGGGCTAAAGGCCCGCTCAGAAGGACAACGAGGGTGGTTTGGTGGTTTTTGTTGTGATGTGCGCCGGGCGCAAAGCCTTACGCCCCTGCGAAAAACAGGTTCGCATTGGCGTTCGTCACTCGACGCTTCTCACCCCGCTCGAGCCCTCTCGACCGCCTGATTGCTGAGCTTTCCGGGGTTCAGCAGCGACTTCGGGTCGTACTTGGCCCGCGCGGCCAGCACCGGTGCCCCACCCCAGCGCGGGTCGGCATCAAGGAAATACGTGTGCGGGTCGGCGACCTGAATCCCCATCGCCTCGCGTTTAGCGATAGCCGCGTAGATTTCGTCTTTGGTCTGGTAGTAAATCAGGTCCAACGCGGCGAGCTGAATCTGCCCGCCGCGGGCGATGTACTCGTGGTGAAAGGCCACCTTGTCGCCATGAAACTCGTGCAGCTCGGCGATTTGCGCCAGTGCTGCATCCGGCTCAGGATTGAATGCGGATTGCAGATAGGTCCAGCCGGGGTCGGCTTTCATCGCCCAGAGCGTGGTGTGGTTCCAGGTGAAGTCGGTGAGGCAGAACTTGCCCTTGTGATACACCGCAGCGGGTGCGGTATAGGTGAGCTTTCCGCCATAGGGAAGGGCTTTTTCGGCAACCGCAGGAGTGCGTCCCTCGGCGAACTCGAGCAGCACCACTGCCCTCCCCTCCTCCACCCCGCCCGAGTCTACAAGCGGCTTGAAGAAGCTCGGAATCGGCCACTCGTGCAGGGAAATCAGGCGCTTGGGTTCGCCCGTGTCCAACGCCAATTGATAGCTGAAGCGCAGTGCATGCTCGTAGTTGGGGAAACTCAGCACGGCCTCTTCCCAGGACACGGCGGGGGCTAAGTTGACCTCGAGCTCGACCATGATCCCGCTCGTGCCGTAGGCGTGGATGAAGCCGAAGATGTCGTGGCCCTCGAGCTTGTGCAGCTTCGCCTCAGCCGTCATCTCCAGCACCGTGATGCTTTTCAGGAAGCCGTCCCACAGCACCCCGTGGCGAATCGAGCCGACCCCGCCGAAGCCCCCACCCACAAAGCCCCCGACGGCAGCGGTAGCCCACGTGCTTGGGTAGCAGCGCAGCTCCCAGCCGCGCTCCCTGGCGTAGCGCTCGATCTGACCCAGCCGGGTTCCGGCTTCCACGCGGATAACCCCAGTCTTACCGTCAAACTCGAGGATGCGGTTCATCCGGTGGGTCGAGACCACGAGGCCGCCGTGCAGGGGCACGCACTGGCCGTAGTTGCCGGTTCCGGCCCCGCGCAGGGTCACAGGAATTGCGTGCTGGGCAGCGTATCGCACGACTTGTTGCAACTCTTCTACGGTCTGCGGCGCGACCACAAGGTCAGCCTGTTTATCGCCGAGAAGGCTCTTGAGGACGGGCGAGTAGTAATAGGCATCCTTGGAGAAGACCCCAATGCTCTTGGCATCGGCGAAAACCCCTTTCTCCCCGACAATCTGGACCATCGCGGCCACCAGCGTCATCATCTCCACAACCTCCACTCTAGCCTCCTAGAACGTTGACCGTTGACGGTTGACGGTTGACCGCAAAGGCGTTTTTTGGTGAACGGTTGACGGTCAACGGTCAACATTCAGCCGCACCTCACGCATCTCCTCCGCGCGAACTTGTCCGCCCAGAATCACATACCGCTTGGCGACCTGGAATCGCAGCGCATCCCCCCAGTTCTGCGCGTCGAGCACGACGAGGTTGGCTTTGCTCCCGACCTCGAGCCCATACTCCTCCAAGCCCAGCGCGTGCGCCGACCAGTCCGTGACCATGTGGCGCACCGTTTCCAGTTCCTCGCCCCAGGCCAGTTGCGCCACGTGCGCCGTCCAGAGCGCGACATCCAAAGGGTCGTTGCGCCCGAAAGGGTAATAGGGGTTGTCCACGTCGTCCTGCGCGGCCACCACGCGAACCCCGGCAGCGAGGAGTTCTTTGACCCTGGTGTTGCCCCTGGGAATCGGCTGCCGGATCGTCTGACAGGTTACGAGTTCGATGTGGCCGTTGCTGATGACCGTGGCGCCCGCCTCCTTGATGAGGCCAATGGTTTTTCGCGCGGCGGCATCGTCTTGAAAGCCAAGCGAGCCGAGCTGGGTGAGCAGCAACGGCCATTTGTGCTTCACCGCCAACGCCGCCAGATACGCGCCCGTCGCGGAGTTCGGGTCTTCGGTGTCGTCGGCGACGGCGTGGAGCGGCAGATTGTGGCGTTTGGCAAGCTCTAAGCAGAACTCGGCGTGAGCCCGCGCATCGGCCTCGGTGGGCTCGAGCCAAGGCACCGCCCCAACCGCATCGCAGCCCATGCTCACGGCTTTTTCTAACAGCTCCATGTTTTCGGGAAACCGCGCGAACCCGTTTTGCGGGAACGGCACGAGTTGAACCGCCATGAACGGGAACTCGGCCTGCAAGCGCTTTAGGCCCTCGAAGGCCCGCAACCCAGCTTGCTCGTCCACGTCGGCGAACAGACGAATCGCACAAGTTCCGTTCTGGACGGCGAGTTCGACGAGGCGTTTTCCCCGCTCGTAGACGCTAGTTGGCGTGTAGCTGCGTTTGACGTGCCCCAGCGCCTCGAAGCGGTGGAGGGCCTGGACTGCATGCGGCTGCTTCGCCAGTTCCCACGTCCACAACGACTTGCAGGCGTGTAGATGGGGATTCACGAAAGCAGGCTGGGTGAAGCGGCCCCCTAGGTCAATCTCCTGTTTCGCCTCACCAGACAAACCCTCCCCTATAGCGGCGATGAACCCGTCCTCGAGGCCAATATCCATGCGTCTGCCATCGGGCAGCGTCGCGTTTCGCACAATCAAATCCACGCGCGGCTCACCTCTTCCCGGTAAACCAATTTTCCCGCCTTGTAGACCCGCAAACGCGGCGGGATGAGCGATAACGCCTCCTCACTCATCCCCGCGTCTACCACGACTAAATCAGCCTGAGCACCGACCTCCAGCCCGTACCCCCGAAGCCCGAGAATCTTGGCGGGAGCCGAAGTAATCATCTCGAGCGCTGCCCTCTGCTCATCGGGCATCGCAAAACTAGCGGCGTGGACGGCGACGTTGGCCTGCCACAAGAGGTCGTAGTTTCCCATCGGCTGAAACGGGTCGCGCACGTTGTCCGAGCCGAGCGCGACGTTCACCCCGGCCTCGCGTAGCGCCTTAATCGGCATCAGGCCGCGCATCGGCGGGTGGCCTTTGCCCTGCAAGAACAGGTTCACGGCGGGCAGGCTGATCATGTGAATCCCGGCCCTGGCAACCTTGTCTATCACCCGATGCTGACGGTCTAATGGCTGGAGCATCAGCGAGCAATTGTGGTCGGAGGCGACGCGGCCCCCCAGGCCTCGAGCGCTCACCATTTCCGCCAAACCTTCTAAGTCCAGGTGGGACGGGTCTTCGTGCTCGTCCATGTGCAAATCCACCGGCCTGCCGTACTTCTCGGCTAAGTCGAGCGCCGATTTCATGCAGGCGATGGGGTCCGGCGTGATGTGCGGACAGCCACCCACGATGTCTATACCCATCTCGAGCGCCTCGGCGATCAGCGCGTCGCCCTCGGGATTTCCGGGCATCCCTAGCGCCACGAATTGCAGGTCAATCTTGCCCCGGAATTCTTCGCGCAGCTCGAGCATCGCCCCCAAGACCTCCAAGCCCTTTTCCACGTCCATGTCTAGGTGCGAGCGCAGCGCCGTGGTGCCGCGCGAAATCGCTTGCAGGATTCCTGCCCTAGCCCGCGTTTTGAAATCCTCTCGAGAACGTGTAGGCTTGCTCCCGCGCCAGATTTCGATGGCCTCCATCAGCGTGCCGGAGCGGTTCTCGAGGCCGTTCGCACCCAAAGACAAGGTTTTGTCGAGGTGACAATGCGACTCCACAAAACCGGGGAACACCGCCCGCCCAGCAAAATCCTCACCAGCCCCGTCCCCCACGGCCCCAATCGCAGTGATTCGCCCGTTATCCACAGCAATATCCACAGGCTCAGCTTGGCCCCACAGCCGCAGGTTTTTGAGCACGAGTTCAGCCATGCGCGACCTCGAACGTCGAAGCTTCGGCTATCAGCTGGGCTAACCGCGTGGTCATCTCCTCGAACCAAGTTTCTCCGTCCTCTGCTGTCGCGGGCTCGGGATCGCCGAAATGGCCTTCGGGGCTCCAATCCCTTGTCAGCCAGCCAACCTGCGGCAAGACGGTCAGGTTGAAATTCTGCGAGTTGAACTCGGGGTAATGCGCCTTGGGCAAAGGCTTTTTCACCAACTCGGGGGTGAGGTGCAGCATCAGTGCGGTCTCGACGGTGTTGGCGTGGATGCCGAAACGCTGTTCTAGAGCGGGCAACCTAGAGTTATCGGTTTGCCCCTGCGCCAAAAAGCACAGCAACCCGAACTCAGCCCGCAAGTCGCGGCACATCATTTCCAAAAGGGCTTTATTCCCGCCGTGCGCGTTGAAAAACATCAGCCGCCGGAAGCCGGATTTGTGGAGCGCGAGCGCGAGGTCGCGCACCACCGCCATCAGCGTGGAGGCCGAAACTGCGACGGTGCCGGGATAACCGGTATGCTCGTTGCTTTTTCCATAGCTCTGCACGGGCAGATACCACGCCGCAACGCCCTCGGGCAGCTTTTCAAAGGCCCCGCGCACCGTCTCTTCGGCAATCTTGGCATCGGTCCACACCGGCAAATGCGGCCCGTGCTGCTCTATGGCCCCAATCGGTAAAACCACCACGCCGCGGTCTTTGGGCAAGGCTTCGATCTCTTTCCAGGTGTGTTCAACAAAAGCACGTTTCATAAAGATGTCTCAAGTCTCA
>PSMF01000035.1:8153-28346 GCA_040290005.1 Meiothermus sp.
GTCTCGGGTCTTGGCTTGTGACCTGCGCCGTGCGACCTGAGACGGGTTTTACAACAGCCTATATGCCAGCAACGATACCAGCGAAACCCCGAATAAACTGCGGTGCGCTGCGACAAGGTTGGGATCGGTGAGCCAGGCCATATAAAACTGGTTGGCGAGCATGAACCCGCCCCACAAAAGTGTGAGCAAGCCGAGCGCGGTGGTGGCGACCTCTAAACTCCCCGTGAATAGCGCCATCCACAGCGCAACGGTCGTCAGAAGCTCCCAGATGATGACGAGGGCAAACAGGATTGCTACCAGCCAGACTGGGGTGGAATAGGTCTGAGTCACACGCAGCATCAGTGTCCAGTTGGAGGAGGTTTTGAAGTTCTCTGGTAAGGCGTTCATGGCTTTGAGGGCCTCGAGCAGGTTCATCAGTGTGACCATGCTCAGCCACAAGGCCCATACCAGCAAAACTCCAGCTTTGATTTGCGCGATTCCCAATTCCATAAAGGTTGAAGGATAAAGGATGAAAGCCAAAGATTTCGGGCCTTCATCCTTTATCCGTTATCACTTCTTCGGCAGGAAATCCAGCGTCCACACCTTGCTCACGTCAATGTTGGTCTCGGGCTTGAGCACCTTCAGGTCTTTGAGCTGCTTGTAGAGCGTGTTCCAACGCTCGGCGGTCATGATACCCAGGCCACCTTTCAGCGCATCGCCGGTCAGCATCAGCTTTTTGATGGCCTCAGCACCCCACAGCACTACATCCGAGGTGTTCTCCTTGTTGGCGTCTTGCAGCGCCGAGACGTAGTTCTTGGGGTTGGCAAAGAAGGCTTCGTATCCTGCTTTGGAGGCTTCCACAAAGGCTTTCACCGCCGCCGGGTTGCTCTTGATGAAGTCCTCGGTGGTGACCATGATGTCGGCATAGGGGTTGAACCCCGAATCCGCGATCAGTAGTGTGCCGTTCTTGAGGCCCAGTTTGTCGGCGTTGTAGGGCTCTGCGGTGACATAGTTTTGGGTCACGCGCTTGGGGTCGCGCGCCCAATCGGCGAGCTGGCCGTTGTAGTTGATGACCTGGACCTTACCCTTGAGGTTGTATTTATTTTGCACGAAATCCCAATAGGCGGCCCCCGGCGAGATGGCGACGGTGCGCCCGGCCAAGTCTTCGAAGCCCTTGAGCGGGTTTTCGGCGTGGTACATGAAGCCCTGGGGGTTGTTTTGGAAGGGCGCGAAGATGGCGACCACCGGGATGCCCTGTTCCCTGGCCTGAAAAACCTCGGTCGCCCCGATCATGGCGAACTGCGCCTTGCCCGTCGCCAGCAGGCTCAAGCCGCCCGGCGTGTTGGGGCCGCCGGGGATGATGGTGAGGTCGAGACCGGCCTTCTTGTACAAACCGTCCTTCTGCGCCGCAAAATACCCGGCATGGCCGGTCTCGGGGAACCAGTTGAGCACCATGCTGACCTTGGTCTGTGCAAACGCCAGCCCTGCAAACGCCAATATTGCAACTGCCGCCAACCGTTTCTTCATGCGCTTCCTCCTCGAGGGATTCTGAATCGAGTTAGAGGGAAACCCCGCTCGAAAACAGTGAAGTTCAGCCGAGAGCATAGGGCCAAGGGCAGAGAGCTAAAGACTCAAAAGCTCTCTGCCCCCGCTCTCAGCCCTCTGCTCTTGCTGACTCGTGCCAGCTCCGTAGGAACAAATTGCTCACATAACCCACCAACAGGAAAAAACCAATGCCGAGCGCCGCTGCGCACAGCCCCGTCGCCGCCAGCTTCGCCATCTGCAAGCGGCTGGCTGACTCCACCACTAAAAAGCCCAAGCCGCCCTTGGTGCTCGCCATTCCCGCCATGTATTCGCCGACGACGACGCCAATGACGGAGGCCCCGGCAGCAATGCGCAGGCCAGTGAAGAAGTAAGGGAGCGCGGCGGGCAGGCGCAGCTTGAACAGGCTCTGCCAGGGGTTGGCACCGTAGAGCTGGAAAAGCTGCTTCAAAGAAGCATCGGTCGAGCGCAGACCGATGGCGGTGTTGGCGATGATGGGGAACACCGAGATGATGACAGCGACGGCGATGATCGAGGGCAGGCCGATACCGAACCACGTCAGAAGGAGCGGCACAAAGACGATCACCGGAACGCTTTGGAAGACCACGGTGAAGGGGAAAACCGCCTTGTAGAGGATGGGAACCGAGGTCAAGACGAAGGAGACCGCCGCCCCGATGAGCGCCGAGAGTATGAAAGCGATGGCCGTAGCCCGCAGGGTAATGAGGGTAGACTCGAGCAAACTCGCCCCGTGCTCCCCGAAGGCCCCCCACACGTCGAGCGGCCCCGGCACAATGAAGGGCTTGGGTTTGAAGATGACGATGCCAAGCTGCCATAAACCCACAAACACCAGGAAAGCCAGCACCACCGGAAGCGCGTCGCGCAGCCAGAGGTTGAGCCTCGAGCCCTTCGCTACCGCGACATCCCCACCCGGCGAACCCGTCCCAACCGGCGAAGATTGGGTCATGCTTTCACCTCAGTTCTGGAAGCGGCTTTGGCGTCGCCCTCGAGCACGCTCAACACGCGGTACACCAGCTTGCCATAGGTCTCCGAGGCGCGGAACTCAGGGGTGCGTGGGTAGGGCACGGGAACCTCGAGCACCTCCGCGATGCGCCCCGGATGCGGGGTCATGACGAGAATGCGCTGCGAGAGATACACCGCCTCGAACATATTGTGGGTGACGAAGACAACGGTCGCGCCGGTGGCCTGCTTGAGCGCGAGCAGCTCATCGTTGAGGCGCTGGCGGGTCAGCTCGTCGAGCGCCCCGAAGGGCTCGTCCATCAGCAGGATCTTGGGCCGGGTGACAAGGGCCCGGGCAATGGAAACCCGCATTTTCATCCCGCCTGAAAGCGCCCTGGGGAAGGCCCCAGCTCGCGCGCTCAGCCCCACCAGGTCCAGCACCTCACGAGCCCGGCCCAGGCGCTCTTTGGTACCAACCCCCCGCAGCTCGAGCGGTAGCGCAATATTATACAAGACCGTGCGCCAGGGCAGCAGGGTGGGTTCCTGGAACACGAAAGCCATCTCAGCCCGGGCTTGGGGGCTGGCGGGAGCGAACCCTCCGACCATCGCCGCGCCCGAGGTGACCTCCTCGAGACCGGCCAGGATGCGCAGCAGCGTGCTTTTCCCGCATCCCGAAGGCCCTACCAGCGAGATGAACTCGGCCTCGCGCACCTCGGCGCTTACCCCCTCCAAGGCCAAGGTGCCATCGGGAAAACGCTTATACACGTCCCTAACCGAGATTGTGAAAGGACCATCCACCGCCCCTACCTCCCTGCTGTGTGCCGAACCATATTGTCGGGAATGGCTTACCCAACGCTCGTACGCCCACAGTATAAGCTTGCCCGAACGGGTGTCAACAGTAGTTTGAATCGGTGTCAAGAATACAAAAGTTTGTCAGCACAATTTTCCCGACCCATTCGGTTAAATGTAAAATTATTCCTTGACACTTGTTATTTATTCTTATGACACTTCGCACGCCTAAGTCTGTTCGTCACAGCTCAACGAGATTTTTAGAGACTGTCGCTGTCCTTAGAGGCTGCTTACCTCATGCGCCCCGAGCTGTTGGCATCCCCGCCCTCGCGGGCCCAGGTGCCCGCGGCCAGGCTCCCGCCCGCGTACACCGAGACCACCCCTTGCGAGGTTCCCGCGACCACTGTTTTGTTCTTGAGGAAAAGCGGCGAAGACACGGTGTCGTTGTTGCCTGCCGCAACGCTCCAGGCGAGGGTTCCGTCGCTGGCGTTGACCGCGCGCAGGGCTTTGTCGGTCAAGATGAACACCTGACCGTTATCGCCGACGGCGGGGGTGGCCTTACAGAGTTCGTGGTGGGTGTATATCCACTTGGGGGCCTCTGTGGCGGCAGCAGGAGCGGCAGGGCTCACCGCGAACAGGCCGCCGGTGAAGTTGGGATCGGTTGGGGTTCCACAAATGTACACCGTCCCGTCGGGGCCGACGGCGGGCTCGCTCAGCGAATCCGCCTGGGCACGCCCGGTGCTGGTATTGCTCAGCGATTTGGACCACTTGAGGGTGGCATTGGGCGACACCGCGGACACCTGGATCACCCCATTGCTGATGGTCCGCACGTAGATCGTGCCGTCCGGGGCCATCGCCATCCCGCCGGGAGAACTCGGGGCAGCCACCGTCGCCTGCACCCCGCCGGTGGGGGCGTGTTTGCGCACCGAGGAATCGCCATTCGACCAGATGTTGCCGCTCTTGTCCACCGCGACGCTATAAACGCCCTCACCCACGTCGTCGCTCCAACGCAGCGCGCCGTCTGACGCCTGGAAGGCGCGCACGGTGTTGCCGCCCGCCGTGACCACCAGGCCGTCCGCGGTAAGCGCCGCCCGGCGAATCTCGAGAGCCCCCAGCGGGCCCACCTTCCACTTCTCGGTGCCGTCGGGCTTGATGGCGTAGAGCGTGCCGCCGAAATCCCAGGCGTAGATGGTCCCGTCGTCGCCCCGGCTGAGCCCCAGCACCGAGCTGCTGGTGTTGTAGGCCCAGTTGGGCGCGAGCGCGTTGGGGAAGGCCCGCACCGAACTTCCCGAGCCGGCGTAGACGGTGTCGTCCGGCCCCACCACCACCCCTCCGCTGGCGTCGTAGTTGGGGGCGTTGCCGGTGGTCTGGCCCGGACTGGGGGTCGCGGTGCGGCTGCTGAGGACTTGCGCCTCGTAGTTGTACGGGCTGACAGACAGCGGGGGAACACCCTTGAAGGCCGTATCCAAACCCGTCGAGATCCCGATCCCGGCGTAAAGCTGCCAGTCGATGGGCGGGCCGAAGTCGGCTTGGAAGCGGACGTAGGGCTGGAGGCCCACAAACGGCCCGGCGGCCCCGTCGATCAAGAAGGCCAGCGACGGCTCCAAGAAAGCCTTAAGGTTCAGGGTGGAGGTGAAGGTTGGCCATTCCGGCGCGAAGGACAGGGTGCTGGACGACAGAGCATTGGCTTGGTTGTTGTTCCCGTCGTAGGAAAACCCGCCTTGGGCCTGACCATTGGAGACCACACCGAACTTCACCCCGGCGGTCACGGTACCGCCCGCCCCGATGCTCACCGAGAGGGTCGGTACGACCACCCACGGTATTGGTCCTGTCATTATGGTAAAGCTAGGGAACCGGTAATCCGGTAGCACAGGAATGGCGATCTCGGGAAACTCGAAAGGAGCTGCCCCATAAGGCGTACCGACCAGGGCCGAAGCCGAGGCCTTGAGATTGGTTCCATCGGTGCGGACCGTTGACTTAAAGTCAACGCTGGGGGGTGTCACTACAATCTTCCCCTTCACGAGCTTGGGCGGGTTGAAGGTGATGTTCAAGCTCACATCAAGGCTTACGCAGAGGGTTCCAGAGACCGTCACCTTGAGCCCCGCCGCCACCCCGCCAGTACCCGCCTTTGCGCCGATGGTGCGGTTCATATTCAAGCAACCACCCACTGCGCTGGGCTGCACGCCTTGGGGGAGGGGCCCGACCCCGTCGTCGATCTTGAGGGTCTGCTGATAGACGAAAGCCCCCTGCTCCACCACCTCCTGCATGGCGGCGGGCTCGGTCTCGACGGTGGTGCCGTCGTTGGAGACGACCCGACCAAAGAATCCCTCAGGGGCCGCTGCCGACGAGCCCAGCACCAGAATTTCCCCGGCCTTCAGCGCCGCGATCTGAAGGTTGCCGCCCGCGAAGGTGAGGGTGGCGCGCCCGTCGCTGCCTCGCACCAGCGAGGTGAGGCTAGAGGAGGCCGCGTCGTCGGCCACCTTGGTCTCAGGGGATATCTTGGTCTGGAGGAGCCCATACTCCACCTTAACCGTAGCGCCCGCGCTGGAGCTGATCGTGACATCCTGCGAGGCCACGGATGGGGCGTAAACCGGGGCATCCTTCGCGCCGCCACCCACCGCGAGCCCCCTCACAATATATTTGCCCGGCGGAACCTTGAGGTCAGTGTCGCCGGTGACGGTGCGCTCGGATTGATCCTCGCCGATCACCCTGACCATCGCGGCTGTACCGGCGGGTAGGCCCGTGATTTGTACCCGCAGCACCCTGCCCGGAGTGCCGGACCCACCGCCACAGGCGACGAGGATGAGGAGGCTGATGAGGAGAAGGGCTAGGTCAGGGCGGACCGACGACGTCAGCCAAGCTATACCGCGCGGTATCATGGCTTCTGAGATTAACAAAAAAAATACCCTTTACGGGTTATATAACCTTACACACTGTTGCCCACATTCCGCAGCCCCTTCAGGCCAGGAAGTAACATGGCCCTATCCCCAGGAGCCGCACCACGGTCTCCAGCAAAAGCCGCCGTTACTCCACACCCCGCCTCGTATCCCCGGTAGCCAGGAAGGAGGCCGGGAAATCCCGGCCCTAAGGAACTTCCTATGCTCAGGCTTCGGGGCCTCGGGCGGCGGTGGGGGCCATCTCCGGCTTCTGGGCCAGGATTTCGCGTACCCGGTCACCCTGCACGATCTCGTGCTGGAGGAGTTCCTCGGCCAGCCAGTGCACGGCCTGGTTGTGGTCGGAGAGGGCTCCTTTGGCCTTCTCGTAGGCTCGGTCCAGGATGGTCTGGATGTCCTGGTCAATCAGCCTCGAGGTCTCCTCACTATGGTCCTGCTTCTTGGCGATCTCCTCGCCCAGGAAGATCGGCCCCTGGTTAGAGCCCCAAGCCACGTTGCGGAAGTGATCGCCCATGCCCCAGTCGAGGACCATCTGCTTGGCGAGGCTGGTGGCTTGTTTAAAGTCATTGGAGGCCCCGGTAGTGATGGTCCCGGTGAAGAGTTCTTCAGCGGCGCGACCTGCCAGGGTCATGGCGAGGGTATCCTCGAGGTGCTCCTTGCTCATCAGCACCCGCTCCTCGGGGCGGTTCCAACGCACGCCAAGGGCCATCCCGCGCGGCACGATGGAGACCTTCTCGGTCTTGTCGGCGTAGGGCAAAACCTCGCCCGCGATGGCGTGTCCGGCCTCGTGGTAAGCGACCGCCCGCTTCTCCTCCTCACTGAGCTTGAGGCTGCCGCGCTCTAAGCCCAGCATGATTTTATCTAAAGCGGTCTGGAAGTGGGTTTTGGCGATCTGGGTCGCGCCCTCCCTGGCCGCTTGCAAGGCTGCCTCGTTTACCAAGTTCTTGAGATCGGCCCCGCTGAACTGGGGGGTGAGCCGGGCCAGTTCCATCGGGTCCACATCGGCGGTGAGGCTCTTGCCGCGCATGTGGACGAGGAGGATTTCCTTGCGCTCCTCGAGGGTAGGCAGCCCGATCACCACCTGCCGATCGAAGCGACCCGGGCGCAGCAAGGCCGGGTCGAGGATATCGGGGCGGTTGGTCGCCGCCAGCACAATCACGCTGGTGTCCTTCTCGAAGCCATCCATCTCCGACAAAATCTGGTTGAGGGTTTGTTCGCGCTCGTCGTGGCCACCGCCGATCCCCGCCCCGCGCTTACGCCCGATCGAATCGAGTTCGTCAATGAAGATGATCGCCGGAGCATTGCGCCGGGCCTCTTCGAAGAGGGTGCGTACCCGGCTAGCGCCCACACCCACAAACATCTCCATGAACTCCGAGGCCGAGACGGTGAAGAAAGGAACTCCGGCTTCGCCCGCGACGGCCCTCGAGAGCAGCGTTTTACCCGTGCCCGGAGGCCCCACCAAGAGCACACCCTTGGGGATTTCGGCGCCGATGGCGATGTATTTCTGTGGGTGCTTGAGGAAGTCTACGACCTCCATCAGCTCCTGCTTGGCTTCCTTGTGGCCCGCCACGTCCTTGAAAGTGGTGTTGACCCGCTTCTCCTTGCCGTACTGCCGCGCCCGGCTCTGACCGAACTGCATCACCTGACCGGCCCCGCCCTGCGAGCGCATGAAGAAGAAGTACCAGAACCCAATGAGCAGCAGGATCGGCAGGAAGCTGAAGAGAAGCTGCGGCCAGATCGAGGCCTGCCGCGTGACCACCTCGACCCCCTGCTGGCGCAGAAGCTGGGTGAACTGCGGGTCGTTGAACCCGGTGGGTAGCGCGGGCAGCGAGAAATTAGTGGTGGTGACGGTGTTGTTGCCGCTGGTGATGCGCTCGGGGGCCTTGAAGGTACCGCTGATGCGGCCTTCCTCGAGCACCACCCGGGCCACCTTGCCCTCTTGAACATAGCTGATAAAGTCGCTGTACGACAACGACGGGCGGTTGCCAAAGCCGCCGCCCAGCAGCGAGAACAGCCAATAAGCCAGGATCACCACGATCACCAGGCTCCAGGGATTGATACGCGTAGGCAACCTCAAGACCTCCTCCAAATCCCAAGCTGAAGGGACGTTCCAATAATACTCTTGTTCACACTAGGCTCCGTTGGCTACCCCACCAAACACATTAGCAGGGGCCTTGACAATATGGTACTCAAACCGCCCACGAGGATTGAGTGCCAGGGCGTGTTTAGCAATGAGTTATGAGCCATGAGCTAGGGCAAAAGGCGCAGATAGCCGATAGCCAAAACCAAGCTCACATTTGGGACAGCAGAATTAAGGCTCGAGAAGCGCGGGTCTAGACGTGAGGCGTTTTGGCTATAAGCGATCGGCTATCCACGCTTTTAGCTCATCGCTAGTTGCTCATTACCTCAACACTCTTTTTCTAACCCGCAGCGCCTTATGATATTGCCAATGCAGTCGGTACTCGAGGCCCTCCATTCCGGCGACTACGACACCGCGTTTGAGACGCTGGTGCGGACCCTCGCGGTGGGTCAGGGGCCTGCCGCCGGGGATGCCGCGCTGCTCCTAGCCGAGGCCTATTCGCTCTACGGCGAAGGGGGCGTGGAGGGAGCCCACCGGGCACTGGAAGAGGGGCTAGCGAGCGTGGCAGGGCTCGACACCCGCCCGCGCTACCGCGCCATCTTGGGCGAGTTGCGGGCGCTGGAGGGCGCCCCTGAAGAAGAAGTACGGCAGATTTTGCCGCAGACCGACGACCCTCAGGCGCTATACCACCAGGCTCAAGCCCTGATGTACCTAGGGTTGCCCGAGGAGGCGCTGAAGATTTTGGAGCAGCCCCTCGAGCTCCCCGCTTTCCTCTCCTGGCGGGCCGACACCCTCAAGGGGAAAGCGTATGAGCGGCTAGGACAAGCCCTCGAGGCGGCCCAGGCTTACCGCACGGCAGCGGGCCTAGCGATAGGTTTAGAGCGCTACTGGAACCTGATAGACGCGGCGGCGATGTTTGTGGAGGCCGGGTATGGGAATGAGGCTTTGGAGGCCCTCGAGCTGGCTCAGGAAGCGGTTTCCGAGCTCGAAGACCCCGAGGACGCCGCCACTCGCTACTACCTGACCGCCCGCGCCCAGCTCCTGCTGGGCAACCCCGGCTTGGCGCTGGATGCCATCCAGAACTCGCTCAGGGCTGAGCGCGAAGGGGCCGAGCCCGCCCACGGCACGCCGCTGGTACAGGGCCAAGCCCTGATGCAACTGGGTCACCCGCACGAGGCTATCGAAGCCTTCCGCGAAGCGGTGCGGCGCGGCGAGGACAGCGACAAGAGTTACGCCCTACACGAGCTTTCAGTGGCCCATTTAGAGTCCGGCGAGCTTGCTGAGGCCGAGGCGGTGTTGCGCGAGGTGGTGCGCGACCCCGAATATGGCTATCTGGGGGAAGCCTGGGGCGACCTAGCCGAGGTTTTGTACCGCCTGGGACGGTACAACGAGGCGCAGCAGGCCGCCCGCGAAGCCATCGCCCAGGACGCCCTGAGCGCGGGGCACCTGATCTTGGGCAACCTAGCCTACGACCTCCTGCACCTGGAGGAGGCTTTGGAGCACTACACAATTGCCGCCGACGAGGCCCAGGAGGGTGCAAGGGACTGGATTACGGCGCAACAGATGGTGGTGGACACCCTGGCCCAACTCAACTTCCGCCGCCCCGAGGAGATTCTCTCGAGGGCTGAGGCGGTCTTGCCCTATATCCATCAGGGCGACGAGTGGTATCAGACCCTGAGCAGCTATGTAGAGCGGGCGCGGAGCCTGATGGGCGGGAGCCGGACGCTGAATTAGTTTTCAATCCAGTTTGGCTTTTCAACACCCGGTTTGGCTTCGTTGATAATGAAATACAAAAATATGGCGAATTTATACCTTGTCTGTTGCTTGAATGCTTTCAGCTTTGAGATATTAAAAGTGAAATCGTCCTGATTGGCGGTTATACTCGCAATCTACGTTTCATTCAAAAAACCCTTCCTGCAAACAAATTCCCAGCCTGTAGGCTATCATTCGCTCGTTCAGATCGTGTTTTAATAGGTATTTGCCATATTGCAACAAACGTTCGATTGCACGGTTCAGCGGGTCCTCGGCTTCATCTCTATCCATAAGGGGGAATTACTGCTCAGCTGGACGGTACTGGGACGGATAGTTGACGATTTTGTCCCACTCGTCGGCAGTGCTGCGGGCGACGAACACGATGAGTTCCTCGTCGCCGATGTTGAACACCTCGTGCGGCACGCCCGGCTTGATGTATATAAAGTCCCCGGCGCTGTTGATGACCTCTTCCTTCAACCCCTCGCCGAAGGTGTGCTTGACCTCGCCCTGGAGGATGAACAGCATCACCTCGAAGCCGTCGTGAATGTGGGCGTAGGCGACGGCACCCGGCGGCACGGTGGCTACATTGATGGAAAGTGCTTGCGAACCCACGTTTTTGGCCGACATACCTTGCTTGTAGAGGATGCCGTTCCAGCCACGCTGGTCGCCCCCGCCCCGAATCACCGCGATCCCGCCCAAATCCTCGACGATGGTTGTGTCAATGTTGCCGGTTCCCTTGGTTTGTTCTGGCATAGGGTGATGTTACCTTCCTTGTTCGAAAGACGCATCCGGTGGTTGGCTCGAGCTAATGGCAACCCTTTCGGCCACCCCCCCCTGAAGTTCGCAAAAAATGACGTCTGGGACAAATGCAGATAATAGCGTGCTCGAGGGGAGGCTTCGTCTTACTTTGCCCCCCTTCTTTCCAGGGGGGTCATCCGAGGTCGCCAAGATATCGTTCTGCACCTATAGACCTTGATGGATGGGGGGATTCTGCTGCACCACGCCCCAAAGTGTGACCACCGATGCGCGTAGGGACGACCGGCCCTGAGTACCGGCACAGGCCGCTTCTCCTGGCCGGGAGCCTGGCAGCCCTTCATTGTCGTCCCTACAAAACCGTCGTTGCGGTGAACGGTTATCGGTCAACGGTTAACCTTCTTCCCAATCTGCGAAGGCCTCGAGAAACCTTTTCTCCACGTCCTCTTCGACAACCTGCAAAAACCTCTCATAACGCCTTACCAGGTCTTGAGCTCTCGGTGAGAGGCTGCTGCCCCCGCCCCCTTCCCCGCCGGAATGCCGGACCAGCAGGGGGAAACCTAAACCCTCTTCGGCCTTCTTGAGCCGGTCCCAAGCGCCGCGGTAGCTGAGCCCCACCACCTTGGCCCCGGCCTTGAGGCTGCCGGTTCGCTCCACCGCGACCAGCAAGCCAAGCGCCCCCGGCCCCAGCAGGTAGCTGCCGCCCTCGGTCTCGAGCCAAAACTTCGCCTTAGCCCGCATAGCCTCTAAACCCGCCTCAGCCCGAAGGATTCGATCCAGGCGTGCAGATGTAGATAGTACAACCAGGCTTTCACCGAAAGCGGCCCCATGCCGTCGTGGGGGATTTTGTGAGCGTATTCAGCTCCCTCGAGCAAGGGAATCAGGCCCAGCGTGTTCATGCGGGTTCTGGCGAACTCCAGCGCGAGGTCCACGCAGGAAAGGCTTTCCGAAGGCCGGTAAGCCCGGTGACCCCCCATCCGTAGCGGCTCGCCCAGGGCTACCCTCAGCCGTCGCTGACCCCAACCCTCTATGCCGATGATGTGGCGGCTGGCCTCGAGGTGAATGGGCGAATCGGCGGCGTGCAGAACGCGGTCGTACACGGTTTCCTTAGAACGCTCCAAGATCCGGCTCAACCTCTCGAAGCTGTGCTGGCCCGCCATCCTCTCCAAAAACCAGGGTCCGAACGCCTTCAAAAAACCGTCGCGCAGCTCTTTCGTCCCCGCCATCCGGCAAACCTCCACATCCGAGTGTATGCCGACAAATATACCCCGGAGCACATGAAAACTGGGAATAAATCTGTGAGGCCCGTAGTACATCCGTCGCGCGAATAAGCCCTAAGCTGGAGGGAGGAGGTTTCGGTGCCTCAGTATGTCCCCCCGCCCACCCCGCAATACGCGCTCGAGTCCGGCCCAGTCCTGCTCAAGGACGGGCGTACCGCCACGCTCCGGCCCGCCACGCCGGAGGACCGCCCCAAGCTGATCGAATTCTTAGCCCGGCTCTCGCCCCAGGCTAGGGCCTTTCGCTTTTTCTCCGAGATCAAGCCCGAGACCGCCGCCGACCTGCTGTTGCGCCAGCACCCCGGCGAGGACAAGGTGGCGCTCCTGGTGCTCACCGGCGACCAACAGCGAGCAGAGCTCACTGACCAACAGCGAGCAGAGGGCACTACCCCCGAGCGCATCATCGCCAGCGGTGAGTACGTGCAGGAGGGACCCGGCTCGACCTCGGCGGAGGTGGCCTTTCTGGTCGAGGACAGCTACCAAGGCCGGGGGCTGGGTTCGCTGCTGTTGGAGCGGCTGGCCTTGATCGGCGTGCGGCGTGGCATCCGCCGGTTTCACGCTTTTACCCTGGCGGAAAACCGGCAGATGCTCGAGGTGTTCAAAGCCAGCGGCTACACCCTTCATTCCCACCGCGAATCCGGCGAGGTAGAGGTGAGCTTTGACATCGAACCCACCGCCGACACCCTAGCCCGTTTTGAGTTGCGGGAACGGGTGGCAACGGTGGCGAGCTTAGAACCGCTGTTCCACCCTCGAGGGGTGGCGGTGGTAGGGGCCAGCCGTGACCCAGCCAGCGTAGGCTACCGGGTGCTGGAGAACTTGGTACTGAACCGCTTTCAGGGGCCGGTGTACCCGGTGAATCCCGCCGCCGCCGAGACTCCCGGCGAGGTTCCGGTGGTGGGCTCGATGCTGGCTTACGCCTCGGTGGAGGACGTGCCGTGGCCGGTGGATTTGGCGATCATCACCACCTCAAAGGACAGCGTGCTGGGTGCCGCCGAGAGCTGCGGGCGGCGCGGGGTGCGGGCGGTGATGGTGCTCACCACCGACCTGGAGGCCGAACAAATACGGGCCCTCACCGCCTTATGCAACGGCTACGGTATGCGGCTGGTGGGGCCGGGCTCGCTCGGGGTGATCGTCAACTACCCCGAAGTCCAGCTCTGCGCGGGGCTCAGTTCGGCGCTGCCGCCCAAGGGGCGGATCGCGCTCAGCAGCCAGAGCGGGGCGGTGGGGCTGGCGGTGGTGGAGTACGCGCGGGAGACGGGGCTAGGGTTATCCAGTTTTGTGAGCCTGGGGGCCAAAGTAGACATCTCCTCGAACGACCTCATCCAGTACTGGGAGGAGGACGAGGCCACGGGGCTGATCCTGCTCTACCTAGAGTCCTTTGGCAACCCGCGCCGCTTTGCCCGACTTGCCCGCCGGGTAGGGCGCAAAAAGCCCCTGCTGGTGGTGCGTCCGGGGCGTGATCCGGTGGTGGAGACGCTCTTTAAGCAGACTGGGGTGGTACGGGCGGAAAACTTAGAGGAGATGTTTGACATCGCCGCCCTAATGGCCTACCAGCCGCTCCCCGAAGGCCCTAAAGTCGCGCTGCTGACCAACGCCTACGGCCCCGCCATGCTGGCCGCCGAAGCCCTGCGGGCCGAAGGGATGGAAGCCGAGGTGCGCGACCTGCACTCCCGCGCCACCGCCCACGATTATTTGCAGGCCGCGCGGGAGATGCTAAGCGCGGGCTACCACGCCGCCATCGTCTTGTACGTACCGCTGGGCTACGGCAAGCCCGAGGAGGTGGCTGAGGCCCTGCGGGTGGCCTTTGGTGACCTGCGCCAGGCCGGGCAGAATATCCCGGTACTGACCTGCTTTATGACCGCGGGCCGCCCCAGGGTCAGGGTCGGCGGCGAACAGATTCCCTCGTATCGCTTCCCGGAGTCGGCGGGGCGGGCGCTGGCGGCGGCTTATGGCTACTCGAGGTGGCGCAGCGCCCCCCAGGGCCAAATCCCCGACCACGAGGTGCAGGAGGAGGCTGCCCGCAGCCTTGTGAGCCAACACAAGGGCCCGCTCGAGGCCGAGGGGACCGCGCAGTTACTCTCGTACTTCGGGCTGAAGGTCGAGGGACAGGGGGCAGAAGGCGAGAAGCCGAAAAAGACCAAGGACCTCCCGTCCTCTGGCATCGCGCTGGTGCTCCGGGTGCGCAACGACCCGACCTTTGGCTCGGTGCTCTCGCTGTCCTTGAGCGAGCTGCCGCTGGGCGATCAGACGCTGGGCATGCGCATTACCCCACTGACCGACCTAGACGCCCAGCAGATGCTGCACCCGCTGGAGGGCAAGGCCAACCTCTCGGCCCTTCAGGACGTGCTGCTGCGGGTCTCGAGGCTCGTCGAAGAGTTGCCCGAGGTGGTGGGGCTCGAGCTGAGTCTACGCGCCAGCCCCCAAGATGTGCGGATTGACCGCGCGGCCCTGAGCCTCAAAGGATGAGGCTAGAACTGCAACACCACGCATTTACGATTTCCTCAAAACCCTGGAGGGGCGCGAGGTTTTGCGCCCGGCGCGGTTCAGCATACGAATCATTTGGGCAAGCAAAAACTGCCCTTCATCCCGGCCCGTCAACCTGCGGGGATGTAGGTACGACCGTGAAGGGCCGCCCGGCCCCCGGCCAGGAGAAGCGGCCTGTGTCGGTACTCAGGACCGGTCGTCCCTACCCGCGCCGATCAGGGTTATCTGCATCCATCCCAGACGCTGTTTTCTGTGGGCTCGAGTCCCCTTTATATCTAGCGTTTGCTTTGTAGATACTCCACCAGAGCCCGCAGCTCTGGGTCGGAGATGGGGTCGCAGAGCATCACCGTATGGCTTTGTCCCGCGTCCTCAACGGTGAGGACGTAGGTTTGCAGGTCGGCGCCCCTGGGAGCTTCCTGCGAGGGTTGCTGGAAAAAATGCGAGGCCCGGACCAGCGCCTTGACCGCTTTCGCCTCTTGCGGAGGCAGTTCTTCAACCTCCAAGGTCATGGGGGAGGCAAGCCCCGGAAAATAGGCTAAGCCCCCCTCGACCTTAAAGCGAATGCACACCCTAACCCCCCAGGTTCAAGTCTACTCCTACCGCCTTCCAAGCGTCCTGCACGGCTTTGGTCTCCTTGGTCGAGGCTCCGTACAGCTTGCTGGCATTGTCAAAGGTCAGGGTGGCGAAATCGGTAAAGCGGGCGGTGGAGCGCAGCCGATCGTCGCGCAGGGTCTCGTACCAAATCTTCCCAGCCTTCTCCCAGGCATACCCGCCGATGGCCGTCGCCACCAGATAAAAGGCGTGGTTGGGGATGCCGGAGTTGATGTGAACCCCGCCGTTATCCTCCAGGGTGTCCACGTAGTCTTTCATGTTGGCGGGCTGGCGGTCCTTGCCCAGCACCGGGTCGTCGAAGGCGGTGCCGGGTGCTTTCATCGAGCGCAGCGCTACGCCGCTGACCTTGGCGGTGAAAAGCCCGGCCCCGATCAGCCAGTCGGCTTTATCGGCGGTCTGGTTCAGGGTGCGCTGCTTGACCAGCGAGCCGAACACGTCGGAGACCGACTCGTTGAGGGCACCGGGCTGTAGGTTGTACTCCAGAGCGGCCTCCACTTCGGTGACCCCGTGGGTCAGCTCGTGGCCGATCACGTCGGGCGAGACGGTAAACCGATTGAAATACACCCCGTCCCCGTCGCCAAAGACCATCTGGGCGCCGTTCCAGAAGGCGTTGTTGTACTTGTTGCCAAAGTGCACGGTGGCTTGCAGGGGCAGGCCCTTGCCATCTATCGAATCCCGCTGGAAGATTTGCCAGTAGAAGTCATAGGTGGCCCCCAGCCCGTCGTAGGCTTCGTTAACCGCGGCGTCGCTGCCCACCTTGCCCCCCTCGCTACGGACCAGGGTTCCAGGCAGGGTTTGCGAACCCTTGGCGTCGTAGACGCTGCGCCGCTTTTGCCCGGCCAGGGCTTCGGCCTCCCTGGGCAGCGTGATGGGGCCGTCGCGCAGCGAGCGCATGGTGGTGTCGAGGGCCAAGGTGCGCAGGGCCCAGTCCCGCTCGGCCTCCGAGCCGTTCCGGACAATGGCCCGCAGGATGTAGGGTGGGACGATAAAAGCGCGTGGCCCTGCTTTGAGTTGAAACCCCATTTGATATACCCCCTCGAGGCAAGATTCCGTTTTAGACGAAAAACAATGAGGTTTATTGTAAATAACAGAATCAACTTTCTGCCACCGCCCTAACCATAGACCCCTGTGCCTCCACCAAAAGTAACCCTTCATAAAGGTCCTTATGAGCAAACCTTCAAGGCTCGAGCCAGCTTGGGAGAAAGACAGAGTGAGGTTTGTTCAAAGGTCATTCGCGTGCGCTTCGTGTCCAGGACGGGGATTCTCGAGGCATCATTTATACCGTGCTAGACAGAAGCTGCGATTTTATCTTTCCAAATGACTCAACCGACCACCACGACTCGCGGACATACCGCTGAACCACGAAGTTGTATACATTCCACCACCGGAGCCAGCAATGCGGTAGATTGGCGCTCGATGGCTCACTTGAGCAAAGCCGATTTCGGCAGCGATTTCCGCTGGGGTGTGGCAACGGCCTCCTATCAGATCGAGGGCGCGGTGGGCGAGGATAGCCGCCTTCCCTCGGTCTGGGACACCTTCAGCCATACACCGGGCAAGGTCAAAAACGGTGATACCGGGGATGTCGCCTGCGACTTTTACCACCGTTACCGAACCGACCTAGACTTCATCCGCGAGATGGGGATGCGGGTCCACCGCTTCTCGCTGGCCTGGCCGCGTCTCCTGCCGGGCGGTACGGGGACAGTGAATCAAAAGGGGCTAGACTTCTATCATCGTGTGATTGACCGCATCCTCGAGCTGGGCTTGGAGCCCTGGATCACGCTCTACCACTGGGATTTGCCGCAGGGGCTCGAGGATAAAGGCGGCTGGACGAGCCGCGACATGGTGGGCTGGTTTGGCGAATACGCCTCGGTATGCGCGGAGGCATTTGGCGACCGGGTGAAGCACTGGATGGTGCTCAACGAGCCCTTCGTCTTCACCACGTTGGGCTACATGTTGGGGACGCACGCGCCGGGCCGCACCGGACTGGGTAACTATCTTCCCGCCATCCACCACGCAGCGCTCGCCCAGGCCGAGGGTGGGCGGATTCTGCGCTCCGCCGTCGGGAACGCCACCATCGGGACGACTTTCTCGGCCTCCCACGTCCAGCCGGGCGGCCCCACCGTGCTCAGCCAGGGCGCGGCGGCCCGCATGGACGCGCTGGTGAACCGGCTTTTTCTGGAAGCCGCGCTTGGCCTGGGCTACCCCTGGGACACCGCGCCGTTTTTGCACCTTATGCGGCGGTATATAAAGCCGGGCGACCTGGAAAAGCTGAGCTTTGATTTCGACTTTATCGGCCTCCAGACCTATTTTCGTATGGTGGTGCGCTTCAGCCCATTCGATTTCGGCACCTGGGCCAAAGAAGTGCCCCACTCCGAGCGCGGAAACCCCCTCACCGCGATGGGCTGGGAGGTCTGGACAGAAAACATCTACCATCTGCTCAAGCAATTCGCCGCGTACAGGGGGGTGAAGAAGATCATCATCACCGAGAACGGCGCGGCCTTCACTGACACCGTGCAGGACGGGCAGGTACACGACCCCCAGCGGCTAAAGTTCATCCAGGACAGCCTCGAGCAGGTTCTGCGGGCCAAGCGCGAGGGGGTCCCGGTGGAGGGGTATCTGGTCTGGAGCCTGCTGGACAACTTCGAGTGGGCCGAGGGCTACGCCCCCCGCTTCGGGCTGGTGTACGTGGATTACCCCACACAAACGCGCATCCTAAAAGATTCGGGCAAATGGTTCAGGGAATTTCTGACCGGCGGGTCAACTTGACGGTACAATGCAGACATGCCTGCGACCTTGCCCAAACGCACCGAGTTGCCCAAGGAACAAACCTGGAATGTCGAGGCCCTGTTCGCCTCGGAGGCCGAGTGGAAGGCCGCTTACGAGGCCGCCCTCGCCGCTAACAAAGAACTCGAGCCTTTTGCCGGAAAGCTAGCCCAGAGCGGGAAAACCCTGCTGGACGCGCTGGAGACCCGCGAGCGGCTGAACTTAGGGGCCAACAAGGTGTTCATGTACGCCTCGCTGCAACAGTCCACCGACGGCGGAAATGCCAACTACACCAGCATGTTCAGCCAGGCCAGAGGGCTTTTAGCCAAGCTGGCCGCGGCGGCGGCGTACCTCGAGCCCGAAATCTTGGCGATCCCGGCGGAGCGGCTCGAGGCGCTGATCCGCGAGGAGCCGGGTTTAGAAACCTACCGGCACTATTTTGACAGCTTGCAGCTCAAAAAACCCCACGTGCGCAGCGCCGAGGTCGAAGAAGTCATGGCCCAAGCCTCGGATTCCCTCAGCGGGCATAGTGCCAGCGCCAGCGCCGCTACCAACGCCGACATGACCTTCCGATCTGTCGAGTTCGGCGGGGAGAGCCTGCCGGTTTCGCACAGCAGCATCGGCGAACTCCTGGTACACCCCGAGGCTGCAGTGCGCAAGGCAGCCTGGGAGTCCTACGCCGACGGGCACCTGGCCTTCAAAAACACCTTGGCCTCGACCTTGCAGGGGAGCATCAAAGCCTACGTGTTCGGAACGCGGGCCAGAGGCTATAAAAGCAGCCTCGAGCGCTCGCTGATGGTGGGCCGCACCGCCAGCAACATCCCAAGAAGTGTCTTCGACAACCTGCTCTCGATTTTTGCGGCCAACCTCCCCACCTGGCACCGCTTCTGGCAAATTCGCAAACGGGCCAAGGGCGGAACCCTCCCCAATCACGATGTGCCCCTCTACGACGCGCCAGCGCCGCTGGTGCAGAGCCCGAAAATCAGCTTCCGCGAGGCCGCCGAGACCATCTGCCGGGGCATGGAGCCCTTGGGCCAGGAATATGTCGAGCCGATGCGCCGGGGGCTCTTGGAAGAGCGCTGGGTGGACTGGGGCCAAAACGCCGGGAAACGGGCCGGGGCCTATTCCTCGGGGCTCAAGGGGACCTTTCCCTACATCTTCATGAGCTGGTCGGACGATCTGTTCTCGATGAGCACTCTGGCCCACGAGATCGGCCACTCGATGCACTCGTATTTCTCCCGCAATACCCAGCCCGCGGTCTACGCCAACTACTCGCTGTTCGTCGCCGAGGTGGCCTCCAACTTCAACCAGGCCATGGTGCGCGCTATGCTGCTGCGCGAAGCCCCAACGCCCGAGTACAAGCTGGCTGTTCTGGAAGAGGCTTTCTCCAACTTCCACCGCTACTTGTTCGTGATGCCCACCCTGGCAAGATTTGAGAAGGAACTGTACGAACGGATCGAGGCCGGGGGCGCCATCTCCGCCCCCTTTTTAAACGAGCGCCTGGCTGAGCTGTTCACGGAAGGCTACGGTGGGGCGGTGGAGATTGACCGGGAGCGCCTGGGTTCGGGCTGGATGAACTTCTCCCACCTCTACCAGCCCTTCTACGTCTACCAGTACGCCACCGGGATTGCCGCGGCCAACGCGCTGGCCAAGGACGTGCTGGAACAGGGCGAAGGCGCCGCGCGGCGCTATCTGGATTTTCTCAAGGCCGGGGACGCAGTGTACCCGCTGGATGCGCTCAAAATCGCCGGGATTGACATGACCCGCCCGGAGCCGGTGGAGCGCGGGTTTGCGGTGCTGAAGAGCATGGTGGACGAGCTAGAAGCCTTGGTTGACCGTTCAGCGCAGGGCTGACCGGTCAAAATTCCCGTATCAGAACCGTGCTTGGGAAGCGGGGGTTTGCCTATTTGCGGTCCTACACCACCCCCACCGGGCGAAGAGGCCGGGTGGCTAGGGCTGTGCGAGCGACTGAGGGCGGGTGGCTCCCGCAGGCAAGCTATAGGGGTCGGCGGCACCATAGTTGACCGTATCCCCAAGTCTTGCATCGAGCCAACGCCGACCCGGCTCAGCGGGTTGGTGGTTCCGATAAACCCGGTCATCAGCTCGTTGCTAAACACCGACTTTCTCCAGCGGCTATCACAGGTCCCCAGACCGCCGGTGGTCTCGAGCGGGATGTTTCCGCTCCCGCCGAGGGCGTGCCACTCACGCACCACAGTGCCCCCACATACTGCGAATCGCTCCCGCAGCTAGCGCCGTTACCGGTGCCGGTGGTCAACTTGAAATCATCCCACAAGGTGCCGTAGCCCAGCAC
>PSMF01000232.1:0-2519 GCA_040290005.1 Meiothermus sp.
TCTACGGGGTGCTGAGTTTTCTGTTCTGTGTGGCCTCGATCCTGGCCCTGTTCGAGGGCTGGACCGGGCTGGGGACCTGGATTTTCGTGGCGAGCTTGGTGTTGATGATGGCCTCGCTGGTGCTCTCGACGATTGAGATTCAACAGTCGGTGGACGCGCTGAACTTGCAGCTCAGAGACCTCGAGCAGGGCGCACAAAGCCGCGAGCCCGACGCAAGAAGATGACGAACGAGACTGGGCAGGGCTATATCAAGCTGCCCTATCCAACCAGACGGGCCGCCGAGGTCTTGGCGGGAAAAGCCCCTCTCAAGAAGGGTTTGAGCGGCTCAGAATTCCCTCGAGCAGCGCGTCCACCATCGCTTCTACCTCTCCGTCTTCCTCGAGCCGGTCGGTGAGCAGGCGGTACCAGCCGTAGCCATAGAGCAGGTCCGTGACCACATCCAGCTTGAGATCGGGGCGGAGTTCCCCTCGTTTTTGTGCCCGAAGGAGGGTTTGGAGGGTGTACTGGCGGCGTTTGGGCATGAACTCTTGGCGCCACCGCTCTAAAGCCTGGGGGTCGGACTGCGCTTCGGCAATGATGCTGCGGTAGGCCTGACCACTCACCGTCTCGCGCCAGAACCGCAGAGTATTCCGGGTCTGCTCCACCAGTTCCCGCCGCAGCGATCCCAGACTTGGCGACCGCACGTATTCTGTCGCCTCCCGCTCGTAGAGTTCCATGAAAAGCGCGGCTTTGTTGGGCCACCAGCGGTAGATGGTCTGCTTGCCGACCCCGGCTTTGGCCGCGATCCCCTCTATGGTCATGGCGGCGTAGCCCTTGTTGATCAATAGCTCACGAGCGGCCTCGAGGATGGCCTGATGCGAAGCGGTACTACGGGGCCGCCCAACAGGAGGTTTTTCGCGCTCACCCATCGGCACAATTCTAATACGCGGCGGTTCGTATTTGATAAATCGAACCGAACCGTCTCAGAATAACGAGGGAGGAACAGCCATGGCAAATCCACTCGCGCTGGTCACCGGAGCTTCTTCGGGTATTGGGGAAGTCTTCGCCGAGCAACTCGCCCACCGGTCCTATGACCTCATCCTGGTTGCCCGGCGCACCGACCGGCTCCAGACCCTCGCCGTCCGGCTCAAGGCCGAAGCCAAGGTCAATGTCGAGGTGTTGCCCACCGACCTCACCGACCGCCCGGGCTTGGGCAAGGTGGAGGCGGCTTTAGCCTCCACCCCTTGGACCTCCTGGTCAACAATGCCGGGTTTGGGGTGTATAAACCCCTGGCCGAAAGCAACCCTGAGATGCTGGCCCTCAACGTGGTAGCCCTCACCCGGCTCTCCCGCGCGGCGCTGCCCCCGATGCTGGGGCAGGGGAGGGGCGCCATCATCAATGTGGCCTCGGGGCTGGCGTTTATGCCCCAGGCCACCCGGGCCACCTACAGCGGCAGCAAGGCTTTCGTGGTGAACTTTACCCAGGCCTTGCATGAGGAGGTCAAAGACAGTGGGGTCAGGGTGCAAGTGCTGTGCCCCGGCATCACCCACAGCGAGTTCCACGCCCGCTCGGGCACCGACCTCTCGAGGATTCCGGCGGGGATGGTGATGAGTGCAGAGGACGTGGTGCGGGTCTCCTTGAAGGGCTTGGAGTTGGGCGAGGTGGTGTGCATTCCCGGTCTACACGACACCTCTTTCCTCGCGCGGTTTCTTCGGAGCCGTGCAGCATTGGCGCAGAATACGGTGCGAAACGGTACGCCCGCCCCGCGCTACACCTAAAATCAAGGCGTGGTCCGAGTTCGCTAGGTCACCAACCCGCTAGATCCCGCCGTGGGTGCTTTTGGCAAGCTACAACGGCAGGTTTACTTCGGGTCGGAGATGCTGATCCCGCCCACCGTCATCCGGGCGCTGCTCGGGGTGCCGATGAGCGGGCGGAGCAACTTCCTGGTGGTGGCGGAGCAGGACGGTACGGTGGTGGGTGGGACGTTTTTCCGCTACCTGAAGAAGCCAAACACCGGGTTCTCCAGCTTTATGGGCATCGCCCACGCGGTTCGTGGAAAGGGTATAGCACGCCAACTCCACGAGGCCCGGTTCGCCGTGCTGGACGAGGCTGCTGGGGGCAGGGTCGAAGGCATATTTATTGACGTGGTGGCCCCCGAGCGGCTGTCAGCGGAGGAACTCAGGGGGGAGCGTAGCGTCGGCTCCGACCCCGTTCAGCGCAGACAGGCTTTTGCAGCCTTGGGGTTTCGCCGGGTAGACCTCCGTTACGAGCAGCCGGTGGGCGGGCCTCCCCCGGTGGGAAGAGGAAGGTGGCGGATGATTTTGACCTGATGGGCGGCCCCGTCACCAACCTGGACTTGCTGTACTGCCCGTGAGAGCCCGCCGAGACGGTTCCCACCGAGCGGGTGCTCGAGACCGAAGGTGCGAGCTTACAAAAAGCTTCGGAAATTGCTTTGCCCTATATTAGTCTCTCGCTGGTGCTCGAGACCATGCGAGCCGGGCCAAGCGGGAGGTGGAAAAGCTGCGCCGGCGGGCGGGGGG
>PSMF01000233.1:0-2506 GCA_040290005.1 Meiothermus sp.
CCACCCGCTTCATCGGGGTGGACCGGGGCCAGAACCACCTGGCCGTAGCCGCTACGCCCGAAGGCACTCCGAAGTTCTGGACGTTCGCCCGTATCCGGCAGATTCGCAAGCACTACGCCGCCAAGCGGCGCAGGCTGCAAAGGGCGGGGAAGCTCAAGACGGTGGAGCGGCTGGAACAGAAGGAAGCCCGCACGGTGAGGCACATCAACCACATCATCAGCAAAGAACTCGTGGCCTACGCCCTTCAACACGGGTGTGGGATTCGCCTGGTGGCGTATTTTCGCCGAACGGAGTGAGGGGTGGCCACGCCGACCACAACGCCGCTAGAACTATCGGCGCATGGTTGGGGATGGCCTGCCCGCTGGAGCTTCAGGTTGCGGCGGGCGGGGTGCATGGCACACCCCAAGGGTGTAGACCCGCAGGGTCTCCCAACGGGAATCTACTCCCGGGTGTACGGGCACCCGCCCGTCCCGAAGGGAATCTACCCCCAAGCTGGGTAAGCCAAACCAGTCCGAAAGGGCTGGCGTAGCGAGAACCAGAATCCCACGCGCTTCCCGCCACGCCATGGCGGGGCGTGGGAGTGTCAAGTCAGCCTCTTAGCTCCCCTCCGGAAGTAAGGAGACCCTGGCGCGTCTGCGCAGCTTTCTATCCAGGGAGGCAACCCCTCTCCTCATCCGCCGGGCCCGATGCATCAGGAAGGCGTCCACCACGCCGATTCCACCTCCCCTGGCCTCCTCCAGAGCAGGCAGGAGATCCTCCGCATCCTCGAGCTGGATCCCCTCGCGGTCAAGCAGCGCAACGAGGGCATCAACTGCCTCAGCCCGCCCAGCCCCATAAAACGAGGTCAGGGTGTAGAAGGCCTCGGCAATGACCAGGGGATGAACCAGAAGGGTGTAGCCACCCTCTTCGGCACCTCTGAAGACTTCCAAGGCCCGGGCCGCGAGTTCAGGGGGATCCCCGGTCAGGAGACGGAGCAGGAGGCTGGTATCCAGGACGTAGCTGTCTACAACTCCCGCACCCACGCCGCCTCCCGGATCCGCCTCTCCTCCTCTTCTTTGGGGAAGGCCCGAGCGCCTTTCAGCCGGCCGAGAAGAGCCTCCAAGGGAACCTGCCTCCTTGGGCGGAGGACCACCTCCCCTTCCCGCAGCTCGAAGACCACTTCCTCGCCAGGATGGAGCTCAAGGGCTTCCCGAACAGGTTTGGGAACGGTAATCTGGCCTTTACTGCTGAGCCGTGACTTTACCATGCTGCTTTTTATCTTACTATCTCTGGGAGGTAAAGGAACTGAGGGGGTACAGCGCTCGTCCGAGCACCCTGGAGTTTGGTCAGGAACTCCCGCCCCAGACCCCAATTCGTTGAAACACCCGCTCGGCTCGAGAGCCTCTCCCTCAGCCCTTCGGGCTCTCCACAGACACCACCTTGAAGAAGCCCTCGCCATATCCGCGCTCAGTGAAGCTGATCCAAAAACCGCGCACCACCGGTATGGCAGCGAACACCACGAACCCCAGGAAACTGGGCAACAGGAAAAGCCAGCCCATCACCGCCGGATTGTCCTGCCAACGTTTCATTGCAGATGCCTCGGTTCTTTGCCGCCACGAGGTGGGATAGCCGACTTAAGTACACCGAAGGTGTAGATATTGCTCCCCCCGATAAGTACTTCCTCCATATCTTTGTTGCCCCAGCTTTGGACTGAAATAAAGTATAGTCATGTGATGTATTTGGGCGTCAAGGGTTGTGGGGCGATTTGGGGGTAGTCTGAGATAAACGTGACCTCTCTTTCCGCGCCTCGAAAAACTGCAAGTATCCAGCAGCTTCACCACCGCGTGGTCGAGGACTTGATCCGCAGCATCATCCACGGCGAACTGCCCGCCGATCACGTGTTGCCGCCTGAGAACCTTTTAGCCGAGCAGTACGGCGTAAGCCGTACCGTGGTGCGCGAGGCGGTGCGGTTACTGGTGTCCAAGGGGATGTTGAAGGTGCGGCAGGGCAGCGGCACTCGGGTGCTTGGACCAGAGCACTGGGATTTTCTTGACCCGGCCATCCTCTTTGAGCAAGTGCGCAGTGGAGCCGGAGCAGAAATGCTCGACGAAATCCTCGAGTCCCGCCGCATCATCGAAGGCAACGCGGCGGCGCTGGCCGCCCGGCGCCGCACCGGCGAAGACCTCGCGGCCCTTCGACACCACCTGGGGGGCATGGAGCAGGGGCTTCGCCGAGCAGGACATCCTGTTCCACGAGCGCATCCTGTTGGCGGCCCGCAACCGGCTGTTGCGGGGAGCCAGTCGCCCGCTGAGTGCGGTGCTGCACTCGGGAAGGCTCCTGACCCAGACCGTTCCCGGGGAGATGGACCACTCCCTCCAGGGCCATCAGACCATCTACGCCGCCATCGCGGCCCAAGACCCCGAAGGGGCTCAGGCCGCGATGCTGGAGCACCTCGCCCAGTTTGAGCATGACATCAAGCTAAGCCTGCTACAGCAGCCTGGCGAAGCCGAGAGGGATTGACACTCCC
>PSMF01000036.1:0-28219 GCA_040290005.1 Meiothermus sp.
GATGAGCGGCTGCGGGAGATCGCCAACGTGCGCGAGGTGCGGTGGTCGCAGGTGCTTTGAGCTACAAGGTCTTAGTGAACTGCTCGAGGCGCATTCCGCCGGGGAGCTGATTCGTTTTGATATCAGTGTAGTTCAAATCATAGGCATATCCTGGCAAACCGAGGAGCTTTATAAGCTTCTGGTGGCGCTCTAGACCGTCAAAAACGCCCATTTTTGCATCTCCGGGGTATAGCACTTTCCTCATCATAGAAGCGCAATTCGCTTTTGCGTACCACGATTTGCAAAGCTGGGATATATTTCCGCCCCGAGGAATGGGCGGTCCAGAATCTTGGCCGTAGTTTGACCATGAATCGTAATCACTAATCTTCTTTCCCTTCCAGTAAATCTGGAAATAAAACACGTCGCTGTCGTATACACCTGCCATCAGGACAGGCTCAGGGGCCTTTCGGGATAGCTCCGCCGCCACGTCATAATCTCCCGGTTGAATCAGAACCACAAGGCAGCCATTAACGACCGGGCCGACGTAGGTGTCCCGCCCTTTCAGGATTTCTACGGCGGTTTGGGGAGGGAGGCCGCAGACCGTAACGTTTTCGTAGGTATTGCCCACGCTCTAATTATAAAAAGCCCCAGCGATAAAATCAGTTGACTTATGGCCTTGTGGCTCGCGCTTCTCATCGCTTTCGTAGTGGGACTTATTGCCGAGCGGGTGGGCTGGCTCCGCCCCGGGGCCGCCTGGGCTGCGACAATCGTCGGCGGTTTGCCGCTGTGGGCGGGAGGAATAAAAGCGGCACTCGCGGTGATTTTCTTCGTGGTGGTGGGGAGCCTTGCCAGTCGGCTCAACGCCAAGTCTCGAGACCGCAAAGGCCGCACTGCACTGCAAATCCTGGCAAACGGTCTGCCTGCTGCGTTGGGAATTGCCTTTGGCTCTGCGATGTTCTTTCTCGGTGCGCTTGCCGCCGCGTCCGCCGATACCTTGGCGAGCGAAATCGGGGCCAGGAGCCGCTATGCCTGGCATCCCCTAAAAGGCCGGGTAGAGAGCGGGACGAACGCTGCGGTGAGCTTGAACGGAACCCTGGCGCTCGGGGTTGGGGCGCTGATCTTCGCGCCTTGGGCGGCTTGGCTCGAGATTCCCATCTTTCCGGTGTTCATCGGCGGGGTTGCTGGAGCCGTGGCCGACACACTTCTAGGGCTGATCGAGGATCGGCTCGAGGGGTGGACAAACAACCTAACCAACCTTCTGGCGACCACAGTTGGGGGTTTGGTTGCCGTCCTGGTCGCGTAGGGACGCGAGGTCTTGTGTTCCTACAGGTGTCGAATGCTCAGCAGTTCGGATACTGGTGGGAGGTTTTGGTGCACAGGGAAGCCTATGCCTAGCGCAGTTCCCATCAGTAGTACAGCGGAGCTGGGTGAAGCGGGAAGGCCCTGTGCCGCCGTGCCGTCGTGGACGAGTATGTAGAGGGCGGCCTGTAAGCGTGGAGACCCTCTGGGCCAATAAATCCCCGGCATTCGTCCCCAGCTCGCTCAGGCCCACGTAGGTTCCGCCTTGGGCTGAAAGCGGCTGATTATCCCGTATATAAGCGGCTAAACTGAGCGCGAGATAGGATTGCTCGAGCACCCCAGCTTGCGCGACGCTCTCCGCAACGATTCGTGCCATCGCATCGGCTAAGGCTTCGGGAGGAAGGTTTGTAGGGGCGGGAAGGGATGGCATCAAACCAAGTTCGGTCAGATTTCCCTCCCTATAAAGGGCCTTAGCCCGCTTCACCTGGTTACCCCCGAAATCGAGCACCAATGCAGCATTTGAGCCCTCAGGGATACCCCTTGCCAGCCCCACGAGGGGAAGAACCGAAGGGTGGGTCGCAAGCTCGAGCCTGAGATCGGTCTCGAGGCGGGGCGGGGCAGCTTCACCCCGTGCACCTGGCGGTGGTAGGCGGGGTGGTTGAAGATCAAGGGCTGCGGCACCACCCCGTCGGCCAGAATGTGCTGGCCGTTGTAGATGTCCTGCAAAAACAGGTTCAGCGCCTTGACCCGTTGAATTAGGCCTGCTTCGACGGTTTCCACTTCGGTGAGGGTGCGGCGGCGCGCAAAGTCTTCAGTCGCCGGTTCTTCGAAGCACTTCACCACCTCATCGTAGTGTTTGCGAGGGTTTCCTTCGGCGCCGAAAACCTCGTCAAAAACAGGGCTGTTGTAGGCAGAAAACCAGCCCGTAGCCTGTTTTATGGAGGAATTATAACGTTTCGCTTATAAATATCCAGACTACATTGCCCCACTCCTCAGACAAAAGGAGGAACGACAAAAGGGCCGGATTTTCCGGCCCTGAAGGGAGGAGGGAAGCTTTAGTTGTCGTTGTCGTCGTAGTGGTGACGGTCATCGTCACCGTTCCAATTCAGGCTGACGCGGACTTGGCCCCGCTCGAGCTTGATCCTTAGCTGAGCCCGCTCCCCGCCCCGGCGGTACTCAGCCCAGTATTCGGGTTTGTTGCGGTTCCCCTTGGTGCGGTAATTCACCTGAGTCCAACCTTTGGCGATCAGGTCGCGGTTGTAGTAGCCGTAGGCATCCTCCACCGGGCCGCCGCGGTAGACCACCGCGTAGTCGCTGCTGTTGCGGTCCTCCCACACCACCGACCAGCCGGGAATGGGATTAATCACGATGACGATGGGTTGCTGAGGAGCGGGGGCAGGTGGGGTGTAAACCGGTTGCGGCGCAGGGTAGACCGGCTGGGGCTTGCTGCCGTACTGCCCGGCCACGCGGTAGCTCACGGTGTCGCTCACCCAATCCTTGTCGGGCAGCGGGGTGACCACGATGGAGAGCGCACGGGCTAAGTTCCCCGCACCCTGGACGCGCACCTGACCGCTACGAATGTCGGCGATCTGCGAGAGCGAGAGCTGATGGCGGCTGGCGACCGCCAGAACTTTGTCGGTGCCGACGGGGCCGTCAATGGTGAACTGGTAGCGCGCCCCTTGCGCCGGGAACATCCGGGTCTCACCGGCTCGCATAAAGCTATCGCCGCTATAGGCGTTGGGCTGGATTAGGTCAATCTTGCCGTCGGCGTTGATGTTGAACAGGTAGACGTAGGCGTCCTGATTGACCCTAGTGTAGATGTTGATGTTCTCGCCGATGTAATAGGTCGAGTTGCCGTAGCCCGAGGGGTCTTTGTTAACCCAGGTCTGGACCTCTAAGTCGGTAGGGATTGGGTTGACGATGATGCTCTGGGGGTTGAACACCGGGTTGGCGTGGGCGACTAGGCCCATCAGACCTACGAAACCTAGCGTGAGTAGCTTCTTCATGTGTCCTCCTGACATCAGCGTAGAACCGGCCTCCTTCCCCGCCATGAAGCGAGGGTCAGCGAAACTTAACTTTCCCCTTGAGGCAATCTTTAGCTGCCAGACGGCTTAATCTGGGCTTTAACTTAGGGCCGGTTATATTTCAGCTAGCTGGGGGATTGCCCGCGGGGATGGGGTTTCTCGAGACCGCAATTTATAGGCTCTAGACGGGAGATTTGTTTGGGGCTCGAGGCCAATCAACTCAATGGCAGACCCCCTGTTCATCGCTCGATCACCGTCTGGCACTTTACCTGAACGAGACCCCGGAAGCTCCCCCTGCGCGCAGGGGGAGCTGCGTCTGGCTCACTGATTGCACAGGCACCGAGAAACCCGAAACGTCGGGGGGTCGCAGTTGACTTTGCTCCCTGCTCATCGCTTCTCCCCACTTTCACGCTTTTGTTACAGTCACCGGGGCATCTTGTCGTCGTAGACTAGAGCAAACCCAAAGGAGACTCCAATGCAAGGCACCATGATGAACTACCCCTTGACCCTAACCTCGATTTTAGAGCGGGCCGGAACCCTCTTTGGCAGCCAGGAAATCGTCACCCGGCTGCCCGATAAGTCGCTGCACCGCTACACCTACGCCGACTTCTACCGCCGCACCAAAGCCCTCGCTGAAGCGCTGCAAAAGGCGGGGCTGAAGAAAGGGGATAGGGTCGCCACACTGTCCTGGAACACCTACGCCCACCTCGAGGCCTACTTTGGCATCCCGGCAGCGGGGGGCGTCCTGCACACCCTCAACCTTCGCTTGCACCCCGATGACATTTCCTACATCGTCCAGCACGCGGGGGACCGCTTCCTGATCGTGGACGATGTGCTGCTGCCTTTGCTCGAGAAATGTCGGTCGCAGATCAAGCCGGAGCGGGTTTTTGTGGTGCCGCTCACGGGTCAGCCGGTTCCACAGGGGATGGGGCTGGAGAGCTACGAGGACTTTCTGGCGACGGCGACGGGTGACTGGACGTATCCGCAGCTCGAGGAGAACGACCCCAGCGGCATGTGCTACACCTCGGGAACCACCGGCAAGCCCAAAGGGGTGGTCTACACCCACCGCAGCACCGTGCTGCACAGCCTGGGCTCGGCGCTGCCGGACACCCTTAACCTTTCGGCGCGCGACACCCTGCTCCCCGTGGTCCCGATGTTCCACGTGATGGCCTGGGGACTGCCCTTTACCGGGGTGCTGATCGGCAGCAAGATGGTGCTGCCGGGGCCGCATCTCGACCCGGTGAGCCTGCTCGACCTCTACGAGGGGGAAAAAGTCACTAAGACGGCGGGCGTGCCGACCATCTGGATGGGCGTGCTCGGTGCCTTGCAGAAGGAGCCCAGCCGCTGGAAGCTCCAGCCGATGGAGATGGTGGTGGGTGGGAGTGCGGCCCCCGAGAGCTTAATCCGGGCTTTTGACCGGTTCGGTCTAAAGGTGCTTCATGCCTGGGGGATGACCGAGACCAGCCCGCTCGGCACCACCAGCCGCCTTAAGTCGCACCTGCAAACCGCCCCGGTGGACGAGCAGTACGCCTACCGCGCCACCCAGGGGATGCCCACCCCGCTGGTCGAGGTGCGGGCGGTGGGGGAGAACGGTCCCGTGCCCTGGGACGGGGTGAGCATGGGAGAACTCGAGGTCCGCGGGCCTTGGGTGGCGAGCAGCTACTATAACCTCCCCTCCGAGTCTGACAAGTGGAGCCCCGACGGCTGGTTCCGCACCGGCGACGTGGTGACGATCAACCCCGAGGGCTACGTCAAGATCACCGACCGCACCAAGGACCTGATCAAGTCCGGCGGGGAGTGGATTTCTAGCTTAGACCTCGAGAACGCCCTGATGGGTCACCCGGCGGTGAAAGAGGCCGCCGTCATCGCTATCCCGCACCCCAAATGGGCCGAGCGCCCGCTGGCGGCGGTGGTTTTGAAAGAGGGTCAGACGGCGACAGCGGAGGAGCTGCGAAAGTTTTTAGAGCCCAAGTTCGCCAAGTGGTGGCTGCCCGACGCGGTGGTCTTTGTCCCTGAGATTCCCCGTACCAGCACGGGTAAGTTTATGAAGTCCCAACTGCGCGACCAGTACAAGAGCTGGCAATGGGAAAACGCTTGAGTGGGTCGAACGTCCAATGTCTAACGTCGAACGCTGAAAGCGAAAGGCTAAAAGCTCGGTTCTCGTCCAGGGCAATCGAATCTACAGATTATGAGTTATGAATTCCCGTCCTGGATGGAATTCGCTTTTGACGTCAGGTTTTAGCGTTCGACGTTAGACAATTCTACCGATGCACATAAATCTTCGCGCTGCTGGCGGGGAAGGTGTCGCTCAGCTTTCCGTCTTTGGAGTCAATGTCGTAGTCGAAGGTGAGCTCGTGCCAAGCCCCATCGGGGAAGGGGAGGGTGAGGGTTTTATCCTGGTCCTCGAGGTTCGCCACCACCAGCACTTGGGCCTCGCCGTAGCCGCGCCGGTAGGCGATGACTTTTTCCTTTTCCTCGAGGTAAATGTTCTCGAACTCCTCGCCTTTGAGGGCCGGAGAGCTCTGGCGCAGCTTGGCTAAAAAGGCGTAGTGCTCCTTCAGGTGCAGCCCGTAGTCGGCCTTCAGGAGTTCCCACTGCAAGGGACGAATCTCGGTGTCGCGGGGGCGGTGCCCGCCGAACTCCTGGCCCTGGTAGATCATCGGGTTGCCCACGGCGGTGAAGAGCAGTGTCGCGCCCAGCTTGTTTTTCCGCGCGGCCTTATCGCCCAGGATGCCCGCCTCGCCGAGCCTCCCCATCAGGGTGAACTCGTCGTGGGACTCGATATAGTTCACCACCCGGCCTGGCGAAACGTATCCGTCATTACGGGGGTTGAGGACCTCCAGCATTTTCCCCGCACTCCAACCCTCGCTCTCGCACAGCGTCTCCACCGCCACAAACTCGAACTTTTGGTGCCAAGCCCCGTCGGTGGGGGCCTCCGGCCCGGCGATGCTGGGGTCTTCGGGGATGTGCTCGGCCACAATGTAGAAGGGCTTTCCGCCGGCGTGTGCCTTGGCCGTCTCGCGTACCGCCCGCACGAACTCAAAGTTGCCCAGCACGGCCGTGGCGTCGAGGCGGTAGCCGTCAATGTGGTACTCCTGTACCCAGTATCTGGCGACCTCGAGGCCGAACTGGAACGCTGGCCTTATGCCTAGCTTATCGTCCACGCCCTCGTAGTCGAACTTGGGGCCGAAGCTCTGCTCACCCTCGCGTGGGTCGCGGAACCAGTAGTAGAAGTCAATCTTGTTGAGCGGGTTTTCGACCTCGGTGTGGTTGAGCACGATGTCCATGATGAGGCGCATCGAGCGGGCATGGCACTCGTCCACCAGCCGCTTGAAATCCTCGGGGGTGCCGTAGGCGGTTTCCACTGCGAAGGGGTGGCGCACGTTGTATCCCCACGAACGCCCCATCGGGAAGGCCGCCACCGGCATGATCTCCACCGCATTGATGCCGAGATCGCGCAGGTAGTCGAGCCTAGCGATGAGGTCGGAAAAACTGCCCTGCCGACCGTCGTGGAAGCTAAATTCGCCCACGTGCAGCTCATAGATGGAGAGTTCGTTGTCTTGAGGCAGCGGTTTATCATCGTGCTGCCAGGCAAAATCCGGTGCGGTGGTGATGTCCTTGCCGCCCTGTAGGATGACCACCGAGGCGTCATCGTTGTTTTCATCAATCATCCGGGCCATGGGGTCGGTGATGTCCACGGTCTGGCCGCTCATAAACGGCGAGAGCGATTTCAGACGAAACTTATAGCAATGCCGTCCGTCGGGCAGGTCCACCTCGGCATGCCAATAGCCCTTGTCATCTTTCCCCATGGCGACAGGCTCGTCCGACCACGAGCCCACCAACTGCACGCCCTCGGAATACGGCGCAAACAAGCTGAACGATTTCACGTTTTCTCCTCTGGAGCGGCGCCTAAGGCCCTGCTAACGCTATGGATTTAGGCTGAGTCTAGATTTAGTCCCGGCTGAGGATACCCTGAGGGGGTCAGGGTATCGTGAGGCTTGAGAATGTAAACCGTTCACCGTCAACCGCTGACCGCAAAACCATTTTTCGTAGAGGCGCAAGGCTTTACGCCCTCTGTGTCAGCCGTCAATGCCATCAACCAACCTGTTGTCATGCCCCGCGAAGGCGAAACATCCCCCACGCGGGTCGGTTCATGAGTCCTCGGGCATCAAAAAATATCCTTTTCCACCCGAGCTGTCATGTTGTTAAGCGCGTGGGAGATTCTTCGCTCACTGGGTTTCACTCAGAACGACAACGGTTTTACGAATGATATTGGCGATAGACCCGCGAGGGGCGCACAGCCGTACATCGCTACAAAATCGCTTGTCCCCCGCGCCTACGCTTTGGATTTTTTGACTCGAGTCTCCAACATCCGCTTTAGCGCCAGCTCGGAGCGAGTCAGGCCCTCCGCACTATTGGCTCCGGTGCGGCCCACCTTAGGCTCGAAGTCGTCGAGCACCCGGCCTTCTAAGTAAAAGTCAAACACCTTGGGGCTGATGTAATGGGCTCGGGTCACTGCGGCGGTGTTGCCCAAGTCCTCGGCGACATATTTCACGCACTCCACCAGGGTTTTCTTAGCCTGGCGGTCGCTCTGGGGCGGCCCGGCTTCGGCCAGGAACTCAGCGGCGACCAGGGTGCCGCCCCAGGTGCGGAAATCCTTGGCGCTAAAGGGGCCCATGATCTCGCGGATGTAGGCGTTGAGTTCGTGGGCGTGGACGCGGCAGCACCCCGCTTCGGTGAGGGCTTGGAACAGCCAGGGGCCGGGCAACTCTTGCAGCGCGGAGATGTTCTTGGCGAGGGTGGAGTCGGTGGTGAGCTTGTGCTGAAAGATGCCGTGCTTGCCCTTGAACTTGAACTCCACGATATTCCCCTCGACCTTGGCGTGGCGCTGGCGCAGGGTGGTCAGGCCATAGGTCTTGTGGGCCTTGGCATAGGCATCGGAGCCCACCCGGAAGCGGGCGATGTAGAGCAGGCGGGTCATCAGCGCCATGACCTTTCTAGGCTCGAGCCCGCTTCGGCGCAAATCGGCGCCGCTCATGGCCCGCATCTGCCCCAAGCTGCCCGCAAAACGGGCCAGCCGCCGCCACTTGGACTCGGCATTGGTCTGTACGAAGTCAGGGTGGTAGCGGTACTGTAAGCGCCCTTTCGCATCACGTCCAAAGGCTTGTAACTCGGCCTCGGGGTCGGGGGAGATGTACACCTCGCAGTAGCCGGGCGGGACCGCCAGCTTGGCGATGCGCTCCAGTTCCTCGGGGTTCTCCAGCTCGCTCCCATCGGGGAGAAAATAGCGGAACTCGCCAATTTTGTCGCCCTCACGGCGGTAATAGAGGTCTTGCAGTCCTTCAGTACGGCTGAGCATGGTATCTAAGCTGAGGCGCGAGGCTTAGTGGCCTCTGAACCACGGCTGAGATGGAGCTTAGCCCCCACCCCCGCCATCGGCATCGAGGGAGGGGTTGGGAGAGGGAGCTACAATGGGTTTCTGCCATGCCCGACGTTTCCCTGCCCGTTTACGAAGCCCTGCCGCGACTGCGGGAAACGCTGGCGAAGCATTCCACTGCCATCTTGCAAGCCCCGCCCGGTGCGGGGAAAAGTACGGCTGTTCCCCTCGAGCTTCTCGGCGAACCCTGGTTAAGCGGTCAAAAGATTTTGATGCTCGAGCCCCGCCGTCTGGCCGCTCGCGCCGTCGCCAACCGCATGGCTTCGCAACTCGGCGAAGAGCTAGGGGAGACCGTCGGTTACCGGGTGCGCTTTGAAAGCAAAGTAAGCGAGAAGACGCGCCTCGAGGTGCTCACCGAGGGCATCTTGACCCGTAGACTTCAGCGTGACCAGGAGCTTGGGGGCGTGGGGTTGGTGATTTTCGACGAGTTCCACGAGCGGAGCCTCGAGGCCGATTTAGCTTTAGCGCTGTGCCGCCAGGTTCAGGAAGTGCTGCGCGAAGATTTGCGAATCCTGCTGATATCTGCGACGCTGGATGGAGAAGCTCTAAGTGTTATGCTGAACGGCGCTCCCATCGTAAGCGCGAAAGGCCGTCAATACCCTGTCAAGGTTCAATATCTGCCTAAAGACCCCGAGGGCCCGCTTCCGGGAACCGTCGCTGCGGCGGTGGCTCGAGCCCTCGCGGGTTCGGACGGCGATGTGCTGGTCTTTCTCCCCGGCGTGAGTGAGATTGCCCGCACCCAAACGTTATTATCTGAGCGCCACCCCGATGTATTAATCCGGCCTTTGTATGGGGATTTGCCCCTGTCGGCGCAGCAGGAAGCCATCGTCCCGGACGAGCAGGGGCGGCGCAAAGTGGTGCTCTCGACCTCGATTGCCGAGACCAGCCTGACCATCGAGGGTATCCGCGCGGTGGTGGATTCGGGGTTTTCTCGAGTCTCCCGCTTCGACCCAAAGAGCGGACTTTCGCGCCTCGAGACCGTGCGCGTCACCCGCGATTCCGCCGACCAGCGAGCGGGCCGCGCCGGGCGCTTGGGGCCGGGAACGGCGTATCGGCTGTGGAGTGTGAACACCCAGAATGGGCTTCTGGCCCAGCGCAGAGCGGAAATCCTGGAAGCCGACCTCGCGCCGATGCTGCTCGAGCTTTCCGCTTGGGGTATCCGCGACGTGAACGAGCTTTCTTGGGTCACACCGCCGCCTGTGGCTGCGGTGCGACAGGCTCAGGGATTGTTGCAGGAACTCAGGGTGCTCGAGAACGGCGTTTTGACCGCTCGGGGACGGGAGATGCTGGAGTGGCCCACGCATCCCCGCGTCGCCCACTTGCTGCTCGAGAGCCAAACGCTCGGTCTGGAAGCGCTGGCAGCGGACGTGGCGGCGCTGCTGGAAGAACGCGACCCGTTGCCTGGAGAACCTGGCGCGGACCTCGATCTGCGAGTTCAAGCTCTGCGGAACTGGCGTGCAGGACAGGCAAATCAAGGCGGTGAAATTGGCGTTCTGAATCGGGTCGAGCGTTTGTCGAAAGAGTGGCGCAGGCGTTTGAGCGTACAAGCGGATAATTCCATGCCCGACCCGTACTCGACTGGGCTGTTGATTTCCCTCGCCTACCCCGACCGCATCGCCCGGCTGCGGGAGGGGAGCCGCACCCGTTATCGCTTGTCGGGCGGGCGCGGCGTAAAACTGCTGGAGGACGACCCGCTTGCAGGCACACCTTGGCTGGCCGTCGCGCACCTCGACGCGGGGACCGACGAGGGCCGGATTTTCCTGGCTGCGCCGGTTCACACGGAGGATTTGAAGCCGTTTGCCCAGAGTGTAGAAGTCGTAGGTTGGGACGCTCGAGCCGGTGCCCTCGTCGCCCGGCGAGAACGGCGAATCGGCGAGGTGGTGCTCGAGAGTGAGCCTTTGAAGCAGGTCCCCGAGGAGCAGCGTTTAGGGATTCTCGTCCAGGTCGTACGTTCGGAAGGTTTGGAAATCCTGTCCTGGACTGAAGCTGTGCGGCAGTGGCAGGCTCGAGTTCTTTCTTTGCGAGCTTGGCGACCTGAAGAGGATTGGCCCGATGTTTCCGATGCGCATCTGCTCAGGGACATGGAAACTTGGCTCGGCCCCTGGCTTGGGAATGTTTCGCGGCTCGAGGACTTCAAACGGCTCGACCTGATGGCGATTCTTGGCAACTTGTTACCTTGGAACTTGCAGACGAGGTTCGAGGAACTCGCTCCCACACGGCTCGAGGTACCCAGCGGCTCGAAGGTGAGGCTGGAGTACAACCCGGATGGCAGCCCGCCCGTGCTCGCCGTCAAACTGCAAGAGTTGTTCGGTCTGGCCGATACGCCGCGCGTCAACGACGGCAGGACTCCGGTGATGCTGCATCTGCTTTCGCCCGCGCAGCGCCCGATTCAGGTCACGCAGGATTTGCGAAGCTTTTGGCAAAACACCTACCCCGAAATCCGCAAGGAGCTGCGGGGGCGATACAACAAGCATCCCTGGCCCGAAGACCCCTGGAACGCGGGACCGACGCGGAAAACCAATCGCCGCCCTTCGTAGGGGCGCAATGCATTGCGTCCCTACAGCAGACCCCGAAAACGGTGCAGCGCACCTTCCCAAGCCTGCTGATTCTGCGGCTGGTACAGCTTGGGTTGCACCATCGAGCGGACCAGTGCTCGAGCCTCTCCCTTTGCTATCGAGGCAAAACCTTCGGCCTGGACGAGCAAATTGCCCATCAATGTGGCATCCACCGGCCCCGCCAGCACCACTCTTCCTGTGGCATCCGCCGTCCACTGACACAGCACCTCGACTAGAGAACCACCTCCAACTACGTGGACGACATTGATTTTCTGCGCCGAGACTTGTTCGATGGTGTCGAGCACGACGCGGTATTTGAGCGCGAGGCTCTCGAGCACACACCGTGTGATTTGCCCTTGAGTCTCCGGCACTTTCTGTCCCTTTTGACGGCAATAAGTCTGAATTCTCGAGGGCATATCCAGTCCTGCGGCCAGAAAATGAATGTCGTCAGGGTCAATAAAAGCCGTGAACGCGGGCGCGGCCTCAGCTTCGGCGTATATCACGGGGAACCCTACATCGCCCCAGGCATGGCGGCACTCCTGCAAAATCCACAGCCCCATCACGTTTTTGAGAAGCCGGGTGGTTGAGTGAATCCCGGCCTCATTAGTGAGGTTGGCGCCTAAAGCGGCTTCGGAGATGACGGGATGTGCGGTTTCGATACCCACCAGGGACCACGTTCCGCTGCTGATGTAGGCCCAATTCTCCCCCTCCGCAGGCACGGCAGCGACGGCGGAGGCGGTGTCGTGGGTTCCGGGCGCGATGACCACGGTGTTTTCTAGCCCCAGTTCTTTCGCCAATGCCGGACGTAGCGGCCCCAACACGGTGCCCGGCTCGACGATGGGGCTGAAAATCCGCTTGGGGAGATTGAAAGCCTCGAGCACATCTCCCGACCAATCCCCTTTGCGTGGGTCGAAAAGTTGCGTCGTCGAGGCATTCGTGCGCTCACAGACAGCCTTACCTGACAGCCAAAAGTGGAATAAGTCGGGGACCATCAGGAAGTGGCGAGCCTGAGCGAGTAAATCAGGCCTTTGCTGCTGAACCGCGAGCAGTTGATACAGTGTGTTGATGGGCATGAACTGTAGGCCGGTGTGCTCGTAAATCCGTTCTTTGTCTAGCGTTGTCAACGCTGACCTAAAGGTCTTCTCGGTGCGCGGGTCGCGGTAGTGGCGCAGGCCCTCGAGCACCAACCCATGCTCGTCCAGCAGAGCAAAATCCACCCCCCAAGAATCCACTCCTACACTGGCAGTTGGCCCTTTGGCTGCCGCCTGCCGCAGCCCGTGCAGAATCTCGCGCCACAGGCCGAGAACGTCCCAATAGAGATTGATGCCGTCCCCGACGGGAACTTGCACCGGCCCATTGGAAAAACGGTGGAGCACCTCGACCTCGAGCCGCCCCTCCTGCACGGTCCCCAGCGCTACCCGGCCCCCAGAGGCCCCGAGGTCAACGGCGACGTGGCGACTAACGGACATACGCGGCGGGTACGCCTCCGTCCACGGTGAGAACGCCCCCGGTAGTCTTGGAGGAGGTTGGGGATGCGAAGAAATACACTGCCTCGGCGACATCCTCGGGGTAGATGCTGACTTTTAGCGTGGTGCGGGCGCGGTAGAACTCCTCGAGCTGGTCCTCGCGGATGCCATAGGTCGCGGCCCGCTCCTGCCGCCAGGACGAGTTCCAGATGGATGAGCCCGCCAGCACCGCGTCGGGCATCACCGAGTTCACGCGGATGCCGTGCGCGCCGCCTTCTTCGGCCAAGCACCGTGCGAGATGCAGCTCGGCGGCTTTAGCTGCGCTATAAGCCGCAGCGTTTTTCCCGGCGGCGACGGAGTTTTTTGAGCAGATGAAGACCAAGTTCCCACCCGTGCCCTGCCTCTTCCACAGCTTGAACGCGGCCCTGGCAACCAGAAAATAACCCGTCGAAAGGATGCTTTGGTTACGGTTCCACATCTCGAGGCTGGTCTCCTCAATCGGCGCGGACGCGGAAATCCCCGCGTTGTTGACCACGATGTCGAGGCCGCCATACTCGAGTGCGGCCCGCTCGAAGGCCGATTCCACCGCATCCTCATCGGTGACGTTCATGCCCACGCTGAGAGCCTTGCGATGCCCGCGTGCCTTACGAATCTCGGCGGCGACAGCCTCCGCGCCCCCCTCGTTGATGTCCGCGATCACCACGTGAGCACCCTCAGCAGCTAGACGATGAGCGATGGCCTTGCCGATGCCCGAAGCCGCCCCGGTGACGAGGGCGACTTTGCCCTCGAGCGCCCGTGGCGCGGGTTTGAGCGAGAGTTTGTAGAGTTCCAGAGGCCAGTATTCAATCGCATAAGACTCGGGCGCGGAGAGTGAGACAAAGCCGTTTTGCGCGCCCTTCATCACCTGAATCGCGCGGTGGTAGAGCTGGCGACTTACTTCCGCACCCTGAGCATCGGTTCCACTCGTAATCATCCCAATTCCTGGAATCAGGGTGATGCGCGGGGAGGGGGAGAACATCTTGTCCCCGTCGGACTTATTGGCCTCGAAATAGTTGCGGTATTCATCGGCAAAAGCCTGAACGCCGGTTCGAGCGTTCTCGAGCAGCTTCTCCTCGCCTTCCTCGGGCTTCCAGTTGATAAACAGCGGAACCCGCTTGGTGTGAACGAGGTGGTCGGGGCAGGCCGCGCCGACCTGCGAGAGTTCCTTCGCGCCCTCGGAGCCGACGAATTCCAAGACTTCGGGTGAGTCGTCGTAGAACAGCACGTTCGACTTTTCCTTGCTCATCGCGCCCCGCAAAATCGGCATCAGCTTGGTGACGAGCCCTTTGCGCTCGGCTTCGGGCAACGGCTGAACCGCTCGGGGACGGGTTTTTCGGTGCTTCTCGAGATACGCCTCGGCCTCGCCGATGATGCGGAGCGTGTTTTCATACGACTGCTTCGCGGTATCGCCCCATGTCACCAGGCCGTGTTTTGCCATCACCACGCACTCTAAGCCCGGATTGTTCCGCACCGCCTCACCGATTTGCTTCGAGAGCGTGAATCCAGGCCGGATATATTCGACCCAAGCCGCGCGGCCCCCGTAAATCTCGCGCATGATTTCCTTGCCACCCGATGAACAGGCGAGGGCGATAATCGCGTCGGGGTGGGTGTGGTCTACGTGTTTGGCGGGGACGAAGGCGTGTAGCAGGGTCTCGATGCTCTGTCGTGGACGGCCCGGCTCGAAGGTGGTGCGCTCTAAATACGCCACCATCTCTTCGTCGCTCATGGCCTCGCGCTCGAACAGGGGTAAAACCTCGTCCAGCTTGAGCCCGGCAAAGCCTCGCTCGGTGATGTCCGCGATGTCCGAGCCCGAACCTTTAACCCATAGCACTGGTGTCTCTCGGCCCAAATGGTCTTTCTCCAGCGATTTGGTCGAGGTGTTTCCACCGTAGATGTTGACCAAGCTGCGGTCTGCACCCAGGAGTCTCGAGCGGTATGCTAGCGAGGCCAGGCCGTCATTCTGGGGTGCTTCGGCATCGTTCCAAAGATTTTTGGGCATGAAGAATCTCCGCTATGAAAGGTCTTTTCTACTGTTGTGAGTCTGAAATCAGGTCGGGAATCCGCCCCCGCCCTCTTGTTTGCCCCGTTCCTTGGCGACTTTCTCGGCATATCCGCTGGCCCGGTGGGCTTGGATGGGGTCAATCGGCAGGTTCATCTCCTCGCGCATCTCCTCGAGCAAAGGGCGCACGTCGGTGCGGAAGCCGTCCATAAGGATGCGGTGCGCCCCCAGCACGTCCCCAGCCTGTTGCGCTTGCTTTAGCGCCGCGTAGTCCACCACCAGCGCCTTGGCGTAGGCTTCCTGGCAGTTGAGGACGCTATAGAGCATCGCCTCGAGCTTGGGCTCGATGTTATGCGACTGGTCAATCATGTAGGCCACGTTCTGCGCGGTGCTGCGGACTTTGGCATCGCCGCCCTGTTCGGCCTGGACGAGTTCGGTGTAGATGCAGAACAGCTCGAGGGGGTTGGAAGTGCCCACGATCAAATCGTCGTCGGCGTAGCGGCGGTTGTTGAAGTGAAACCCGCCCAACTTGCCCTCGTCGAGCAGAAAAGCCACGATGGCCTCGATGTTGGTGGCCTGTGCGTGATGGCCGAGGTCAACGAGGACTTGAGCCCGGTCCCCTAAAGCGACGCAGTGGGCGTAGGCTGTGCCCCAGTCGGGAAGGTCGGTGTAGTAAAAGGCGGGCTCGAAGAGCTTGTACTCGAGCAACATCCGTTTATCCGATGGGAGTGCGGCGTAGATTTGCTCGAGCGAGTCTCTGACACGATGTTTACGACTTCTGAGGTCGTCTTGCCCAGCATAGTTGGTCCCGTCGGCGAACCATAAAGACAAGTCCCTCGAGCCCGTGATTTTCATGATTTCGATGCACTCGAGGATATGCGCAATGGCTTTGTCCCTGACGCGCTTATCAGGGTGAGCAATCGAACCGAGCTTATAATCCTCGTCCTGGAATACGTTCGGATTCACCGCGCCAATCTGAATCCCGCGTTCCTGAGCGAAGTTTTTCAGCTTGTCCCAGTCGTCGGTTTTGTCCCAGGGGATGTGGATGGCGATGCTGGGTGCGATGCCGGTGAGGCGGTGGACTTCGGCGGCATCCCTGATCTTCTCCCAGACGGTTGTCGCCGCGCCTGGAGCGGGAAAGGTCTTGAAGCGGGTGCCGGAGTTGGCGTAGCCCCATGAGGGCGTCTCGATGTGTTGGCGTTTTAAGGCTTCGATGGTTGAGTTATTCATGCTTTAGCTCCGGCTTATCCGCACCCGTCCCCGGCGCACGTTTTTGGTTCTCGAGCGCGGCTTTCGCATCCGCCCCGCCGCTACCGGGTAACCCATCACGCTCAAGAAAGCCATGTTGGCTTGGGTAACGTCGAGCCTCGAGTATTGCGCCACGATGGGCACGTTGGAACGTATCCGCGCCGAGTACGGGGTTTCCCTCGGCAACTCGTACCCGCCGAGCATCTCTGGTTTGTCCATACGTAGGTGCAGTGAACGTCGCGCGGGCAAACGGATTTCGATGTCCAGCACGGGTTCTCGGTCCTCGAAGAAAAGGTCGAGCAGGACGGTGGCATGGGTGTCGCTCGCATTCACCATGCAGATGCAATCGTGCCCGACGTAGCTTCCCTTCGGCCCTTGCGCGGGCAGGTATCCGTCGGGAAAAATCCAGGTTTTAGCGCCCTCGGCCATGTCATTCACCGGTTTGTAGGGGCGACAGGCCTATCGCCCCTACGCCCTCAACGTTTAGAAGTTGAAGTTGTCAATGTTGCTCTTGTTGAAGATGAACGGCTTGCCCAGCAGGATTTGCAAGCTCAGCTTGTCCTTGGTCACGGTGTACTCACCCAGGCGCCCAGCCTTGATTTTGGCTCCCTCTTTCAGAGTGCCGTCTACGGCGGCGCGAGCGGCGTAAATCGAGAGGTAGCCAAGGTCAATCGGGTTCCACAGCACCACGTCGCGCACCGTGCCGTCCTTGACGAAGGGGGCCATCTGCTTGGGCGTGGAAAGCCCCACCACTGCGACCTTCCCGCTCTTGCCCGCCTGCTTCACCGCATCGGCAGCACCGGGGAAAGCCACCGAGGAGAGGGCGAAGATGCCCTTCAGGTCGGGGTAGGCTTTCATCAGGTCTTGCGCGGCCTGGAAGGCTTTTTGTTGGTCCTCGCCGGGGGCCTTGGTGTCCACGATCTTGAAGTTGGGGTAGGCCTTGGCAATTTTGTCCTTCATCGCGGCGATCCAGGAGTTCTGGTTGGGTGCTGTAAGGTCAGAGGTGATGATGGCGGCGGGGCCATCCTTGCCGATCTGGTCCACCATGCTGTCAATCAGGGCCTCGCCGATGCCGGTAAAGGTGGCTTGGTTGGTGAAGACATCGCGGGAATCCGCGTCAGCATCCCAAGTCACCACTTTGATCCCTGCGTCACGGGCTTTTTGCAGGGCCGGAGCCAGGGCTTTGGGGTCGTTAGCCGCGACCGAGATCACGTCCACCTTGGCCTGGATGGCGTTTTCGATCAGCTCGATCTGCTTGGCGGCGCTGGCCTCGGTGGGGCCGACATAGCGCAGGGTCACGTTGCCGAGTTCCTTGGCGGCTTCCTCGGCGCCCTTTTGGGTGGCGTTGAAGTAGTCAATCCCGACCAGTTTAGGGATCATCACCACGGTTATCTTTTTACCGGATTGGGCCAGAGCGAAGACTGTTGCAACCGCAAGTGCTAACACGCTGAGCAGTACAAACACACGCTTCATTTGAGTCCTCCTCGAGAGCCTTATCGCCTATGTGCCGAAACGCCTTTTGACTTCCGCACCTCCTTCGTTCAACCGCGCCCTGTGCGCAGCCGAATGACCTGATTGAGAAGCACCGCCACCAGCAAAATCAAGCCGATGATGATGGCCTGCTGCTCGGCGGGGATGAAAGCCAGGGTAAGCCCGTTGCGGACGACTCCAACGAGGAGAAGCCCCAGCAATGTGCCCACGATGCTGCCCGAGCCGCCCGCGATGGAAGCCCCGCCCAGCACCACAGCGGTGATGGCATCGAGCTCGTTACCCATGCCTGCATCGCTTCGGGCAGAGGAGACCCTGGCCGTAAAAATCACCCCAGCTAGCCCCGCAAGTGCTCCCGAAAGTGTGTACACCAGCACCAGCACGCGGTTTACCGGAACCCCCGAAAACCGCGCCGCTGTCGCGTTGTTGCCGATGGCGTAGATGAAGCGCCCGAGGGTACTCTGCGCCAGGATGAGCCCGACTGCAATGACGAGGACCACGAAGACGATTAGTTGAGTTGGGATAGGCCCGGCGTAGCCCGCGCCCAGGGCCAAAAACTCCTTTGGGTAGTTCCCAAACGACCTCGCCTGCGAGATGCCCAGCGCTAGCCCTCGGAAGATGGCAAGCGTCGCTAGCGTGACGATGAGCGGGGGGATTCCGGCTCTGGTGATGAGCTGGCCGTTGATTAGCCCGCACAGCGCACCTGCTGCGACTCCAATCAGTGCGGCAAGCCAGATGTTGAGCCCCGCCGTGTACAAAAACCCCATCACGATTCCCGACAGCCCGAGAATCGAGCCCACCGAGAGGTCAATCCCGCCGGTGATGATGACCAACGTCATTCCCAGCGCGATTAATCCGATCTCTGCCGAAATGCGGGTGATTTGGAAGAAGTTGGACGGGCTGAGGAAAGCGGGGGAGAGGCTGTTCATGTACAGTACGGCGATGATTAATCCCGTCACCAACACCACTTCTGACCAGGGAACGTTGAAACCTGGCTTGGTGGGCTTAGCACTCACGCGGCCCTCCTAAAAAGTCGTGTGGCCCACCCGAAATCCAGCGCTCCGCGCCGCCGCGCTGCATCGAGGGCAACCGCCAGCAGGATAAACAAGCCTTGGAGTGCTTGTTCCCAGTAGGCTGAGGCGTGCAGGAAGGTCAGCGCTGTTCCCGTAACACCCACCAGCAGCGCCCCCAGGAACGAGCCAAACGCCGTCCCCGAGCCGCCGAAGATGTTGGTCCCGCCCACCACCACTGCTGTAATCACCAGAAACTCGAAGCCTTGCCCGGTGTTGGATTGCACCGTGGTAAAGCGCGTGGCAAAGGCCATCGTCGCTAGACCCACGAGTGCTCCGACCAGCACAAACACCGAGACGTACGTGCGCTCGACGTTGATCCCGGCGAGCCGAGCAGCAGCCGGATTAGAGCCCACCGCGTACAAAGAGCGCCCCCAACGGGTATGTGAGAAGACGAAAGCCCCCGCCAGCAGTGTTGCCAGCATTAACCAGACCGGGTTGGGCAGGCCTAGCGTGTTCCCAGTGCCCACGGCGCGGAAGTTGGCGGGCAGATCGTAAATCCAGGTGCCCCCGGTGAGCAGGATAATCACCCCGCGAATCACCGTGAGCGTCCCCAGCGTGACGATGATGCTCGGGATGCGGGCGTAGGCGACGAGCAGACCATTGATCAACCCAATCGCGGCGCCCGTGCCGATGGAATATAGGAAAACCAGCGGAATCGGCACCCCAGCCTTGGCACTCAAGCCTGCCACCGTCGAGCAGGCTGCCAGAATCGCGCCCACCGAGATGTCAATCTGGGCGGTGATAATCACCGCGGTCATGCCGATGGCCGCGATGGTGATGTAGGAGATGTTGACCAAAATATCCGAGGCGTTTTTGGGGTTGTAGAAGCCCGGCGCGAACACCGCCAGCACGACACCCAGCAGCACCAGGAAGAAGATGATGGAAAGCTCGCGGCCCCGGTCAACGTACATAGGCCCTCCGGGGAAGGGCGCAGAGAGCTGAGAGCAGAGGGCTGATGGCTGCAAGGTCAAAGGCTCTCTGCTCTTGGCCCTCTGCCCTCTGCATTCTTTGATGAACGGTCATGCCTGCACCCCCGCCGCGATGGAGCCGGTTGCCGCCCGCATCACGTCTTCTTCGGTGGAGCCCCTGGGCAGCTCTCGTGTAATCCGCCCCCGGTGCATCACCAAAATTCGGTCCGCCATGCCCAACACCTCGACCAGCTCGCTCGAGATCATCAGAATCCCCAAGCCCTGCCCGACCAGTTCGTCCATCAGGCGGTGAATCTCGGCTTTGGCCCCCACGTCCACGCCTTGCGTCGGCTCGTCGAGGATCAGAACTTTAGGGCGGGTCGCCAGCCATTTGGCGATGACAACTTTTTGTTGATTCCCACCGGATAGCGCGGATGCCGACAGCGCCGCTAAGGGCGGGCGAATGTCGAGCTTTTTGCTGAACTCAGCAAAAACCTTATCCTCCAGCCCCCCGCCTAACCATCCACCCAACCGTAGCAGTGGCAAAGTTATGTTTTTGCCGAGCGAGAAGGGCAGAATCAGCCCCTGGCGGCCTCGGTCTTCGGGGAGCATCGCCAGGCCCTGCTCGATGGCCTTTTGCGGGTTGCGGGGAATCGGCTTGCCGTCGAGCAAAACCTCTCCTGAAGCATAGGAATCGAGGCCGAAGATGGCCCTTGCTACTTCAGTCCGCCCCGATCCAACTAGCCCGGCTAAACCCACGATTTCGCCCTCATGAACGGTGAAATTGACGTCCTTCAATAGCCCCGGCTGGCTCAAACCGCGTACTTCTAAAAGAGGTTTGCCTCGAGGTCTTGGATTGCGCGGAAAGAGTTGTCCAGCCACCCGCCCGACCATCTTGGAGATCAGCCAGTTGTTGTCGAACTCGCCTGATTTGGCCGCTCCTGCCACTTCCCCGTCGCGCAGCACGGTCACCCGGTCGGCGACGGCGAAGACCTCCTCGAGCCGGTGAGTGATGTAGATCATCGCCACGCCCTGTGCCCGCAAGCCCCTCACAACCTCTATCAGCCGCTCCCCGTCGCGGGTGGTAAGGGCGGCGGTGGGCTCGTCGAGGATGAGGATTCTCGCCTGTTGCAACAGGGCCTTGGCGATTTCGACGAGCTGGGCCCTGGCCTTCCCCAAGTCGCCCAGCCGCGCCCGCAGCGGTAATTCCATGCCCAGGCGCTTGAACAAGGCTTCGGCCCGCGTGTTCATCTCGGCCCAATCTATGCGGCCTCCTCTCATCGGCTGGTGGCCCATGAAGAGGTTCTCCAACACGGATAAATCGGGATAGAGGCTAGTTTCCTGGTAGATCGTGGCAATCCCCGCCGCCTGAGCCTGGCGCGGAGAGTTGAAGGTGGTTTCGCTTCCCTCGAGCAAAATCTTCCCCTCGTCGGGCCGGTAAGCCCCAGAGAGAATCTTGATCAGGGTGCTTTTGCCCGCCCCGTTTTCGCCCACCAGGGCATGGACTTCGCCCGCATTTAAGTCGAAGGAGACCCCGCGCAAGGCCCGGATACCGCCGAAGCGCTTTTCGATTTCGCTGAGCTGTAACAGCGGAGCTCTAGCGCCCACCGCGCCTCCTTGGGGCCACCGAGATCACCCGCACCTGCTCCGGAATGGCCTCGAGTTCGTTCATTGGGGCATCGGTGATAAGGATGTCCAGCGCCTCCACGCTCATCACCGAGGCCAGAGCCACCAGGCCCAGCTTGGAGGCATCAATCAAGGCCACACTCTCGCGGGCAGTTCGCACCAGGGCCTGCTTCATCTCCACTTCGGCCAGGTGCGAGTCGGTGAGTCCCGCCTCGGTATCCAGCCCTTGCGCCGAGAAGAAGGCCCGGTCGGTGTGCAGGCTGGCGAGGCTTGCCAGGGCGATAGGGCCCACAAAGGAATGGGTTTGCATCCTCAGGGTGCCGCCCACCCCGATCACCTCGGTGCGGCTGGAAGACAGCTCGATCAGCACATCGAGGCCGTTGGTGATGACGGTGATGGGCCGGTCGCGCAGGGCTCGAGCCAAGTACAGCGCACTGGTGGAGCAGTCCAGGGCCACGGTGTCACCGTCTTCGACCAGGTCCGCTGCCGCTAGCGCGATCTGTTCCTTGGCGGCCCGGTTGCGCTCGAGTCTGGCCTGGTGCGAGACCTCTCGGGCCACTCGGTTGGCCAGTTTGGCCCCACCGAAGACCCGCTCCACCACCCCGGCTTCGGCGAGAGCTTCCAAGTCGCGGCGCACGGTCATCTCCGAAACCCCCAGGTGGGCCGCGAGCTCACCGATGGGCAAGAACCGCCGCTCGGAGAGCAGGTTTTTGATCTCCTCCTGCCGCTGGCTGGGCAAAAGCGCTGGCACATTCATATAGGGGAATACACCGTGCTTTCCGTGTACGATGGCTCGTCTCGCTGTGTGAACTTTTGGTAGACTAACACAAGGGTTCACAAAGCACAACAGGCTAGAGGTGAGGCATATACCTGTTATGCCTACAGGCCTATAGGCATACAGATGACAAAGGGTTTTACCTTTGCCTTTAGGTATCTTCCACCTTACCTACGCGGCTCAACCTCGGCTCAGGCGCAGACGAGACCTCTGCTTCACCATACCAATCCCCAAAACTTACTGTAAGCTCGTACCTGCGGTCTCGAGCACCCGCTCGGACTCGTGGAAATACCGATCTTTGGGGATAAAAACGTAACCGCTCTGGGCTTTGGCTGGATGATAGGCCACCCCCAGGCGCAGCTCCCGCCGAATTCCTTCAAACTGCCGAATCTGCGATGGAATCGGGCGCGGCCTGGTTTGGATGGCTTGCGACAGACGCTCAATCAGGAAGGCTAAATACGCGGCGAGGCTGAGGGCTTTCACGCTTTTTAGTCTAGCCCGCCTACGTGGACATATTGTGAAGCCTTAGACTGTGCTTCGGGAGACGCGATGGCGACCCAGAAGATCAACGACGCAGACGTGGAGGTCAGCATTATCAGCACCCGCCAGGATGAGGGTTCGGTGCTCACGCCCAGGGAACTCTGGACGATCGAGGCTGCCGACAAACTCCTGCGGGCCAACGAGCAGTTCAAAGCGGCTTATCCGGGCGCGGTGCTCAGCCGGGTGGAGGATATGCGCGACCTGGACGAGAGCAATAAAGGCCGCTACTACCTGCGCTATCAGGTCGGCGATAGCGCCACCGAGTTCTGGGGCTATGTCGCCAAAAAGCCCAAGCTGGACTTCAAACGTGGGCTAGTTGGGGTTGTGCCCGACGATAAAACGCCGATGTAACATCCGGTCAACTTGTCAACGCCTTTTCCCGCCGGGCATCGGCCCACTCATCAATCACCCGGCGTGAGAGGCTGATGGGCGGGGGCAGTTCGGGCAGCTCGTTAAAATGGAACCACCGGGCGTCCTCGAGCTCGTCCTCCTCGGGGTGTATGGTGCCACCCACAAACTTGGCTGAGAACGCCACCATGAGCTGATGGGGGAAAGGCCAGGGTTGGCTGGCAATGTACTCCACCTCGGAGACCTCGAGCCCGACCTCCTCGCGGGTCTCGCGCACCACGCACTCCTCGAGCGACTCCTGCGGGTCCACAAACCCCGCGATGATGCTATATCGTTTGCCCCAGCCGGGTTTGCGGGCTAAGAGAATCTTGTCCCCATCGTGGATAACCACCAGCACGGCGGGGGAGACCCGGGGGTAGGCGGCGTGCCCGCAGTTGGGGCAAGTGCGGGCTAAGTCGCGGCGGATAGGGCCGCCAGCGTGGCCGCAAACGCCGCAGAATGCGCTTGTCCGCGCCCAGTACAAGGCTTGTGAAGCGTACCCTGCTAATCCATAAAGCGGGTCGCCGAGCAAACTGATAGCGGCGCGTAAGTTAGTCGGTTTAGTGTTCTCGAGCCCAGCATCCGCCGGGATTTCGGCGGCAAAAACGGGTGTACCCTCGAAGCTTCCGAGGTGCAAAAGATAGGTGGCCTCCAGGCCGCCCAGCACTTCTGGCGTCCCTTGAAGCGGCGAATCATCCCTCAGCAATAGCTCTCCCGCCCTGAAGACAAACCAAACTCCGGGCTCAGCGGGGATTTGTGTGGGTTCGGGGGCGCGGAGAAGGCTCGAGGACATATCTGAAGTCTATATGCTCCCTACAGACTCACGTCTGGGACAAGATTCCATTCAGGGGGGATTAACTCGTGCCAGACGTGAACTGATTGGGTGAGGGGGTTGGGTGCTCGAGGAAAAAACGACCCCCCTCGATTGCCGAGGCCACAGCAATTTCGTGATTGCTCTTGTGTCTTTAATGCCCCTTGCGCCCGTACCCGCCCACTACGCCGCTGGGCGCGCGGGGGCACCATGAAAAGGTCGCTGTATATGAAATTACCGGGCGGTTGAGAGCGTCGGGGGGTCGTTTAGTTCCGGCTGACCTTGCGGTTCAAAAAGTCCATCAGCACGTAGCGCCCGATGTTTCCGGGAGTGGTCATGTACGCTTTGCCCTTCGTAATCTGCGTGAGCTTTTTGACAAAGGCGAGTAGCTCGGGCTCACGGGCCAGCATGAAGGTGTGGATCGGGATGCCCTCTTTGCGGGCCATCGTCGCTTCCTTCAGCGTCTCGGCCAAGATTACCGGGTCGAGGCCCCAGGCGTTTTTGTAAATTTGCCCGCTGGGAAGAGTCAGTGCAGACGGCTTCCCGTCGGTAATCATGATGATCTGCTTCATCTCGCCGCTCATCTTTTTGAGCATCTTTCGGGCGAGCTTGAGCCCCTCGGCGGTGTTGGTGTGGAACGGCCCGACCTGCACGGTGGGGAGCCGCCCCAGCGGCACTTCCTCGGCAGAGTCGTGGAACACCCCGAAGCGCACCTGGTCGCCCGGATACTGGGTGCGGATGAGGTGCGAGAGCCCGAGGGCGACGCGCTTGGCCGGGGTGAAGCGGTCCTCGCCGTAGAGGATCATCGAGTGCGAGCAGTCGAGGAGCACCACCGTGTTCATCGAGGCGGTGTACTCGGAGAGCTCGATCACCATGTCCCCCTCCTCGAGGTTGTCCAGCCCCTTGGTAACCACGTTTTTCAGCGTCTCGCCGATGTTGAGGTTGGGCTGGTCGCCGAACTCGTAGGGTTTGGTCTCACCGGAGGATTCCACGCCCGAGGCGTAGTGTCGGGTGACGTGGGCTCCCGGAGCGTTTTTGCCGAGCGCACCGAGCAGCGAGCGCAGCGACTTGAGACCGAGGAAATCCACCGATTTGTTGGTCAGCTCGAGCCTTGTCTCCTGCGACTCCCCCTGCATCCCCTGGCCTTGGCTCGGGTCGGTGGGGTCTTGCCCCGGCAGCCGGATGAAACCCTCGTCCTGGAGGCGCTGCATCAGCTTCTGGATTTCCTGGTACAGCCGGGTGTTCTCCTGGTTTTTGGCGTTGCGGGCTTCCTCGAGCCAGTCTTCGGGAACCCGGTCGTTCTCCAGGAGGGCTTGCAGCAGCGCGTCGAACAAATCTTCGGCAGTGGGAGCGCGGTTGGGGTCGGGCTGGTAGCGGTTGTAGGGGTCGGAAAACCCCGAGTCCATCAGGAAATCCTGGATCATGTCCATCAGGTCGGAGCCGGATAGGTCGTCGAAGCCGGGTTCGTATTTGCTGTAGCGGACTCGCATAAGTGCTCCTGTCGAAGGTCGAAGGACTAAGGTCGAAGGTCGGAAGCCTCGAGGTAAGAAATCAGTGCGTTGAGCCTGTGGTTGAGTTCTCGGCAGGACTTCAATAATTGGCTGAGGTCATCAGAAAAGGCTAGGGTTTTTGCGATATGCAGGGCCGCTACTGTTTCGAGCAAAGAGCCTCGTGCTTGATATAAAAATCTTACAAAATCGCGGTCACTGCTAGGGCCTTTGACTTCTGCGATATTAAGGGCGATTGAGTTAGCGGCCCTACGTATTTGACTGGTCAATCCAGAACGCTCATCCACCGGGAAATTTTTGGTCAATTCATAAACTCGAGCAATTAGGGCAATTGATTTTTGATAAACCTCGAGCTGCTCGAAGCTAAAATAAGCCTCTACGTCAAGAAGTTTGCCCTGCTGTTTGCCCATTTTGGCCTTCGACTTTCGTCCTTAGACCTTAGACAATCCAGCTTAGTTGCCCCAGCCCCTCTCGCGGGTTTCCACCGGAGCGCTATAAGATTCTTCGCCCCTAGCGATCTTCCTGCGACCGGAAAGGCCCTCGAGGATGAACTCGCCCGCCGACACCAAGGCCTCTGGGGAGCTGTCGGAATCGAGCTTCTTCGCCGCCGCTACGAGGCCGGGGACCTTTTCCATCTCCTTCAAGACACTCTTGGCCGGGCCTTCGGGCAGGGTGAGCAGGTTGCCTGCGGCGAAGTAGTCGGTGATGGGGTCGGTTTGCAAGCCGCGTGAGCGCTCGCCGTAAGCCATCCCGAAGGCTTTGAGCAGCAGGTCTTTAGCCACCCGGTCCGCGCCTTGCAGTTCACCTTCGTACTCGAGCTCCACCTTCCCGGTGATGGCGGGCAGCGCCGAGTAGAGGTCCACTGGACGCGCCACCGGACGGTCGCCGTATTTGAGGGCGCGGCGCTCGGCGTTGGAAGTTACCAGCTCGATCATGCTGATGCTGAGGCGCTGCGACACACCGGAGGTCTTGTCCACCCGTTTGTCTTCACGCGCGACGAAAGCTACGGCCTCGGTCGCCTCGGCCACGTACGAGGGGACGTAAATGCCTTCCTCACGGGCGATCCAGGCTTCCTGCTGGGTGATGCTCAAGCCTTCCTCGAGGGTCTTCGGGTAGTGCGTCCGGATTTCCGAGCCGATGCGGTCTTTCAAGGGCGTGACGATCTTGCCGCGCGCGGTGTAGTCCTGCGGGTTGGCAGTGAAGGCCACCCACACGTCGAGCTGAAGCCGCACTGGGTAGCCGCGAATCTGTACGTCGCCCTCTTGCAGGATGTTGAACAGCGCGACCTGGACCTTCGGCGCTAAATCAGCGACCTCGTTGATGCCGAAGATGCCGCGGTTGGCACGGGGGAGAAGGCCATAGTGGACGGCTTCCAAGTCACTCAAACCGGTCCCCCGCTTGGCGGCCTTGATGGGGTCAATGTCGCCCAGGATGTCGGCCACGGTGGTGTCGGGGGTGGCGAGCTTCTCCACGTAGCGCTCGTCGCGGCCAATCCAGGTAATCGGCGCGTCGTCGCCCATATCCTCCAGGAGCCGGAAGGCTTCGGCGGAGAGCGGGCGCACCGGGTTATCGCGAATCTCAGTGGGCAGCGCCGGGATGGCCTCGTCCAACAGCTCGGTGAGCTGGCGCAGGATGCGGCTCTTGGCCTGGCCGCGCAGCCCCAGCAGGATGAAGTTGTGCCGCGCCAGAATCGCGTTGACCAGGCTGGGAATCACCGAGTCATCGTAGCTCTGCACGCCGGGGAAGAGCCTTTCACCGGAGCGCAGCTTGGTGATGAGGTTCTCCCGCGCTTCGTCCTTGACGCTGCGGCTCAGCTTTTCCATCGGATAGGTGCGCTTGAGTTCACCCAGGGTTTTAGCCCGATTGTCCTGTTTCATAGAGCTACTCTACGCGATGCGATCGGGAGAAGTGTGTAAACCAAAGGCCATTTACGGGAGGTCGGGGGTTAGGACCTGGCATCAGAGGGAAGACACCCACGTCCTGAACAACGTTTCTCGAGGCGCCGATTTTGCCTCTGGGACGTGAGTCCTGGCGTTCAATGTTTTAGGTTCAACGCTTCACCCCTGACCTCGAGGCTTCTCCCGCCCGTGGCCTGCCGCACCCTCGAGCGCCATATCCATAGCGCCAACCGCAGGAGGAGAATGAGCGCCAAAGCCCCCCCGCCCTGCCAGCCCAGAACTTTCAGCAGCAGCAGCGGGGTTTGCCGCAGCATGAGGAGGTCAACCAGCAAGCAAGCTGCGGCGAAGGCGCAGGCGAAGACCAGCCCGTAAATCCCCACCCACAAGGCTTTATCCCGGCCCAACAGGGTCAGGATTGGGCGCAGGAACACAGCCCTCAAAAAGCTGGGTTTTTTGGGCTCCTGGTCCAGCAACTGTTTGAACGCTTCCGGGCCGACGATGGCGGCCCTCGAGAGGTAGGCTTGGGGCCCGCTCCCCAGGCGGAAGACATCCTCCAGGCTCGCGCTGGGGACGTGCTTTTGCAGGGATTGCCGAAAGCCCGCCGCGATGGCCTCGCCTTCCTTGACCAAATCGCCGATTCGGGCGGTGTTGGTGAGGGAGACCGACTGGTTGCTGAGGGCGTTGATCACGGTAATCCGCCGCTCTGCCAGCAGGTTTTGGCCCAGTCCTTGGTCGAGCATAGCGTCCATCATGTAGCTCAGGCTGCTCACCGCGATATCCAGCACGGTATGAGCAGCGTTGGGGTTGGGCAGGCGGTAGCCCAGGTTGGTCAGACTGATGCCCAGCACCCCTTCGCAGTTTCCGAACTGCGGGTTGGCCGCGATATCCAGCGCGAAGTTGTCGGCCACCCCGCCGTCGACGAAGAGGTCGCTGCGGTTGGCGCTGCGCCGGATGTGCACCGGCTCAAAGATGCCGGGGATGCTGCTGCTGCGAACCGCCAAGGCGAGCGGGAACTGCGGGCCGTACAGCTCGGGGTCGAACTCGGCGTAGACCCGGCTCTCGAAGCGGTGGAAGTTGAGCCGGTCCTTGGCGGAGAGGCGGTTGTCGCGGTTGAACTGGTCTATGGTGGCCGCAATTTCGTCCTCGTTGATGTAACCTA